>CAIXRH010000015.1 GCA_903921785.1 uncultured Pseudomonadota bacterium
GCCGGTTGTAGTTCGGCTTCGGTCGGCGGCGGGTTGGTAACCCGCCTCCTCGGTCAGCCGTACAACCGGCGACGCGGGGTGGGCCAGCCCGGCGGCCTGGAAGCGATTTCAGCCACGTGGGCGACGCGTGTTTGCGCAGCGCCCGGGCTGGCCCCCCCACCCCGCAACCGCGCCCCCCGCGCGCTCACCTCCCCTTCCGCCGCCCCGCCACCGCCACCCCCACGCCGAGGAGCAGCCCCGCGGCCCCGGAGCCCGAGCCGCCGCCGAGGCAACCGCAGAGGCCCCCGTCGGCGGTGCCGCCTGCCCCGGTGTCCCCGCTGGGCTCCTCCGTGTCACTCCCCCCGTTGTCGCAGTCGGGGTCCTCGGCACCGACTTCGCCATCGCAGTTCAGGTCGGTCGTCGCTTCACAATCTTCGAAGGCCTTGGGGTGGATCTCGGGGTCGGCGTCTTCACAATCGCCCGCGTCGGCGACATAGCCCTCGGGGCGGTCGCAGCTCGCAGCGGTGTCCTCCTCCACGCCCCAGCCGTCGTCGTCTGCGTCGCGGTACCAGACCGTGGGGTCGGCGACATCCTCGTCGATCTCCCCGTCACAATCGTCGTCCGCCTCGTTGCAGTGCTCCGACGCCCCCGGGTGCACCGCGACTGCGGTGTCGTCGCAGTCGCCGCCGCTGGTGACGGCGTCGCCGCCACACTCGACGATCACGGCGGAGCCCACCCCGTCGCCATCGAGGTCTTCGTAACAGCCGTCGGCGCCGTCGCAGTTCTCGTCGGTGCCGTTGCCGGCGACCTCCGTCACGCCCGGGTTGCGGCTCCGGTCGAGGTCGTCGCAGTCGCCGGACACGGCGGCCTCCCCGACGTCGGTGCAGTCGTAGTCCGCGGCGTCGACGAGGAGGTCCGAGCCGAACCCGTCGCCATCGAGGTCGATGTAGCAGGCGTCAGCCCCGTCGCAGTCCTGGTCGTAGGCGTCCGCGACCGTCTCCGTGGCGCCCGGATGCGTAGACTTGTCGGTGTCCCGACAGTCGTCGTTGGTGGCCGCCTCGCCCGCGTCCGCGCAGTCCATGTCGTTGCCTGCGACGACGCCCACGCCCCCGGAGCCATCGCCGTCCACGTCTTCGTAGCAGTCGTCGGCACCATCGCAGTCCTGATCGGCGCCGTCCCCCGGCAGCTCCCCCGCCCCCGGGTGGCTGGCGGCATCGCCATCGTTACAGTCGGTCACCGTGTCGCCCTCGCCCGCGTCGGCACAGTCCAGGTCGACGCTGGTGATCTCGGCGCTCCCGGCCTCACCGTCGCGGTCCGCGTCGGCGTAGCAGGTGTCGCCCCCGTCGCAGTCCTGGTCCACGCCGTCGGCGACGACCTCCGCCGCGGTCGGACTGACCGCCGCGTCGCCGTCGTCGCAGTCCTCGACGTCGTCGGCCTCCGCCGCGTCGGTGCAGTCGAGGTCGGCGCTGGCGCGGAGCGGGGTTGAACCGAACCCGTCGCCGTCGAGGTCCGTGCCACAGGTGTCGCCGCCGTCGCAGTCCTGGTCTACGCCGTCCGCCACGGTCTCCGAGGCGCCCGGGTAGGTCCCGGCGGCGCTGTCGTCACAATCGTCCGCGACGCCGGCCTCCCCAACGTCCGCGCAGTCGGTGTCGCCGCTGGTGAGGGTGGTGGACGAACCGTGGCTGTCGTGGTCGTTGTCGCGGTAACAGGTCTCCTTCCCGTCGCAGTCGCCGTCCAGGCCGTCGGCCGCAGACTCGGTGCCGCCGGGGTGCGCGGTCGCGTGGCCGTCGTCGCAGTCATCCGCATTGTCGGCTTCGCCGACGTCGGAGCAGTCGAGGTCGAGGCTGCCGACCGTGGTCGTGGCGCCATACCCGTCGCCATCGGCGTCGGTGTAGCAGGCGTCGTAGCCGTCACAGTCCTGATCGATCCCGTCACCGACGACCTCCGGGGCCCCGGGGTAGGCCGCGGCGTCGGCGTCGTCGCAGTCGGTGCCGCCGCCTCCGGCCCATGCGCCGTCTCCGTCGTCGTCGGCACGGCGCTCGAAGAGGCCCGCCCAGCCCACGTCGAGCGAAGACCCCGCCGACCCGGTGTTGTACGAATCGGAGACGGCGAGCTCCGCGAACCCGTCGCCGTCGACGTCCCCGACGGGCACGATCCCCATGAGGGAGCTCCAACCGGCGACGGTGCTCAGGGTGATGGAGGTCGGCGACGTGGTGCTCAGCCCCGCGGCGGCCCCGGAGTAGGTCAGGAGCACGTCGTCCGTCGCCGTGGAGGCCGAGACGACCACGTCGTCGTAGCCGTCATCGTCGGCGTCGAGGTGGCAGAACGCCGCGCTCGACCCCGCGAAGCCGGAGTAGGAGCTGTCGTAGACCTTGGTCGAGACGCTCGCGGCGTGCCCCGCCGCGCTGCCCTGGTAGACCTCAAGCTGGTACATCCCGGAGGTCTTCCGACGCGTGACAAGCAGGTCCCCGTAGCCGTCGCCGTTGACGTCCCCGCCGTCGCCGATGCCCCACCCCAAGCGGTCGTTGGCGGCGCCGATGTACTTCACCGCGTAGGCGCTCGAGACGCCCGCCGACCCGTCGCCGGGGAAGACCCACACCGCGCCCTTCGGCTGGTACGCGACGGTGTCGTAGGTGTAGTCGGAGGCCGCAAGCTCCGGCAGCCCGTCGCCGTCCGCGTCGGTGACCACCTGCAGGCCCCAACTGAACATCCCGGCGGCGCTGTCGGTGAGGTAGGCGTCCGCCGTGGAGCCGAAGGACGGACCGAGGAAGACCGAAGCGCGCCCCGCGCCGGTGTACGCGTACTCGGAGAGAGCGGCGTCGGCGTACCCGTCCCCGTCGAAGTCGGCGACGGCGATCGACGAGCCCAGGTAGGACCCCGTCGTGTCGGTCTGGCTCCAACTCTCGGTCGTGGAGAGGCCGGTCGCCCCGCCGTCGTAGAGGCTGACGGTCCGCGTGGTCGAGCTGGCCATCGACTCCGACTTCACCAGCAGATCGTCATACCCGTCGCCGTCCACGTCGCCGACGCCGAGCGCCTTCCCCATCCCGTAGCGGGTGGTGGAGCCCGCCAGGGTGGTCGTCGGCGAGGTCCCCGGACCGGACGCGCCGCCCGCGTAGACGTACACCTCGCCGTACGCGCCGACCCCCGTGCTCGCCCCCGACGCCGAGACGACGAGATCGTCGTACCCGTCGCCATCGAGGTCCCCCGAGGCCACCGCGCTGCCGAAATGTTCGGAGCGAGCAGAGCCGTACGCGGACCACTCCACCGTCGAATACAGCGGATCGATCACGATGGGGTAGTCCGCCCCCGTGTCGTCCACCGTCACGACGAAGCCCTCGGCGGCCGGCGCGAGGCTCGCGGGGAGCAGGTCCCCGTCCCGATCCCAGGCGGCGGCGGCGTGGATTCGCCACTGGCCCATCCGCAAGTCGGCCCCGTCGGCGGTCACGGGGCTCGACGTGGACACCGCGACGACGATCGGTCCGGCGCCGGGGGGCCGCTCCGCGACGTTCCACCCCTGCTCGTACCCCTCCGCCCGGGGGCGCCACCACTCCTGCGCGTCCGCGCGTTCGCCGTCCCGCTCCAGGACGCCGACCTGGACTTGCGTGGAGGCATCGAGGAAGAACGTCGCGGATCTCGTTGCCACCCCGGCGGAGTCCACCGGCGCTGCGTCGAGGCCGCATCCGACGGTCGTGAGGAGCAGGCTCGGCGCAAGCGTGCGGAGGACGCGGCATCGGGGAGGGAGGGAGCGCATCCCCTTCGTGTAGCACACGATTCACGACGGGAAAAGCGTCGAGGGTGCCAAGGGACTGGCGACACTACCCCGCCCTTCCCCCCCGAACCGTCGGCGGTCGAGGAACGATCGTCGTGAGAATGGCGAGGTGCGGCGCACCCCGCCTCGACCACCGACGTCCGTCCCGGCTCGCGACGTTGGCTGCCGAGACGGGAGGGGGAACAAATCCGATGGGCGTCACCCGAGGAGCCGGGCCGCGCGGGCCGCCGGCTTCTCCCGCGGGGATCAGACCAACTGCCGCCCGTCCCAGAACTCGGGCGCGAAGTAGCTGACCACGAGGTCCGCGCCGGCGCGGCGGATCGAGGTGAGCGTCTCCTTCACCGCGCGGGCGCGGTCGATGCGGCCGGCGCGCGCCGCTTCGTGGATCATCGCGTACTCCCCGGACACCTGGTAGGCGATGATCGGGATGTCGAACCGACGGCGGGTCTCGGCGATGAGGTCGAGGTTGGTGAGCGCGGGCTTCACCATGATGAGGTCGGCGCCCTCCTCCACGTCGGCGGCGGTCTCCCGCATCGCTTCGCGGCCGTTGGCGGCGTTCATCTGGTAGCCGCGGCGATCGCCGTGTTTCGGCGCGCTCTCCGCGGCATGACGGAACGGACCGTACATCGCAGACGCCATCTTGGCCGCGTAGGAGACCACCAACGTGTCCCCGAGGCCCTCGGCGTCGAGCGCGGCGCGGATCGCGGCGACCCGCCCGTCCATCATGTCACTCGGGCAGACCAGCTCAGCGCCGGCGGCGGCGAGGCCGGCGGCGACCTCGGCGAGGAGCGCGACACTGCGGTCGTTGTCGACGCCCGGATGGCGATGGGGGCCGCCGTCGTCCCAGATTCCGCAGTGGCCGTCGGGGGTGTAGGAACAGAGGCAGACGTCGGCCATGCGGGCGAGGCCGAGGCCGTCGAGCGCCTGCACCGCGCGGCAGGCGAGCGAGTCCCGCGCGGTGGCGTACTTCACGCCCTTCTCCTCGGGGACCGCGAAGAGCATCACCGCCTCGGCGCCGCCACCCTTGGCACGCTTTCCCTCCTCGCGGAGCTGGTCGAGCGAGAGCTGCCAGAGCCCGCTCCCTTCCGGGATCTCCCGACGCACCCCGGTGCCCTCCACGATGAAGTACGCGGGGACGAGCGTGCGGATCGGCACATCCGTCTCGGTGAACAGCTTGAGCAGGGACTCGGTACGGCGGTAACGGCGGTTGCGGATCATCTCAGGCTCCAAGGGTCAGGGGGGAAGACGACAGACCGAGCGCGGTGAGCGCGGCGGCGGTGGAGGCGCCATGGACGTAGCGAGCCGCAGCGCGGGCGGCGGCGCCGGGCGCGAGGTGCTCGAAATTCTCCACGGCGGAGGGGCTGGCGAAGAAGACAGCGAAGGCGGTACCGGAGGCGAGAAGCGCGGCGGCGGGCGCGGGAAGGGACGCGGGCGCGACCGTACGATGGGTGACGAGCACCGCCATCGTCGGCCAGCGACGCGCGGCGGTGTGCGCGCCGAGGTCGGAGGTGAGCAGGAGGGTCGAGGCCGGGTCGAGCGTGGCCATCGCCTGCTCCACGCCCCCGCAGACCGGGCGTACCGTGACGCCGGCCTCCACCAGTGCCGCGGAGGTGCGCGGAGCGAGGGCGACGACCTCCCTGCCCACCGACAGTGCGACGGCGACCGGGACGCTCCGCGGCGTGGTGACCAGCAGCGTGGGCCGCGACGGGGCCGCGGCGAGGAGCTCGGCGACGCTCCCCGTCGCCTCGTAGGCGAGCGCCGGCGCGATCACCGCCTCGAACTCCGGTGGGAGCCGCGCGACGGTGGACGCGGCGTCTTCTTCGGCGCGGGTGAGGAGGAGCGGCATCCGGGGCACGCCTCCCCGTTAGCGCGTGGGCGAATGTCAACAGCCCCCCGTTGACGAAGCGTTCAAGGTGTGAGGACTCGCCGCTGACTCCCCCGCCCGGGGGAGAAGGTACGGGGGAATCATGCACACCCCCTCCGGCCGCTCCCGCTTCCTCGCCGCCCTCACCGGCTCGCCCGGCCCCGGCGGTCACCCCGTGTGGCTCATGCGCCAGGCCGGCCGCTTCCTCCCCGAATACCGGGCCTTGCGGAAGGAGAACACCTTCATGGAGCTGGTGCACGCCCCCGCGCTCTGCACCGAGGCCGCGCTCCAGCCCCTCCGCCGCTTCGACCTCGACGCGACCATCGTCTTCTCGGACATCCTCGTGGTCCCGGACGCGCTGGGCCTCGGCCTCTCCTTCACCCCGGGCGATGGTCCGGCCTTCGCGCGCCCGCTGCGCACCGACGCGGACGAGGCCTCGCTCCAGTGGGATGGGCTCGGCGATCGTCTCGGCTTTGTCTACGAGGCCGTGGCCCAGCTCCGCGCCGCCGCCCCCACCCACGCGCTCCTCGGCTTCGCCGGCGCCCCGTGGACCCTGTACTGCTACATGGTGGAGGGGCAAGGCGGCGGCTTCCCGAACGCGCTCGCGTCGCTGGAGTCCGAGCCGGAGCGCGCCCAGCGGGTGCTCGCCCGCCTCGCGGACGCCGTCGCCGACCACCTGATCGCCCAGGCCAAAGCCGGCGCCGACGCCGTGCAGGTGTTCGACACCTGGGCCGGCCAGCTCGACGCCGAGCGGTACCTTCGCTTCGTGGCCCCCGGCCTGCGCCACATCTCCGAGCGCCTCGAAGATGCCGGTGTACCCGGTATGCTTTTCCTCCGCGGCGCTGGCGACCGCATCACGTCGCTCGGCAGTCTCGGCTACCCCGCGGTCTCCGTCGACGCGACCACCTCCCTCGCCGCGGTGCGCGCCGCCCTCCCCGGCGTCACCACGCAGGGCAACCTCGCGCCCGAGACCCTGCTCGAGGGCGACGACGCGATCCGTGCCGGCGTGGCCGCGATCCACGCCGCGACCGGCGGCGCGGCGAACCACATCTACAACCTCGGCCATGGTCTATTGCCCGCCACCCCTCCTGAGGCGGTCGGCACCTTCGTCCAGGCCGTCCGGAGCCTCGAATGACGCTCGCCCCCACCGTCACCCCCGACCCGGCCATGGTCGCGCGGTACCGCACCCGCGCGCCGCGCTACACCTCCTACCCCACCGCACCGCAATTCAAGGCGATCTCCCAAGAGGAGATCGCGGCGGGCATCGCGCGTGGCACCGGGCCGGTGTCGATCTACATCCACGTGCCGTTCTGCGTGCGCCGCTGCCACTACTGCGGCTGCCACGTGGAGATCCACGGCAACCGCGACATCGGCGAGGTCTACGTCGACGACCTGCTCGCCGAAGCGGCCCTCTGGCACGCCCCGATGCAGCCCGGCCGCACCCTCGGCCAGCTCGCCATGGGCGGCGGCACGCCGACCTTCCTCAAGCCCGCCTCGATCCGTCGCCTCGTGGACGGGCTCCGCGCCCTCTGGCCGGTGGAGCCCGGCGCGGAGCTGGCCATCGAGGTGGACCCCCGCACCGTCACCGACGTGGACCTCGAGAACCTCGCCGCTTGCGGGTTCACCCGCGTGAACCTCGGCGTACAGGACGTCGACGACGGTGTGCTCGCGGCGGTGAATCGGCCTCAGCCGTTCTCCAAGGTCGAGGAGGTCGTCGCGACGCTGCGCCGCGTGGGCCTCCCGCAGCTTGGCGTCGACCTGGTGTACGGCCTCCCGAATCAGACGGACGAGACGTTCTCCGCCACGATCGACGCGGTGGCCGGCCTCCGCCCCACCCGCATCGCCCTGTTCCAGTACGCCCATGTGCCCTGGCTGAAGCCCGCGCAGAAGCTCATCGACCGGTTCCCCCGGCCGGACAGCGAGGGCCGCACCCGCATGTGGAAGATCGCCCGAGAGAAGCTCGGCGCGGCCGGCTACGTGGAGATCGGCATGGACCACTTCGCCCTCCCCGGCGACAGCCTGGCCACCGCCTACGAAGAAGGCAGTCTGCAGCGCAACTTCGAGGGCTACACCACCCACGGTGGCCTGGACCTCATCGGCATGGGCGTGAGCTCCATCGGCTTCTTCGGCGGCGTGTACGCCCAGGACCTCAAGGACCGCGACCGCTGGCACGAGGAGATCGCCGCCGGCCGCTTCCCCACCGAACGCGGCTTTGTCCTCAGCGACGATGACCAGCGCCGCCGCCGGGTGATCATGGAGCTCTTCTGCAACTTCGCCGTGGACCTCACCGAGGGCGACGAAACGGCCCTCGCCGCCGAGCTGGACAAGCTGGCGCCGCTGGAGGCCGACGCCCTCGTCGTGCACACGCCCGGTCACGTGCAGGTGACCGAGCTCGGCCGGTTCTTCATTCGCAATGTCTGCGCCATCTTCGACCGTTACCTCGAAGTGGACGACGGCCAGCGTCGGTACTCGGAGACCGCATGAGCACGCGCGTCGTCATCGTGGGCGGGGGCCTCGCGGGGCTCTCGGCGGCGGTGCACGCACGCGCGGGCGGCGCCGAGGTGACCCTCGTGGACCCCGGGCCGCTCGGCGGCACCGCCCGCACCGCGGAGCCGGCGCCGGGCTGGCGCATCGAGACCGGTCCCCACACGTTCACCGCCCGCTGCCCGAGCCTGCTCGCGCTCATCACCGCGCTCGGCCTCCGGGACGACGTGGTGCCGCTCGGGTCCGCCGCCAAGGCCCGCTTCCTGCGGCGTAACGGCAAGCTCAAGGCCAACGCGGGCGCGCTCGGTCTCGGGGAAGTCTTCGCGCTTGTCCGGGGGTTGTTCGCGCGCGCGAACACCGCAGACGACGCCTCCATCCGGGAGTGGGTCGCCGCGCGCATCGGCGAGCGTGTCGCCGACGAGGTGGTCGGCGCGATGGTCACCGGAATCTGGGCCTCGCTCCCCGAAGAGGTGGAGATGGCGTCGGCGTTCCCGGCGGTCGCTGCGGCGGTGAAGGCGCACGGGACGGCGTTCTCCGCGGCGATGGCCGCGCGCAGGAAGGCCGAGCCGAGCCCCCTCCCCGGCGGCACGTGGACGGTGAAGGGCGGCCTCGGGCGCATCGGCGAACGTGCCGAGCAGCAGCTCGGCGGACAGCGGCTCCGCGCCACCGCCGATTCGATCCGCCGCGAAGGCGATGAATGGGTGGTGGCGACCTCGTCGGGCGAGCTGCGCGCGGACCGCGTCATCGTGGCGCTGCCCGCGTGGCGCGCCGCGCCGCTGCTGGAGGAGGTGGCGCCGAACGCGGCGGCCGCGCTCGCCGGCATCGAGTACAGCCCCATCCTCGGCGCCCACTGGACGAGCCGCGACTGTGCCTTCCCCGTCGGCTTCGGCTACCTCGCCTCCAAGGTGGAGAAGGCCCCGGTGCTCGGCATGCTCTTCACCTCCGACCTCTTCCCCGACCGGGTGCCAGCCGGCGCCCGCGGCGGCGCCACCCTGCTCGGCGGCACCCGCGAGCCGGTCGCGGTGGAGCTGTCCGAAGCGGAGGTCCGCCGCCGCATCCTCGCCGAGCACCAGACGCTCACCGGCAAGGCCATGACCCTCGACACCCTCACGTTGGTGCGCCACCCCTACGCGGTCGCCGTCCCGGCGCCGGGGCACGCCGCCCTGCGCGCCAGGGTCCACGCCGCCCTCCCCACCGGGCTTCGGCTCGCCGGCGCCTGGGACGGCAGCGGCGCCATGGAAGACGCCGCCCGCTCCGGGCAGGACGCGGCCCGCGCCGCCTTGGAGGCCGCATGACCGCGCGTCGCTCGTCGCACCTCGCCGCCCTCGGCCTCTCGTGGCGCGACATCCCCACCAGCCTCCGCGACGTCGCCGCCGCGCCGCTCTCCGAAGCGGACTGGGCCGGCCTGACCAACCAGGGCCTCCGGGGGCTCGTGGAGGTCCACACCTGCGCCCGTTCGTTGTGGCTCCTCTCGGCGGATGACCCCGCATGGGCCGGCGCCCTGCTTCAAGCCCGGCTGGTCTCGCGCCTGCTCGCCGAAGGATCCAACGCCTACCCGGAGGTGAAGGTCGGCGACGAAGCGCTCCGCTACCTGTTCCGCGTCAGCATCGGCCTGGACAGCTTCGTCGAGGGCGAGGCCGACGTGGGCGGGCAGGTCAACGACGGGTTCCAGGCCGCGGCGCTCCAGAACCGGGTGTGCTCGGACCTGCAGGCGGCGTGGCGCTCGGTCATCGACCTGGGCAACGAAGCGCGACGCGCCGGCGTGGTGCGACCGGGTCGGGGGATGGGCCACCTCGCCGTGGACACGCTGCTCAAGAGCGGGATCAAGCCCGACACCAAGGTGGGCGTGGTCGGCGCCGGGAAGATCGGCCATCAGGTGATGGCCAGCCTCGAACGCGCCGGGTTCACTCCTCCCGCGGTGTACAACCGGTCGCCCAAGGACGGCGCTGGCCCCCTCGGCGACGCGGCGGCGGCCGGACACGCGGCCTACGTCGTCTGCACCGCTGCGCCGTCCCCCTGGTTCATGCCGCCCCCCACCGCGCGCGCGGTCGTGGACCTCGGCCGCCCTGGGCAGGTCGCCGGACCAAGCTTGGACCTCGACGCCCTGCTCTCCGGCTTCGGCCTTCGTTTGTCGGACGAAGCCCGTGCCCGCGCCGAGGCGCTGGTCCACGACGCGGTGAGCCACTGGCACACCCGCACCCGCCTGCACGCTTCCCAGCACGTGCTGGCGCGCGTGCAGTCCCTCCGCGACGCCTTCGTCTACGAGCGGGTCGAATCGCTCCTCGCGCCAGCGATGGAGGGCCTCGACGCCCCCACCCGCAAGCGTGTCCTCCACGCCACGCAGACCGTGGTTCGCCGTTACAGTCACGAGGTCCTCGGGGCCCTCAAGGAGACCGTGTCATGAAGTTGGGTACCCGACAGAGCCGCCTCGCGCTCACCCAGAGCGGCATGGTCGCCCGCGCCCTCGGGCCGGACGTGGTGCTGGTGGGCATCGACACCGAAGGCGACCGCATCGTCGACGCCCCGCTGGTCGGTCCCCTGGCCAAGGGCTTCTTCACCGAAGCGCTCGAGAGTGCGCTTCGTGGCGGGACGATCGACCTGGCGGTGCACTCGCTGAAGGACGTTCCCGTCGAAGACGCCGCCGGCCTCACCCTCGCCGCCACGCCCCCACGTGAGCTGCCGAACGACATCCTCCTCGTCCGCGCGGACGCCTGGGACGACGAGGGCGCGCTCCCCCTCCGCCCCGGCGCCCGCGTGGGCTCCACCTCCGCCCGTCGCCAGACCCTCCTGCGCGCGTGGGGCCGGGGGCTGGACGTGGTGCCGCTCCGCGGCAACGTCACCACCCGCGTGGAGCGGCTGAAGGCCGGCAAGTTCGACGCCATCGTGCTCGCCGAGGCGGGCCTCCGCCGCCTGGGCGCCTTCGTGGCCGGTGGCGAGGTGGACCTCACCGGGGTGCGCCTCCTCCGCCTCGATCTCCATGCCTGGCCGTGCGCGCCCGGCCAGGGCTCGCTCGCGGTTCAGTGTCGTCTCTCCGACGCGACGGCGCGCGCCCGCATCGGGACCCTGCACGACGGACCCACCCAGGCCGCGGTCACCCAGGAGCGCCAGTGGCTCGCCCGGCTCGGCGGCGGCTGCACGATCCCCTTCGGCGCGTGGGTGTCCGGTGAAGACTGGGCCTTCGTGCTCGACACGGGCCGGGGCGCCACCCTCCGCGCCGGCACCGGCCTCGCCTCCGGCACTGCCGCGCTCGACGCGGTCATCGCTGGCGCCGACCCCTCCCCCGCCTCCCCCCTCGGTCCTCGCATCGGAGAAGAAGTCCATGTCGACGCATGAAGAGCTGTTCGAACGCGCCCGGCGCGTGCTGCCCGGGGGCGTCTCCAGCCCCGTCCGCGCGTTCAAGAGTGTAGGTGGGACGCCGCGATACGTCGCGCGCGGCGAAGGCGCCACGCTCGTCGGGGAGGACGGCGAACGTTGGACGGACTTCTGCCTCGCCTGGGGCCCGCTCATCCTCGGTCACGCCCACCCCGAGGTGGTCGAGGCCGTGCAGAAGGCGGCGGCGGACGGGCTCGCGTTCGGCACCACCACCCGCGCCGAGGTGGAGCTCGGCGAGCGCATCCTCCAGGCCTACCCGCGGCACGACCGCGTACGGTTGATGGTGACCGGCTCGGAGGCGGTGATGACCGCCCTGCGCCTCGCTCGCGGCCACACCGGCCGGGCCAAGATCCTCAAGTTTGGCGGCTGCTACCATGGCTGCGCGGACGCGATGCTCGTGAAGGCCGGCTCGGGCCTCGTGAGCTTCGGCATCGGCGACAGCGCCGGCGTGCCGACGAGCGCCGCCGCCGACACCCTGGTCGTGCCCCTGGACGACGACGCCGCGTTGGAGGCGGCGTTCCGCGACCACGGCCACGAGCTCGCCGCCGCGATCGTGGAGGGCCTGCCGGCCAACAACGGCCTGCTCGTGCAGCGGCCCGCGTGGCTCAAGCGGCTGCAGGCGCTCTGTCGGGAGTACGGCGCCCTGTTCATCCTCGACGAGGTGATCACCGGCTTCCGCTTCGGCTACCACGGCTACGACCGCGTCGTCGGCCTGGAGCCCGATCTCCACAGCCTCGGGAAGATCGTCGGCGGTGGCCTCCCTGTGGCCGCCGTCGTCGGCAACCACAAGGTGCTCGATCAGCTCGCGCCGGAGGGCCCGGTGTATCAGGCGGGCACCATGGGCGGGAATCCGGTGGCGCTCGCGGCTGGCAACAAGACCCTGGAGATCCTTGCCCGCGGGGACACCTACGCCCACCTCGCGCAGCTCGGCCGCACGTTCGACGCGCTCGACAAGGGCGGCGTGCAGTGGGTCCGCCAGGGCGCGATCGTGTGGCCGTGGCTCGGCGACGGCCCGCCGCCCCGCACCGACACCGCGCTGCACCCCTCGATGAAGCCGGTCTACGGCCGGATCTTCGCGGCGTGGCTGGAAGCGGGGATCTACATGCCGCCTTCCGCGTTCGAGGTCGGGTTCCTCTGCGGGCAACACTCGGCGGAGGACCTCGCGAAGCTCGTGCGGGTGGCCGCGGAGGCCGTGGCAGGGTGAAGCGCGGCGTCCTCCTCGCGAACATCGGCTCGCCTGAAGCGCCCACGACAGGTGCGGTCCGGGCGTACCTTCAGCGGTTCCTCTCCGATCCGCGGATCCTGGGGATGCCGGCGTTCGTGCGGATTCCGCTGGTGTACGGCTTCATCGCGCCGCTCCGGGCACCGAAGAGCGCGGCGGCCTACCGCAAGGTGTGGACGCCGGCTGGCTCTCCCCTCACGGTCCACGGCGAAGCGCTGGCGGCAGCGATCGGCGGCGTGTACGCCACCCGCTATGGAAGGCCCACGTTCGCCGAGGCGATCGACAAGCTCGGCGAGGTGGACGAGATCGTCGTCCTCCCGCTTTTCCCCCAGTATGCGGCCGCCACCTCCGGCAGCGTGATGGACGGGATCGGGCAAGCCCTCGCCGGCCGGCCGAAGGTGCCCGCGATCCGGGTGATCCCCCCGTTCTGGAGCGACGCTGGGTTCCTCGACGCCGTGGCCGCGGCCGCGAAGCCGACGATCGCGGAGACCCGCCCGGACCGCATCGTCTTCTCGTTTCACGGGTTGCCGGAGAGTCAGGCGAAGGCGGCGTGTGAGCGCCATGACTCCGCCGGCGCGTGCTGTCGGGCCCAGGCTCCCTCCCCGTTCTGCTACCGCGCCCAGTGCGTGGAGACAGCGCGGCGGGTCGCATCCCGCCTCGGCGTGGAGGGCGAGCCGATCGTCTGCTTCCAAAGCCGCCTCGGCCCGGCGACCTGGATCGGCCCGAGCACGCTCGCCACGCTGGACAAGCTCGCGGCGGAGGGCGTGAAGCGAGTGGTGGTGCTCACCCCGGCGTTCGTGGCCGACTGCTTGGAGACGCTCGAGGAGATCGGCATGGGCGCCCGCGAACACTTCATCGCGAAGGGCGGAGAGGAGTTGAGGGTGGCGCCATGCGTGAACACCCACCCGCGGTGGGTGGAGGCGGTCAAGCAGCTGACGGCTGGGTGATACGGCCTGAGCCTGAAGAAGATCGTGAAACAACCTAGACAATCGCTGGGAACCGGATTACGGCCGCATCTGAGGTAAAGATGCCTTCGATCC
>CAIXRH010000016.1 GCA_903921785.1 uncultured Pseudomonadota bacterium
GAGATGGTCATGCCGGGTGACCGTGTGGAGATGAGCATCGAGCTCATCACCCCCATCGCGATGGAGAAGGCGCTGCGCTTCGCCATTCGCGAGGGTGGCAAGACCGTCGGCGCCGGTGTGGTCGCCGAGATCATCAAGTAGGAGCAAGCAATGGCCTCCGCCAATCGCATCCGAATCCGCCTCAAGGCGTACGACCACAAGCTGCTCGACAAGTCGGCGCGTGAGATCGTGGACACCGCCAAGCGTACCGGCGTCAGCATCCGCGGGCCTCTGCCGCTGCCGACGACGATCTCGCGCTGGACGGTTCTTCGTTCTCCGCACGTCGACAAGAAGTCGCGTGAGCAGTTCGAGCGCCGCACTCACCACCGTATGCTCGACATCCTCGAGCCCACCCAGGCGACTGTGGACGCGCTCATGAAGCTCGACCTCAGCGCGGGTGTGCACGTCGAGATCAAGCTCTCCTAGGCCCCAAGAGGAATTCAATGGCCAAGGTCGATGTTTACAACCTCGCGAAGGAGAAGGTCGGTACTGCCGAGCTCTCCGATGCGGTCTTCGGAGTCGAGGTCAAGGAACACTTGTTCCACCTCGTCGTCCGGGCTCAGCTGGCGGCTCGCCGGCAGGGCACCCACGCCACCAAGCAGCGCGCGATGGTCGCGGGCGGTGGCAAGAAGCCGTGGCGCCAGAAGGGCACCGGTCGCGCTCGTCAGGGCTCGACTCGCGCTCCGCACTGGCGCGGTGGCGGCTCGGTCTTCGGGCCGCAGCCCCGCAGTCACGCCTTCCAGATCAACAAGAAGGTCCGTCGGGCCGCGCTGAAGAGCGCGCTCAGCCGTCGCACCGGTGAGGCCGCGCTGGTCGTTCTCGACCAGCTGACCCTCCCCGAGGCGAAGACCCGGCACTTCCGGGCCTTCATGAAGACCTTCGGGTTCCAGAGCCTGCTCGTCGTCCTCCCCAAGGCGGACGACGCGGTGGCGCTGGCTGCGCGCAACATCCCCGGCGTGACGGTTCTGCCGGTGGAGGGGCTCAACGTCTACGACGTGCTCCGCCACAAGAACCTCGTCGTCGCTCAGGACGCGATCGGCGCGATCGTCTCGCGTCTCGAGGTGGCCAATGGCTGAGATTCACGAAATCATCCTGCGTCCGCTCGTGACTGAGCGTTCGGCCATCGCCGAAGCCACCCAGAACACCTACGTGTTCCAGGTTGGCGAGAACGCGAACAAGCACGAGATCAAGGCGGCCGTGGAGTCGTTCTTCTCGGTGAAGGTCGAGGATGTGCGCACCGTCCGCGTCCGCGGGAAGTTCCGCCGCTTCGGCCGCTTCTACGGCAAGCGGTCCAACTGGAAGAAGGCGTACGTGAAGCTCGCTTCCGGCCACTCCATCAACTTCTTCGAGGCCTGAGATGGGTATCCGTCGATTCCGTCCGGTTACCCCGGGCACCCGCTTCCAGGTTGCGTCGGACTTCGCCGAAGTCACGACGGACCGCCCGGAGCGTTCGCTCACGGCTCCGCTCAAGCGGACCGGTGGGCGCAACAACACCGGCCGCATGACGCAGCGCCGCATGGGCGGCGGGCACAAGCGCGCCTATCGAATCATCGACTTCAAGCGGAACAAGCTCGACGTGCCGGCCAAGGTCGCGACCATCGAGTACGATCCGAACCGCACCGCCCGCATCGCGTTGCTCCACTATGTGGACGGCGAGAAGCGCTACATCCTGGCGCCGGTTGGCCTGAACGTTGGCGACACCATCGTCGCCTCGCAGACGGCGGACATCGTCCCGGGCAACTCCCTGACGCTGTCGCACGTCCCGCTCGGCACGTTCGTCCACAACGTCGAGTTGAAGATCGGTCGTGGCGGGCAGATCTGCCGCAGCGCCGGGAGCTACGCGCAGGTGATGGCGAAGGAAGGCAAGTACGTCCTCCTTCGGCTCCCCAGCGGCGAGCTTCGTCAGATTCTTGCCGAATGCCGGGTCACCATCGGCCAGGTCGGCAACCTCGATCACGAGAACGAGCGGCTCGGGAAGGCGGGTCGTGCCCGCTGGCTTGGCTGGCGTCCGTTCGTTCGTGGAACTGCAATGAATCCTATCGACCACCCGCATGGCGGTGGTGAGGGCCGCACCAAAGGCGGTCGTCACCCGGTCACTCCCTGGGGCAAGCCGACGAAGGGGTACAAAACCCGTTCGAAGAAGAAGCCCACCAACCGCTTCATCGTCAAGCGTCGCCGCTAGGAGCCGCCCGACATGGCACGTTCAGTCAAGAAGGGTCCGTTCGTCGACCAGCACATCTTCGCCAAGGCCAATGCGGCTCGAGTGGCGGGGGGTGGTGCGAATCGCGTCATCAAGACCTGGAGCCGCCGCTCCACCATCCTGCCCGACTTCATCGGTCTGACCTTCGCCGTGCACAACGGAAAGAAGTTCGTACCGGTGTACGTCTCCGAGAACATGGTCGGCCACAAGCTCGGAGAGTTCGCCCACACGCGGACCTTCTACGGGCACGCCGCTGACCGCAAGACCAAGGTGAAGTGATGGACGCCACCGCTCATCTCCGCTTCGCCCGGGTCAGCGCCCGCAAGGCGCGGCTCGTCGCCGACGCCGTTCGGGGTCGCCCCGCCGGTGAAGCCGTGGAAGCCCTTCGCTTCCTCGACAAGAAGTCGGCGCCGCTCATTGCCAAGCTGGTGGAGTCCGCGATCGCCAATGCCGAGCAGTCGGCGAAGTTGGCGAACAAGGAGCTCGACATTGACGCGCTGATCATCAAGCGCATCGAAGTCGGCCAGGCTGCCGGGCTCCGGCGGTTCCGGCCGCGCGCCCAGGGCCGCGCGACCCCCATCGTCAAGAAGACCTCCCACATCACCGTCGTCGTCGGCGAGGAGTCCTAGAACATGGGCCAGAAGGTCAATCCCATCGGCTTCCGCGTCGGCATCACCCGCCCTTGGGAGTCCAAGTGGTACGCGGAGCGCGATTACCAGCGCTTCCTCCACGAAGACATCAAGATCCGGCGGTACCTCAAGGAGAAGCTCTTCGTCGCGGGCATCTCCAAGATCCGCATCGAGCGGGCGGCCAACAAGGCCAAGGTCTTCATTCATGCCGCCAAGCCCGGCATGGTGATCGACAAGCGCGCCAAGGGGCTCGACCAGCTCCGCGCGGACCTCCAGAAGCTCGTGAAGACCGAAATCTTCCTGAACGTGATGGAAGTCCGCAAGGTCGACACCGACGCTCTTCTGGTGGCGGAGAACATCGCTGCGCAGCTTGAGAAGCGCGTGAGCTTCCGCCGTGCGATGAAGAAGGGCATGACCCAGTCCCGGAAGGCCGGGGCGAAGGGCATCAAGGTTATGTGTGCCGGCCGCCTCGGCGGTTCGGAGATGAGCCGGACCGAGTGGTACCGCGACGGCCGGGTGCCTCTGCACACCCTCCGGGCCGACGTGGACTACGGCCTGGCTGAAGCCAAGACCACCTATGGCGTCATCGGCGTCAAGGTGTGGATCTACAAGGGCGAAATCACGCCCGGTGACGAAGACCGCTCGCTCTGAGAGGCCCCCTCCATGCTTTCCCCCAAGCGCGTCAAATTCCGCAAGGTCCAGAAGGGCCGTAGCAGTGGCCTCGCCTATCGTGGCGGGGACGTCTCCTACGGCGAGTACGGACTTCAGTCGACGGACCCGGGGCGCCTCACGGCGCGCCAGATCGAGGCGGGCCGTATCGCCCTCACTCGCTACGTGAAGCGTGGCGGGAAGATCTGGATCCGGGTCTATCCCCACAAGCCCGTCACCAAGAAGCCTGCCGAGACTCGGCAGGGTACTGGAAAGGGCAACGTGGAGTTCTGGGTAGCCGTGGTCAAGCCCGGCACCGTGCTCTACGAAATCGAAGGCGTTTCCGAGGAGATCGCCCGCGAGGCGTTCCGCCTCGCGAGCCACAAGCTGCCCCTGGGCACCCGCTTCATCAAGCGGGAGGAGCACGTCGGATGAGCACCAAGATCGATCTGTCCGCTCTGTCGGACGAGCAGCTCGTGCACCACGAGCTCAACGCGCAGCGCGAGCTTGCGGCCCACCAGCTGCGGCACGCGACGGGCAAGCTCGAGAACAACAGCCTGCTCGGCAAGGCTCGCAAGGCCATTGCCCGCGCCCAGACGGAGATCCGTCGGCGTGAGCTGGACGGCGGTCTCGACAACGGTGCGCTTCGTTCCCAGCATCTCGGCTCCTTCAAGCCGACGGCCATGGGCGCAGCGCCGGAGGCCGGCGCCGGCTTCCTGAAGAATGTGCTTGACAGCAACACGGCCGCGGACTAACTCCGCGTCTCCTTTCCGGGGGTCGTTCGCGACCCCCAACCCGCTGTAGTCCACGGAACGTGGAGACCCGCGGGCGTACTCAACCACCAACCAGGTGATTCATGGCTGCCGAGGGAACCAACGAGGTTGCCAGCGCTGCGTCGCGTGGTCGTCGCACCTTGCTCGGTCGCGTCGTGTCCGACAAAATGGACAAGACGATCGTTGTCGAGGTCGAGCGCACCCACAAGCACGCCACGTACCGCAAGTACGTGAAGTCGAGCAAGAAGTACAAGGCTCACGATGAAGCGAACGACTGCAAGGTCGACGACTTCGTGGTGATCGAGGAATCCCGTCCGCTCAGCCGCACCAAGCGCTGGGTGGTCGTGGAGCGCCGCCCCGTGGGAGGTGCCTCGTGATCCAGATGCAGAGCACGCTGGACGTCGCGGATAACTCCGGCGCCCGCAAGGTGATGTGCATCAAGGTCATCGGTGGGAGCAAGCGGAAGTATGCCTCCCTCGGTGACGTGATCGTCGTTGCCGTGCAGGAAGCGATCCCCAACGGCAAGGTGAAGAAGGGCGAAGTGGCGAAGGCCGTGATCGTTCGGACCTCGAAAGAGGTTCGTCGCGCGGACGGGTCCTACATCCGCTTCGACAACAACTCTGCCGTTCTCATCGACAACAAAGGCGAGCCCGTCGGCACCCGCATCTTTGGCCCCGTGGCGCGTGAGCTCCGCAGCAAGGCCTATATGAAGATCGTGGCCCTCGCTCCCGAAGTGCTGTGAGGCGGCCATGAAGATCAAGTTCAAGATCCACCGCGACGATACCGTCGTGGTCATCGCGGGCAAGTTCAAGGGGCGCGTCGGCAAGGTCGTGCGCGTCATCCCCGAAGACGGCCGGGTGGTCGTCGAGGGCGTTGCGCTCCAAAAGCGCCACGTGAAGGCGCAGGGCGATCAGGCTGGGCGCATCATCGAGAAGGAACGCCCGATCCACGTTTCGAACGTGGCCATCTGGAACGCGGACGAGAAGCGTCGCGTGAAGGTCGGCCTCAAGACCCAGGACGACGGCACCAAGGTGCGCGTTGATAAGAAGACCGGGTCCAACCTCGACCAGGCGAAGGGGTAGTCCATGGCGCTCCGCTCCAACGAGCTGTACCACACCGCGACGATGCCCGCGCTCCAGAAGGAGTTCGGGTACACGAACGTGATGCAGGTGCCGCGGCTCGAGAAGATCGTGCTCAACACCTCCATCAAGGAAGCCACTCAGAACGTGAAGGTCCTCGAGACCGCCGCGGAAGAGCTCTCCTTGATCACCGGCCAGAAGCCGCAGATTCGCCGCGCCCGCAAGGCGATCGCGAACTTCAAGCTTCGTGCTGGCATTCCCATCGGCGCGCGGGTCACCCTGCGTGGCCGTCGGATGTGGGAGTTCCTGGATCGGTTGATCCACATCGCGCTTCCCCGCGTTCGCGACTTCCGCGGGATCAACCCGCGGGCGTTCGACGGCCGCGGGAACTACTCGCTCGGTATCACCGAGCAGATCATCTTCCCGGAGATCAACTACGACCGCGTGTCGAAGGTCACCGGGATGAACATCTCCTTCGTCACCACCGCGAATACCGACGCGGAGGGCAAGGCGCTGCTGCAGCACCTTGGTCTCCCGTTCCGGCAGTAGGGGGCAAGATGGCCAAGAAGTCTATGGTCGCCAAGGCTGCCCGCCCGGCGAAGTTCTCCTCGCGCAAGTACAACCGGTGCCCCCTGTGTGGCCGGCCTCGTGCGTTCCTCCGCAACTTCAACATGTGCCGCATCTGCTTCCGGAATCACGCCCTTGCGGGCGAGATCCCCGGCGTGATGAAGGCGAGCTGGTAGGAGGTCCCCATGGTGACTACCGATCCCATCGCGGACCTGCTCACGCGCATCCGCAACGGCCTCTCGGCGCGCCACGCGTCGGTTGTCGTTCCCCGCTCCAAGATGAAGCTCGAGATCGTGAAGATCCTCAAGACTGAGGGCTTCATCGAGGGCTACATCGACCAAGCCGACGCGACTCGTCCGAGCGTGAAGGTCTTCCTCAAATATGCCGATGGCAAGTCGGGGGTCATCCAGGGCCTCCAGCGCGTGTCGAGCCCGAGCCGGCGTCATTACGTCGGTAAGGACGAGCTCCCTCGCGTTCGCAACGGCCTCGGCGTTGCCATCCTCACCACGCCTCGCGGCGTGCTCACCGACAAGGCGGCCCGCGCGGCTGGCGTTGGCGGTGAGGTCATCTGCTACGTCTGGTAGGAGCTTCCATGTCGCGCGTTGGAAAGCTGCCCATTGCCGTCCCCGCTGGGGTCACGGTCACGACGGGCGCCGCCGAGTTCAAGGTCAAGGGCCCGAAGGGTGAACTCACCCAGAAGCTCGCGACTGGGGTCAGGATCGTGCAGGAGACCGGTTCGGTCGCTGTCGTTCGCGAGAACGAAGAGCGTCAGTCTCGTTCGAATCATGGCCTCACCCGCGCGCTCCTCGCCAACATGGTGACGGGCGTGACGAAGGGCTACGAGCGTCGCCTCACCATCCTCGGTGTCGGCTTCAAGGGTGAGATCAAGGGCAAGAGCCTCACGCTCGCCCTCGGGTACTCTCACCCTGTGGAGTTCCCGTTCCCCGCCGGCATCACCATCGAGGTCGACAAAGCGACCACGTTGGTGGTGAAGGGCGCGGATCGTCAGCTCGTCGGCGAGACCGCCGCCAAGCTCCGCGGCCTCCGTCCGCCCGACTCCTACAAGGGGAAGGGGATCCGGAACGAAGGCGAGCACATCAAGCTCAAGGCCGGCAAGACCGCGAAGAAGTAGGGAGAGCTCATGTCCAATCGTGAACATCAGATCGCTGCACGTGAGCGCCGCAAGGTTCGCATCCGGGGTCGCGTCAGCGGCACGCCGGAGCGTCCGCGGCTCTCCGTCTACCGTTCGGCCAGCCACATCTACGCGCAGGTCATTGATGACGAGACGGGGGTCACCCTCGCGTCTGCGTCTACCTTGTCTGCGGAGCTCAAGGGCCGCGAGGGGCACGGTGGCAACATCGACGCCGCGCGCGCCGTGGGCGGCCTGCTCGCCGAGAAGGCCAAGGCCGCGAACATCAACCAGGTGGTCTTCGATCGTAACGGGTTCCTCTACCACGGCCGCGTGAAGGCCCTGGCGGACGGGGCTCGCGAAGGCGGCCTCGACTTCTAGCCCTTACTCGTCGGCGCCTCCGGGCGCCGCGGAGCTTCCATGTCCATGCCGTCTGGCAACAAGAAGAGCGCTCCTCGCAAGCCCGCGGAAGACGCGCAGCTCATCGAGAAGAACATCTACGTCAACCGCGTCGCGAAGGTCGTGAAGGGCGGTCGCCGGTTCTCGTTCGCCGCCCTGGTGGTGGTGGGCAACGGCGACGGTCGGATCGGCATCGGGCAGGGCAAGGCGAACGAGGTTCCCGAAGCCGTGCGCAAGGCCACTGAGCGTGCGCGCCGCACCATGTTCGATGTCCCGGTCGTCGACGGCACCGTGCCGCACGTGATCCAGGGGCGGTTCGGTGCGGGCAAGGTGCTGCTCCGTCCGGCGAATCCCGGTACGGGCGTCATCGCCGGTCCGGTCGTGCGCGCCCTGCTCGACGCGGCTGGCTACCACAACGTCCTGACCAAGAGCCTCGGCAGCTCGAACCCGTACAACGTCGCGAAGGCGACGGTGGCCGCGCTCAAGACGGTCGAGTCTCCGGCGATGGTCGCGGCGCGCCGCGGCCTGTCCGTTGAGGACGTCATCGGCAACTACGACCTCGGCCACCGCGTGTGGGCGAAGGACGCGAAGGAGAACGTATGACCCGCCTGAAGGTGACGCTCACCCGGTCTTCGATCGGGTGCGACGATCGGCAGCGCTCGACCCTCAAGGGTCTCGGCCTGCGCAAGATCGGTGGTTCCCGGCTGCTCGAGAACACTCCGAGCGTGCGTGGGATGGTGAAGTCGGTGATGCACCTCATCGAGGTCGAGGAGGTTTCCAATGGCGGATGAACTGAGCCGTCTGAAGCCCGTTGAGGGCGCTCAGACGAACCGTACCCGTATCGGTCGCGGCCAGGGCTCCGGCCTCGGCAAGACGGCGGGTCGTGGCACCAAGGGCCAGCAGGCGCGTGCGGGCTACACCCGTCGGTGGGGCTTCGAGGGCGGCCAGATGCCGTTGCAGCGCCGCCTCCCGAAGGTGGGCTTCAACAACATCAACGCCAAGGACTACGAGGCGGTGAACGTGGGCAAGCTCAACGGGCTCGCCGACGGATCCGTTGTCGACGCCGCGGCGCTCAAGGCTGCCGGGGTCATCTCTCGCGTCGGTCGTGACGGCGTGAAGGTGCTCGGTGGCGGCGATCTCACCGTGAAGCTCACGGTGAAGGCCGCCAAGGTTTCCGCTGGCGCCCGTGCCAAGATCGAAGCCGCTGGCGGTACGGTCGAGGTCGCGGAGTGATCGTGCGGCTTCGGCCGCACACACTTGCTTTCGGGGAAGCTGCGATTAGCCTTCCCCGCCGGAGGTAGGCATGACCCGCTGGATTTCCACCATCTGGCGGATGCCGGACCTGCGGAGCCGGGTGGTGTTCACCCTGGCGATGCTGGCTGTTTTCCGTCTCGGAGCACACATCCCCGCTCCGGGCGTGAACCGTCACGCGCTGGCGAAGATGATCGAGGCCAACAGCCAGACGATGTTCGGGCTGTACAACATGTTCAGTGGCGGCGCGCTGGGGAACTTCAGCGTGTTCGTGCTGGGCATCATGCCCTACATCACCTCCAGCATCATCATCCAGATATTGACGGTCGCCATCCCTTCGTTGGAGCGCATCTCCAAGGAAGGTCAGCAGGGCAAGAACCGCATCACGCAGTACACGCGCTATGCGACCATCGTCATCGCGCTCGTTCAGGGCGTGGTGATGGTCGCCATCCCGTTGGAGTCCATGAAGGACGATACGGGGGCGAGCGTGGTTTTGCACGCAGGCCTCGAGTTCCGCGCGATGACCTCCATCACGCTGGCGGCGGGAAGCTGCTTCGTGATGTGGATCGGAGAGCAGATCAGTGAGCGTGGGCTCGGCAACGGAAGCTCCCTCATCATCACGGCGGGTATCGTCTCCCGGCTTCCGGGTGCGGTTGAGAGCAGCATCGTGAAGGTGCAGAACGGGGAGAACAACCTGCTCGAGCTCACCGTCATGGGCTTCCTGATGGTCATCGTCATTGGGCTCATCGTCTGGATTGAGCGGGCGCAACGCCGCATCCCCATCGAGTACGCCAAGCGCGTGGTGGGTCGGAAGGCGGTGTCCAAGGGAGCGCAGCAGAGCCACCTCCCGCTGAAGATCAACACGGCGGGGGTCATCCCTCCGATCTTCGCGTCGAGCGTGCTGATGGCTCCGGCCACGATCCTCACGTTCACCAAGACGTCCACTCCGCTGGTGCAGGCGATCAGCGCTGCGTTGCAGCCTGGAGCCTGGTTGTACAACTACTGCGAGGTGGGCCTGATCGTCTTCTTCGCGTACTTCTACACCGCGATGGTGTTCAACCCGGTGGACGTGGCTGACAACCTGAAGAAGCATGGCGGCTACATCCCGGGGATTCGTC
The DNA here is from genome assembly GCA_903921785.1 of uncultured Pseudomonadota bacterium. Classification (GTDB taxonomy): domain Bacteria; phylum Myxococcota_A; class UBA796; order UBA796; family SXON01; genus SXON01. Next base: position 9,833 of record CAIXRH010000016.1, read on the forward strand.
CCGGGAAGCAGACGGCCGAGTACATCGACCACATCCTCACCCGGCTCACCGGTGCGGGTGCCCTGTATATGGCGGGCGTGTGCGTCCTCCCGATCATCCTCACCCGGATGTACGGGATGCCGTTCGCGTTCGGCGGAACGGGGCTGCTCATCGTGGTCAACGTCTCGTTGGACACGGTGGCCCAGATCGAAGGCCAGATGCTCACGCAACACTACGACGGCATCACGGGTCCCCAGGCTCCTGGGATGTCGGGCGGCCGCCGGCGGATCATCGCGGACGCCGCTCAGGTCTGAGGAGGTGTCGATGTTCGTGCTCCTGTTTGGCCCGCCCGGCTCCGGAAAGGGAACCCAGGCGGCGGCGCTGGCCTCGCGTCTGGCCATTCCCCACGTCGCCACGGGCGACATCTTCCGGAAGCACCTGCGCGAGGGCACCGACCTCGGGAAGCTCGCGAGGAGCTACATGGACCGGGGGCAGCTCGTGCCCGACCTGGTCACGTGCGATCTGGTGGCGAGTCGGCTTGGAGAGGCCGACGCCGGCAACGGCGTGCTCTTCGACGGCTTCCCGCGCTCCGTGCCGCAGCTGTACTGGCTCATCGGGCACCTCGGGGCGACCGGCCGACGGCTTCACGCCGTGGTGAACCTCCAGGTGGCGGACGACCTGATCCTCGGCCGGATCACCGGGCGGCGGACGTGCACCAACTGCGGCGCGACCTACCACGTGGTGAGCGCGCCTCCGAACACGGATGGCACCTGCAGTCGCTGCGGGGCGGCGGTGGTGCAGCGCAAGGACGACTCCGAGGACGTGGTGCGTGACCGGCTCGTGGCCTACGCCAATCAGACCTTCCCGTGCTTGGAGCAGCTGCGCGACCGCACGCCCATCCACAACGTGGACGGAGTGGGAAGCATCGAAGGCGTGCAGGGGCGCATCTTCGGCGCGTTGGGGCTGTAGGTCCCGATGATCCCGATCAAGGAGCCGTGGGAGCTCGTGGTGATGCGCACGGCGGGCCGGAAGCTCGCGGAGGTCGTCGCGCGCCTTCGAGAGCGCCTCGTGGTGGACATGACCACGCTCGACCTCGATCGCCTCTCCGAGGAGGCCATCCTTGAGCTGGGCGCGAAGCCGGCGTTCAAGGGGTATAAGGTGGGGCGCGCGGTCTTCCCGGCCACGCTCTGCGTCTCGATCAACGAGCAGGTCGTGCACGGCATCCCCGGGAAGCGCAAGATCAAGAGCGGAGACGTGGTCTCCCTCGACTTCGGGCTCATCTACGGCGGCTACTACGCCGACACCGCGTTCACCGTGGTGATGGGGGAGGGGGACGCGGACGCTCGACGGCTTGTCGCGGCCACGGAAGCGGCGATGCTCCGGGGCATCGCGCTCGCGAAGGTCGGCGGGCGCGTGGGGGACATCGGCCACGCCATCGAGAGCTTCGTGCGGCCCCAGGGGCTCGGGGTGGTGACGCAGATGGTAGGGCACGGCATCGGACGGAAGCTCCACGAGCCGCCGAGCGTCCCGAACTACGGCAAGGCGAAGAGCGGCGATCTGCTCCGCCCCGGGATGGTGTTGGCGATCGAGCCGATGATCACCCTCGGGACGGACGACACGAAAATCCTCGGTGACCAGTGGACAGTGGTGACCGAGGACGATAGCCGCTCCGCCCACTTCGAACACACCGTGGCGATCACCCCGGCCGGTCCAGAGATCCTGACCCGGCTGAGCTGACAAAGCGACGTTCGAAGTACAACGCGGCGCGAGCCGCTTCATCCTGTCCGTTGAACCGGCATCCCGCCGGCGAGGAGCAATCGTGAAGGTAAAGGCCTCAGTCAAGGTCATTTGCGACAAGTGCCGCGTGATCAAGCGGCGCGGCGTCGTCCGTGTCATCTGCGAAACCCCCAAGCACAAGCAGCGTCAGGGCTAGGAGGAAAGCATGGCACGTATCGAAGGCGTCGACCTGCCGCGCAACAAGCGCATCGACATCGCACTCGGCTACATCTACGGCATCGGCCGGGCCAACACCAAGGTCATCCTCGAGAAGGCCCAGGTGGAAGGCTCTGTCCGTACCCAGGACCTCTCCGAGACGGAGATCGCGCGGATCCGCGAGGTCATCCAGCGTGAGTTCCGGGTCGAAGGCGAGCTCCGTAAGGAAGTCGCCATGAACATCAAGCGCCTGATTGACCTCGGCGCTTACCGCGGTTCCCGCCACAAGCGGGGCCTCCCCACGCGCGGCCAGCGCACCCACACCAACGCGCGTACCCGTAAGGGACCGCGTCGTACCATCGCCGGCAAGAAGGTCGCGACCAAGTAGGAGGAGGCTCACATGGCGAAGAAAGAAGAAACTGGCAAGAAGGCCAAGCGCGCGAAGAAGAACGTGCCGGTGGGCGTGGTGCATATCCAGAGCACCTTCAACAACACCATCGTCACCATCACCGACATGGCGGGCAACACCGTCGCCTGGTCGAGCGCTGGCGTGAAGGGCTTCAAGGGCTCCCGCAAGAGCACGCCGTTCGCGGCGCAGCTCGTGGCGGAAGACGCCACCCGCAAGGCGGTGGAGCACGGCATGAAGACCGCGGGCGTGGTCATCCGCGGCCCCGGCTCCGGTCGTGAGTCCGCGTTGCGCGCCATCGCGGCCGCCGGCCTGAAGGTGACATCCATCACCGACCAGACTGCGATCCCCCACAACGGCTGCCGCCCTCCGAAGCGTCGCCGCGTCTGATTCAACCCGGCCTCACCCGCGTCGCGGGTGAGGCTTCCCCCGCCTGGCCAGCACCGTGTCCTCTCTGGAGGATGCGGTCTTTCCTCGGCGAGTGATGAGCCGGCTCGGCCAGCCGCGCGAGAAGCTCGCCCCGGAGACTCTCCTCATGAGCAACGAGTTCGTCGTCAGCAACTGGCGCGCGCTGATCAAGCCGCGTCGTATCGAGCGCGATGGCAAGTCGGACGCCACCTATGGCAAGTTCGTGGTGCGCCCGCTTGAGCGCGGGTTCGGCATCACCCTGGGCAACTCGCTTCGCCGCGTGCTGCTCTCCAGCCTCCAGGGCGCGGCCGTCACCAGCGTGAAGATCGAGGGCGTCCTTCACGAGTTCTCGTCCATCCCGGGCGTGATCGAAGACGTCGTCGACATCATCCTCAACATCAAGGGCATCCTGGTCAAGACCGACCGGATGGAGCCGATCCACGCCACGATCGACGTTGAGGGCACCCCCGGCGAAATCCGCGTGGTGCGCGCCCGCGACCTCCGCTTCGACGCGGCGGCCGAAGTGCTCAACCCCGACCACCCGCTGTGCACCATCACCGGCTCCGGCCGCTTCCACGCCGAGCTCGTCGTGGCGATGGGCAAGGGCTACGTGCCTGCGGACAAGGCGGCGAACAAGGAGCTTCCGATCGGGACCATCCCGGTGGACGCCATCCACATGCCGGTTCGCCGGGTGAAGTTCACCGTCACCAACGCCCGCGTGGGACAGCGCACCGACTTCGACAAGCTCACCCTCGAGGTGTGGACCAACGGGTCGGTCAGCCCGGAGGACGCCGTCTCCTTCGCCGCCAAGGTGCTCAAGGAGCAGCTCCAGGTCTTCATCAACTTCACCGAAGAGGATGAGCCCTCCTCCGGGGACGAGCCGAAGGCCCAGGAGCAGTTCAACGAGGCGCTCTTCAAGCGCGTCGACGAACTGGACCTCTCCGTGCGCTCGGCGAACTGCCTCCAGAACGCCGGCATCGAGTACATCTGGCAGCTGGTCGAGCGCTCCGAAGCGGAGATGCTCAAGACCAAGAACTTCGGCCGCAAGTCGCTCAACGAGATCAAGGAGCTCCTCTCGGAGCTTGGGCTCTCGCTGGGCATGAAGCTCAACAACTTCCCGAAGAACCGCGCGTAGTCGCGGGTCGAAGGAGTCTACCATGCGTCATCAGTCCTCCGGCCGCGGCTTCGGGATCTCCAGCTCCCACCGCAAGGCGATGTTCAACAACCTGGTCACCGCGCTCATGCAGCACGGGCGGATCCAGACCACCGAGCCCAAGGCGAAGGAGCTCCGCAAGATCGCCGATCGGGTGATCAGCTTCTCCAAGAAGGTTCCGAACGGTGACCTGGCGAAGCTCGAGGGTGCGGAGCTCGCGGCGGCGAAGGCCAAGCGCGTGCACGCCATCCGGCTCGCTCGCCGCTACATCACCGATCGCGACGTGCTCCACACCATCTTCACCGACTACAGTGATCGGTTCGCGGCCCGTCCGGGCGGCTATACCCGGATCATCAAGCTCGGCCGCCGCGCCGGTGACAACGCCCACATGGCGCTCATCGAGCTGGTGACCGAGCCCTACCCCGCCGCGGAGTAGGTTTCGGCCGGCGCCGAGGCCGCGTTGAGCGGCCTCGGGTGGGTGTGCACCACGGACCCTTCGGGGTCCGTGCACGTTTTTGCGCGCAGCGTGCGCGTGAGGGGGACTGCAGCGCGGGGCGGCCTTCCGACGCGCGGGGGCCAAGGGCGCACGGGGCCGCCCCGGTCGCGGCGCGCGCGGCGCCGCGACCGAGGCCCTCTGGGCCGAGCGCGGAAGGAGACCGACGCCGCTCGTCGCGAGCCGGGCGCGAAGCGTCCGGCGGCGACGGGCGGCGGCACGCCCTCTTTGTAGGTCCTATTCCTGGAAGTAGGCCTGAAGCGCGCCGGCGTTGCGGTCGGTGCGCACCAGGAGGTCGTCCTTGCCATCGTGATCGAAGTCGTGTGCCCACGCGTTGTCACCGAAGAGATCGGCGCCGACGCTGTCGTAGAACGAGGGCGCGCCGACGCTCGGGCTCACGTCGCCGCCGACGAGCGCGCTGATGGGCAGGAACTCCACCCGACCCAGGCCGGGGAGCCCGAGGACGAGATCTTGCGCGCCGTCGTTGTCGAGATCACCCAGGTTGGTGGCGCGTAGTGCCGCTCCGGACGTTCCGCCGCTGACGGTGACGAAGGCGGCCGTGGACCAGTCGGCGCCGATCGTGTCGCCCTCGATGATCCACGCGCGCCCGTCGCCCGTGGACGCGCCGTCGAACGCTGGGTTGTCGATGACGGCCTCGTCGTGGCCGTCGCCAGTGATGTCGGGCAGGGAGCTGAAGTAGCTGCCGAAGGTGTAGGTGCCGAGGTCCTCGAGGTCGGTCACCCTGACCGTGCCGCCGGCCCGGCTCAGGTCGCTGTCGGCGAGGAACAGGTACGCCGTCGCGCCATCGGAGCCCAGGCCGCCCAGGTAGATCTCGTCGAATCCGTCGCCGTCGAGGTCGCCGAACGAGCCCGAGTCGAGGCACTGGTACTCGTCGGTGGCGACGAAGAAGTCGGCGTCGCGGAAGGAGACATCGCCGAGCACGCCGCTCCAGGTTGAGCCGGCCATGTTGGTCGCGCCGTAGGTGCACCCGACGAAGAGCCGGCCGTCCCCGAGCGCGGCGAGGGCTCCGCCGCCAAAAGCCTGGCTGATGCTGGCGACCGAGGCGCCATCGGCGATGTCGGAGAGGTCGTAGAGCTCGACCAGGCCGCCTTCCGCCTCCCAGGGGTGCCCGACCGCGAGCTGCGTGGAACCCCCGACGCTCGTGACGGCCAAGCCGCTGCCGGTGCCCCCGATGCCGGTCAGGGAGCCAAGCGCCTCGAGCGCGGGAGTGACCACCCCGTTGGTGGTCGGGAGGATCCAAAGCCAACCGGCATATTCCGTGCTGGCGGGGGCGCCGACGGCGAGATCGTCGCGACCGTCGCCGTCGAGATCGGGGAGGAAGACCAGGGGGATGGCGAAGTCGAGCTCTTCACGCCCAGTGTCGCCGCTGACCTTCATCGTGGCCTGGTTGGGGACCATCGCGTCGAGCGCGCCGTCGCAGTCGTCGTCCACCCCGTTCCACCGCTCGTCCATGTCGGGGCCGATGGCGGCGTCGGTGTCGACGCAGTCGGTTCCGGCAAAGTCCGCGGTTGGGGCGCCGTCGGCGTCCTGGTCGTAGTCGTTGTTGCCGGCGCAGTCCGCGTCGGTGCCGTCGTACCAGACATCCGCGGCGCCGGGGTGCACGTCGGCGGGACGGAGACCACCGCCGTTGGTGAAGGCGAGCTCTTCGTCGTCCCAACAGTCGTGGCTGATGTCGTAACCATCGCCGTCGCAGTCGGTCTCGTCGTGCCAGTCGTCGCAGTTGTTGTCGAGCCCGTCATAGCAGTGCTCGATCTCCCCGGGGTTGATCTCGGGGTTGCTGTCGTCGCAGTCGTCGCCGCCGCCGTTCTTGCCGACGTAGCCGTCGCCATCGACATCGGTCTGGTCTCCGCCGGAGCAGTCGTCGTCCTTGCCGTTGTAGGGCACCTCGTAGTGTCCCGGGTACGCGTTGGCGTCGTCCGGAAGGCAGTCGGCGTCGTCGGGCACGCCGTCGCCATCGCGGTCGTTGGCGACGCCGGTCTCCTCTCCGCCGCCGCTGGTGTCGCTGGGGCTGGTGTCCGTCGACGAGGCGCAGGCGAAGAGCAGCGGGATCAGGAACATGGCGGACTCCGGCGGCGCCAGTGTAGCGCGGCTTGTGTCAAACGGGCGTCGAGTCGGCGCTCAGCTCAGCGCCCACGCGAGCAGCAGGCCGACGACCAGCAGCGCGCCGATGAGCAGCGGCCATCGACCGGCCATCGGGCTGGGCGGCGCCGAGAGATCGAGGGGGCGGGATTCCCCGGGGGGAAGCTGCTCGGCGAGCTCTTCCCGCGAGCGACCCTGCTGGGTCCATTTCCCGGGACCTTTCTCGTTCATCCGAGAGGGATCGCCGGTGACGCCGCCCAGCCCCTCCCATCGGGGCGGCCCGCCGGACTCGGGGTGATCCTCGAGGTCAGGCGGGGCGTAGGGGGCAGGTTCCACCGGGGGGGGCGTGACGGCGCGGGGCGCGGAAGGGCCGGGGTGGGCGGACTGGGCCTCCGCGGCGATCCTCGCTTCTTCGGCAGCACGGGCCTCGGCGGCGGCGCGCGCGGCCTCTGCGGCGATCCTCGCTTCTTCGGCCTCCCTGGCCTCCGCAGCGGCGCGCGCGGCCTCCGCGGCGATCCTCGCTTCTTCGACAGCACGGGCCTCCGCAGTGGCGCGCGCGGCCTCCGCGGCGATCCTCGCTTCTTCGACAGCACGGGCCTCCGCGGCGGCGCGCTCGGCCTCCGCGGCGATCCTCGCTTCTTCGGCGACGCGGGCCTCTGCGGCAGCGCGCGCGGCCTCTGCTGCGATCCTCGCGTCTTCGGCCGCCCTGGCCTCCGCGGCTGCGCGCGCGGCCTCTGCGGCGATCCTCGCTTCTTCGGCC
>CAIXRH010000017.1 GCA_903921785.1 uncultured Pseudomonadota bacterium
GGGCGCGGGGGCGCGGCTGCGGCGGGCGCCGTCGCGCCGGCGGCCGGAGCGCCCGCCCCTGCCGAACTGAGCGTTTCCCGCCCCGAAGTGCCTGCCTCCGCTGCAGTTCCGGCGGCCGGGGCGCCCGACGGAGCGGACGGCCCGGGGGCGTTACGGGGGCGGGAGCCCCCGTCCCAAGATACCGAGGATGAACCCTCCTCCGGCGCCTCGGAACCGGCACCGGACGTCCCCCCGGGGATCGGCCGACCGCTGAACACCGGCCGCCGCTTCCCGAGGAAAGCGGCGAGGCCCTCCTTGGCGTCGGGCGACGTGAACAGCCGTTGTTGAAGCTCCCGTTCCAGCGCGAGGCCGGACTCCAGCGGCAGGTCCGCGCCCGCCGCCACCGCCCGCTTGATGAGCCCCACCGCGCCGGCGGCCTTCTGCGGCGCGCAGAAGCTCCGGGCGTAGGCGAGCACGTTCTGCCACCAGTCGTCCGCCGGGAGGACGAGGTGCACGAGGCCCTCGTGCTGCGCGTCTTCGACCGAGAGGTTCCGGCCTTCGACCATCAATTGCATCGCCTTGGCGCGGCCGATGATGCGGGTGAGGCGCTGGGTGCCGCCGGTGCCGGGGAGCACCCCGAGCGCCACCTCAGGGAGCCCGACCAACGTGGGTTTTTCACCGCTCTCTTTGCCCACCCGCAGGTCGCAGGCCAGCGCGATCTCCAGCCCGCCGCCGACGCAGTGCCCGTTGAGCGCCGCGATCACCAGCTTCGGGGTGTTCTCCAGCCGCAGGAGCGTCTCGTTCGCGTGGAGGCAGAAGAAGTACTTCTCCTCGGGCTCCAGCGATTGCAGGTAGCCGATGTCGGCCCCGGCGCAGAAGAACTTGTCGCCCGCGCCGCGGATCACGATCACGTCGATGCCGCGGTCCATTCGCAAGTCGCACACGTGGGCGTCGAGCTCCCGGTGCATCGCGTAGGAGTAGCCGTTGGCCGGGGGATTGTTGAGGGTGAGGACGGCGACCCGGTCGACGTCCTGGCGGTGCACGAGCATCAGGACTCCACGGCTTCGAGCAGCGTGGCGACACCCTGGCCGACGCCAACGCACAGCGTTGCGACGCCATAGCGTACGTTTCGTTCCCGCATCAGGTGCAGGAGCGTGGTGACGATGCGGGCGCCCGACATGCCGAGCGGGTGGCCGAGCGCGATGGCGCCGCCCTTCACGTTCACCTTCTCCTGGTTCAACCCGAGCTCCCGGATGACGGCGAGCGACTGGGCGGCGAAGGCTTCGTTGAGCTCCCAGAGCCCGATGTCGGCGACCGAGAGCCCGGCCTTGGCGAGGCACTTCTGCACCGCCGGCACCGGCCCGATGCCCATCACCCGAGGATCAACGCCGGCCGACGCGCTCGCGAGCACCCGCCCCATCGGCTTGAGCCCGAGCTCGCGGGCCGCGGCGGCGCTGGCCACGATCATCGCGCTGGCGCCGTCGTTGAGCGTGGACGAGTTGCCGGCCGTGACGCTCCCGCCCTTTCGGAACGCAGGTTTGAGCTTGGCGAGCCCTTCGAGCGTGCTGTCGCCGCGCGGGCCTTCGTCGCGGGCCAGCGGCGCCTCCTTGCCGCGGGGCACCGCGAGGATCTCGGCCGAGAAGTCCGCCCCGAAGGCGCGGCGGTGGCTCTCCACGGCGAACGCGTCCTGGTCCTCGCGGGAGATGCCGAAGCGCTCCACGAGGTTCTCGGCCGTCTCCCCCATGGCCTCCAGCGGAAAGAGCGCCTCCATCTTCGGGTTCGGGAAGCGCCAGCCGAGCGACGTGTCGAACCCGGTCACGTTGCCGAACTTCGGGGCCACGTTCCCCCGGGCGAAAACGTACGGCGCCCGCGACATCGCCTCCACGCCGCCGGCGAGCATCACCTGCGCGTCCCCCGTGCGGATGGAGCGCGCGGCCTGGTTCACCGCTTCGAGGCCGGACGCGCACAGGCGGTTCACCGTGTAGGCGGGCGTAGATTGCGGCAGACCCGCGAGGAGCGTGGCCATGCGCGCCACGTTGCGGTTGTCCTCGCCGGCCTGGTTCGCGCAGCCCATCGCCACCTCGTCGATGCGCGCGGGGTCGAGCCCGGCGCGGTCCACGACGGCGCGGAGCATGAGCGCGGCGAGATCATCAGGGCGAACCTCGGAGAGTCCGCCGAGGAACTTGCCGATGGGGGTGCGGAGGGGCGAGCAGATGAGCGGAGCGTCCACGGGGGCCTCGGGAGGCCCTCCTTCTATCGTGGGGCGGGGACACGCGGGCGGCACGTCGCGGTGGGTGGCCCGACGCCCGCCCCGCGAAGCGAACATCGTTTCCCCAGCACGCCGCGCCCGCCGCCGCGCTATCCTCGCGCCCATGGACGCCGCCGACACCTTCCGCGTGGACTCTGACGCATATTCCCGGCGTCGTCCGCGGTATCCTGACGCATTGTTCGACTGGCTGGCCGCCGGCTGCGCCCGGCGCGAGCTCGCGTGGGACTGCGCGACCGGCAACGGGCAGGCGGCCACGAGCCTCGCGCCCCGGTTCCGCCGCGTGCACGCGACCGACCGGAGCCGCGAACAGCTCGCCAGCGCGCCGCCGATCGCGAACGTCCGCTACGCGGCCGAGCCGGCGGAGGCGACGTCCCTCGCCGACTCTTCGGTAGACCTCGTGACCGTGGCCCAGGCCCTCCACTGGTTCGACTACGCCCGATTCTGGCCCGAAGTCGCGCGGGCGACCCGCGAGGGCGCCCTGGTGGCGGCCTGGGGCTACTCCTGGCCCGTCGTCGCGCCCGACCTGGTCGCCGCGCTGGTCACCCCCGTCCGCGAGCTCGTCGCGCCGTTCTGGGCGCCCGAGAACCGCCTGCTCTGGGATGGCTTTCCCGACGAGGTCGTCCACTTCCCCTTCCGACGCCTTCACGCCCCCGCCTTCGCCATCGAGGTGACCTGGGGCCTGCCCGACGTCGTCGCGTACCTCGAGACCTGGTCCGCGACCAAGCGGGCGCGCGCGGACGCGCGTTGCGCGCGGGCGCTCGACGAGCGGATGCGGTCCGCGGCGCGTCAGCTGGACCCGGACGCGATCTGGGCCGTGCGGATGCCGCTCGCCCTGTTGGTGGGGCGGGTCGAGCGCTGAGGAGGCCGAGAGCGGGCGCGTCAACGGGCTGGTGGCCCGACCCTGGCTTGCCCCCCGGACCCGTCGGCGGTCGAGGGACCACCGCGGTGAGAATGGCGGGGCGGGCGGCTCCGCCACCGCGGCGCCGCGCCGACGCGTATCGTGGCTCGCGACGCCGACTGCCGAGGCGGGAGGGGGAACCCAAAATCAGGGTTCGAGCGGCTGGACCCAGCTTGCGAACGTGACCACCGTCACCGCAGTCACCTGGGTGGTGAAGGCGAGGTTCAGCGTGTCCACGGTGTCGGTGGTGCGGTGGTAGTGCGGGGTGTCTTCGCCCGAAGACCGCACGTTGTGCGCCTCCACACAGTCCATCGGGGAGAGCGCGGGGAAGCCGGCCTCCTGGTAGTTGGTGTGGTCGTCGCCGTAGCAGTAGTCATGGTGGATCCACGGCTTGTTGGCCACGCCGAGACTGTCGGCCACGCCGGACATCTGCTCCACCAGCGGCTCGCTGCCGGCGTCGCCAAGGATGTCGAACGCGTCGCCCTCGCCGAGGGGCCAGTAGCCCATCATGTCGGGGGCGATGACGCCGCGGACGTCCACGCCGTCGTCCACCCAGGCGTCCGCGAGGTGCGCGGAGCCGAGAGAACCCTGCTCCTCCGCCGCGGTGAGCACGAACCAGGCGGTGGAGGTGAGCGGGTGAGCCGCGACCAGGCGCGCGGCTTCGAGCACAGCCGCCACGCCGGACGCGTTGTCGTCGGCTCCCGGCGCGAAGTTCATCGCGTCGTCCGAGGTGCTGTCGTAGTGCGCGGAGAAGACGAAGACCGTCTCGGGCGTGACCGTGCCGGGGACCACGACGAGGATGTTGTTCGCCTCGGTGCCGGACACGTCGAACGGGTCGAGCTCGGCGACAAGGCCGAGGTCGGTGAAGCGGTCCACGAGGTAGTCGCGGGCGGCCTCGTCGCCGTCGGTGAAGGTGTAGCGGGTGCCGATCGCGGCGAGGTCGGTGATCGTGGCCTCGATCTCCGCGGAGGAGACCTCGTCGGCGAGGGAGTAGGGGTCGAGCGCGGTCGGCCCAGTGTCGCCGGAGTCGGCGGTGTCGACGACGCTTGTGTCGCCCGTGTCCGTGTCGGCGGTGTCCGTCGCGGCGGTGTCCGCGCTGTCCTGGCCAGAGGCGTCGGCGGTGTCGACCGCGGCGGTGGACGACGTGTCGGGGGCGTCGCTGGCGCAGCCGGCGAGGGCGAGGAGCAGGAGGGTCCGCATCGGCGGCTGGTATCGCGGAGGCCGGGCGGCCCGACACGTGAGCGAAAAAACAAAATGGCGGCTCCGCGCGTCGTGCACCTTGACGCGCCGTCGGGCGACCGGTACGCTGCCCCCATGTTTGTTCGTCGGTTGAACAATCAAAGTCAGACCCCCGGCAGCGCCGCCGGCTGGGATGATCTGCGCGCCCACAACACGGCGCTGCTGCTCCGCGAGATCTGGGGCGATGAAGGCCTGTCTCGGGCGGACCTGGCGCGGCGCTCCGGGCTGTCCCGGGCCACCGTCTCCGACATCGTGGGCGAGTTCGTGGCGTACGGCGTCGTCGTGGAGGCCGAGGCGGCGCCGTCGAGCGGCGGACGTCCGCCGATCCGGCTGGAGTTCCAGGACGGCTGGCGCCACCTCCTCGGGATCGAGCTCGGCGCCTCCCACGTCTCGGGCGTGCGCACCGACCTCCGAGGCCGCGTCATCGCCCGGTTCTCCACCGCGCAGGACGTGGAGGGCGACCCGCAGGGCACCCTCGCCGCGCTCGACGCGGGCATCGTCTCCCTGCTCGCCGCCGACCCCACGACCGAGGTGCTCGGCGTGGGCCTCGGCGTCCCCTCCCCCGTCCGCAGCTCCGACGGCGGCCGCCTCGCCAGCCACCTGTTCCCGAAGTGGGTGGGGATCGACCTGCACACCCACCTCACCGCGGCGCACGGCCTTCCCGTGCACCTCGACAACGACGCGAACCTCGGCGCGCTCGGCGAACACTGGTGGGGCGCCGGCCAGGACGTGACGGACCTCGCCTACATCAAGGTCGCGACCGGCGTAGGCGCCGGCATCCTCATCGACGGGCGCATCCACCGCGGCGCCACCGGCATCGCCGGCGAGATCGGCCACACCACGATCGACCCCATCGGGCCCCGCTGCCGCTGCGGCCTCTCCGGCTGCCTGGAGGCGATGGTCGGCACGGCGTCGCTGATGGCGCGCGCGGAGCAGTACATCGCCCGGTCGGGCAGCCGCCCCGCCTGGGCGTCGCCCCGCCCCACCGTCGCCGGCATGATCCAGAGCGCACACGCCGGAGACCCGCTCGCCACCGAGCTGGTCACCTCCGCCGGCGAGTGGCTCGGCGTGGCGATCGCCAACCTGCTGAACCTGGTCAACCCCGGGCGGGTGGTGCTCGGGGGCCGCCTCACCGACGCCGGCTCGCTCCTGGTCACCCCCCTGCTCGCCGCGGTGGAGCGCCGCGCGTTGTGGACCTCCGTGGCCGGCTCCAACGTGGTCATCGGCGCGCTGGGCGACGACGCGGTGGCCCTCGGCGCCGCCACCCTCGTGCTCCAACGCGCGCTCGCCGCGCCCAGCTTCTTCGCGGCCGCCGAGCCTTCGTCCCGGCTGCCCTTGCTCCCCCCCTCTCCGTCCAACCGACTCCCTGCGTGAGGTACACCATGCGCGTCTCTTCGACTTCCCTGTTCGTTCCTTCGCTCCTGCTCCTCGGCCTCGCCGCCTGCGGCACCGAGGAAGTGCCCGCCGCCACCGACACCGGCGACACCGCGGCCGACACCGCCGACACCGTGGACACCAGCGAGACCGGCGACACGGTCGACACCGGCGACACCGCGGACACCGCCGACACGGACGACACCACCGACACGGCGGACACGTCCGACACCGGCACCGCCCCCGTGAACCTCCTCGCGAACGGCGGCTTCGAGGCCGCCTGGGACGGCAGCTGGCTCATCTACCCCACGGCGCTCACGAACTACGCCATCGTCGCCACGGGCGACACGCTCTTCAACACCACCGACACCTTCACCGCGCCCGAGGGGTCGAAGTCGCTCAAGGTGTGGGGCCAGTGGACCGGCTGGCCGAACGAGACCCCGATCTACCAGGAGTTCGCCGCCACCCCCGGCGACACCTACACGCTCAGCGGCGAGGGCTGGGTGCACGGCGCCGACCCGATCACCGCGGGCCACACCAACGCCTACCTCTCCATCAAGTACTTCGACGACAGCTACAACTTCCTCGGCTCCGCCGACTCCGCGGCGGTCGACTCCGCCACGAGCCCCGGCGTGTGGACGCCGCTCACCGTCAGCGGCACCGTGCCGGCCGGCGCCACCAAGGTGCAGGCGGCCATCGAGTTCTGGCAGTGTGTCGGCGACACCACCGGCGCCTGCTTCGATGGCAACGGCTCGGCCTACTTCGACGACCTCTCCTTCACGGTCGAGGCGGGCACGGACACGGGCGGGGACACCGGCGGCGACACCGCCGTGGACACCGGGGGAGACACCGGCGGAGACACCGGCGGCGGCAGCGCGCTGACCCTCGCGAACGGGGACCTCGAGCTCGGCTGGGACGGCTCCTGGCTCATCTACCCGACCTCGGCCACCAACTACGCGGTGTTCACCACGGGCGACGCGCTCTACAACAGCGCGGACACCTTCACCGCATACGACGGTTCGATGGCGCTGAAGCTCTGGGGCACGTGGAGCGGCTGGGAGAACGAGACCCCGGTGTACCAGGAGTTCGCGGTGACGGAGGGCGAGACGCACACCTTCACCGGCTTGGCCTGGATGCACCACGACGATCCGCTCACCGCCACCCACACCTACGCGTACCTGTCGCTGAAGTACTTCGACAGCGCCTACAACTACTACGGCTCGGACGACTCCGCGTCGTTCACGTACGCGGACGCGACGGACACCTGGACCTCCCTCACCGCCACCGGCACCGTGCCCGCCGGCGCCACCATCATGCAGGCCGCCATCGAGTTCTGGCAGTGCAAGGGCGACACCAGCGGCGGCGCCTGCTGGGACGGCAACGGCGGCGTGTACTTCGACGGGCTGGAGCTCGAGTGACGCTCCTGGCGCTCGGCCTCTCGGTCGCCTTCGCCCAGGACCTCCCTGGGCCGGAGGCGTCCTCGGCCGTGGTCGCCTCCGCGCCGGCCGTCCGCGTCCAGACCGACGCGGGCGGCTCGGTGCTCCTCGTCGACGGCGAACCCTACTTCGTCCGAGGGATGAACTGGGACTATTCGCCGGTCGGCACCAACTACCGGTACAGCCTCTGGGTGCAGGACGACGCGTTCATCGAGGGCGTGCTCGCCCGCGAGATGCCTCTCCTCCGCGCCATGGGCGTCAATTCCATCCGTCAGTACGACGACATCCCGCCTCGCTGGGTCACCTACATCTTCGAGCACTACGGCATCCGTACGATGGTGAACCCGCTCTTCGGGCGGTACGGGCTCCAGATCGACGGGCGCTGGGTCCCGTCGGTGGACTACAGCGACCCCAAACACCGCGCCGCGATCAAGGCCGCGACGCTCGCCTCCGTGGAGAAGTTCCGCGACACCCCGGGCGTGCTCTTGTGGCTCCTCGGCAACGAGAACAACTACGGCCTCGCTTGGACCTCGTTCGAGATCGGCCAGCTCCCCGTCGGCGAGCGGGACGCCGCCCGGGCGCGGTACCTCTACAGCCTCGTCGGCGAAGTGGTAGACGCGATCCACGCCGCCGACGCCGCGCATCCCGTGGCCCTCGCCAACGGCGACGCCCAGTACATCGACCTCATCGCGAGCGAAGCGCCGCACCTCGACGTCTTCGGCTCCAACGTGTATCGGGGCATCTCCGCCCGCGACCTGTACGCGGTGGTGAAGGCGAAGCTGGGCATCCCGGTGATGTTCACCGAGTTCGGCGCCGATGCGTTCGACGCGAAGCGCTACCGCGAGGACACCCTCGCCCAGGCCCGCTACCTCGTGGGCCAGTGGGACGACGTCTACGCCCACACCCACGGAAACGCCGAGGGCAACGCGATCGGCGGCTTCGTCTTCCAGTGGTCGGACGGCTGGTGGAAGTACAAGCAGGACGAGAACCTCGACGTCCACGACCCCAACGCGAGCTGGGCCAACGGCGGGTACCCGGACGACTTCTCGCCCGGGCACAACAACATGAACGAAGAGTGGTTCGGGATCTGCGCGAAGGGTCCGGTGGAGGCTGACGGCACCTTCCGGCTCTTCCCCCGCCCGGCCTACTACGCGCTCCAGGACGTGTGGCGGATCGATCCCTATGCGCCCGGCGTGTCGGCCTCGGCCACCCACGCGGCCATCGCGGCCGTGGACCCCGCCACCGCCCTCCCCACGTACATGGCCGCCCGCGACGCCGGCGACGCCGCCGAGCTGCGCCGCGCCTACGTCCGCGACGCCCGCTTCGACCTGTGGACCTTCACCTCCGCCGACGAACGCGCGAGCACGACCCCCACGTTCGACCACCAGGAGTCGGCGATCCTCGACGTGGGCACCCGCCCGGTGCCGGGGCTCGACGCCCACGTGGCCGTGAGCGTGCTCGGACACGTGGCCGCCAACCAGATCGACGACATCAGCTACGAGACGCGCGGCCGCGGCCTCACCGATGCCGGGCCGGACAGCCTCGACCTCTCCGCGCTCGACCGCGTGCGCCTCTACCAGCTCGCCGCCACCTGGGACCGCCCCGGCTTCCGCCTGAGCGCCTACCACCGCACCGGCCACTTCCACTGGGGCTACCAGGGCGACTTCTTCGGGCTGTATCGGGAGGCCAACTACGGCGACGCGATCGACATCTACGACGCCGACGCGCCCAGCGGCATCGAGTTCGAGGGCAAGGAGGCGCTCAACGGCCTCGCCATCGCGGCCGGCCCGCAGGTGTACTGGGGCGCGAACCCCACGGCGATCGGCCGATACACCCGCCAGATCGGCCCGCTCCGCTTCACGCTCATGCACCAGGAGGACGTGGCGAAGCAGGACGAGGGCGCGTCGAGCCACGCCATCCCGCAGCCGGTCGGCCGCAAGTCCACCCTCGCCGTCGAAGGCGGCGGCGGACCCGTGAAGTTCGCGCTCGGCGGCGTCGTCGCCGGTACGGAGCGCCTCGGCGAGACCTTCACCACGGTGGCGACCGCCGCGCCCGGCGACAGCTACGCCGACAGCGGCTACCACGTGCTTCGCGACCAGATCGAGTGGTTCGACACCCTCGGGGGCAAGGCGAAGATCACCGTGGAAGCGGGCCCGGTCCACGCCTACGCGCTCGGCACGTACCGCGGGCTCGTCGCCGACACCGGCCCCGACGCCACGACCACCTTCACCGGGTGGAGCCTCAAGGATCACGGCGTCGGCAACGTGGTGGAGGGCCTGTTCGGCGCCGCGATCGACGTCGGCCACCTCCAGATCGCCCCGAACCTCCTCGTCCAGCGCCCGCTCGCGGGGCCCCTCCCCTCCGTGCCCTCGACGTTCGACGCGGACACCGGCTGGTACACGCCGGCCCTGGCGCCCCGCAACGTGGTCGACGACGCGTTCGCCGTAGGCGAGAACCGCGAGACGATCGCCGGCGAGCTGCTCTTCGTCTACGACCCGACGCCCGCCACCTGGTACTGGGCGTGGGACGCCTCGGTTCAGGAGGACGCCCCGCTCGCCGCCTCGTTGGACCTCGTCTACCGCCACCAGCCCACCTCCCGCGACGCCACGTTCGGCTTCACCGAGGACGGGACGATGTTCCAGTTCACCGAGGCGCCCGCCGCCGCCGACGTCTGGGACGCGACGCTGCGGATGGTCGCCAACCCGGGACGCGAGGTTCGCCTCCTCGGAACGGTCTTCGCGGGTCAGACGCAGTCCACGGGCGCCGACAGTCGCCTCGTCACCCGCTACGGCGCCGAAGGGAGCATCTGGTGGCGGAGCACGGCCCTGAAGCTCGGCGGCCGGGTGAACGACTACGGCCCCTACGATTATTACCGAACCTTCAACCTCACCTACCCGTTGCAGGGCCTCGTGGACCTCTCCACGGGCGTGAGCGGCCTGCGGCTCCCCGCCTCGGGCACACGCTTCGGTCTTCGCGTGAAGGCGCGCACCTTCGATGAACACTCCCCCGACGCCGAGACCCTCGGCGCCGAGGGCGCGGCCTGGGAAGCGGCCTCCTACGTCACCGTGAGGTTGTGATGTTCTTCCTCCTCTTCGCCGCCTGCGCCGACGCGCCCGCCGAGTGGTACTACGGTGAGGACCTCTCCCAGCTCGCGCTGGTGCCCATCGATTGGGACGAAGGCGTGTACCCGGACCCCTCCGTGCTCGACGACCCCGCGAACCCCTTCGTGCACGGGATGGACGGCGACGTGAAGTGGGAGATGGTGTCCGCCGACTGCATCCCCGGGTTCTACGCCTTCGCCACCGCGCTCGCGCAGCAGCCGACGGGGGAGAACCAGTTCTACACCGCGAAGTGCCTCCAGACGGTGTACGACGCGGGACGGCTCGCCCCCGACGACACGTACTGGGGGTGGAGCGCCGCGGTGCGCGGCTACCAGGCCGTGCTCGACCACTTCCCGGACGACGTGACCTACGACGCCACGGGCACGATCGCCTCCCCGGTCGCGCCGCTCGCCTGGGACGCGATCCTCGCCATGGGCGCCACGCCCGAGGGGGACGCGCCATGATCCTGCTCGTCACCCTCCTCGCGTGTCGCCCCGACCCCGGCAGCCCGAATTACCCGGACCCCGGCCCGTGGACGCGCACCGGCGACGACTTCTACGTGGATGCGCTGGATCCGGGCGAGGAGCGCCTCGGTATCGGCCTCTTCTACGAAGGCGCCACCACGGAGTCCTGGCCCATCGACGACACCGACAGCCACTTCTACATCTACTCCAACACCTTCTCGGTCACCAAGACCGATGACCGTTGGGAAGGCTACGAAGCCGACACCGTGGTGAAGGGCTCGGCGGCGTGGTGGGGCGGCGGGATCCATTGGGACACCCCCCGGGACCTGTCCGACTGGGACACGCTCCACCTCACCGTGGCCACCGACGCGCTCACCGCCTGGGACCTCGGCCTCACCGGCGGCGGCGTCGAAGCCCGGGTCCCGGTGACCGACCTCGGGTTGGTCGCCGACGACAACTGGCACGAGCTCGAGGTGCCCCTGTCGCGGTTCGCGGACGCGGGCGCCGACCTCACCTCCGTCACGGTCGGCGCGCTGTTCGTCGGCGATGGCGGCGGCACCGGGGACGAGGCCACCCTCGACGGCCTCTACTTCAGCCGGGTGCGGCCATGATCTTCGTGCTCCTCGCCTGCACCACACCCGAACCCGAGGCGCTCGACACGAGCTGGACGCTCGTGTGGTCCGACACGTTCGACGGCGACGCCGGCGCGCCACCCGACCCCGCCGTGTGGGTGCCCGACGTGGGCGGCGACGGATGGGGCAACGACCAGCTCGAATACGACACCGATCGGGTCGAGAACGCGGCGCTGGACGGCTCGGGGCACCTCCGGATCACGGCCCTGCGGGAAGACTACGAAGGCCGCAGCTACACCAGCGCCCGGCTGACCACCCACGGGACCAAGACCTTCGGGTACGGTCGCCTGGAGGCCGATCTCAAGCTGCCCGAGGGTGCCGGCCTATGGCCCGCGTTCTGGATGCTGGGCGCAAACTTCGACGAGGTGGGCTGGCCCGCGTGCGGCGAGATCGACGTGATGGAGGCCAAGGGCGAAGAAGCCGACGTCACCTACGCCACCGTGCACGGACCCGGCTACTCCGGCGCTGGCGGCTACGGCGACCACTACCGCCTCCGCGACGCCAGCTTCGCCGGGGGCTACCACACCTTCGCGGTGGACGTGGACCCCGACCACCTCGCCTTCTGGATGGACGACACCCGGGTGATGACCGTGCGCCCCGGCGACCTCGCCGGCGACTGGGTCTTCGACGACGAGCGCTTCCTCCTCCTGAACCTCGCCGTGGGCGGCACGTTCGTCGACGAGCCGGACGCGGACACCGTCTTCCCCGCCGTCCTGGAGGTGGACGCGGTGCGCGCCTACGAACGGACGCAGCCCGCGCCATGATCGTGGCCGCCGCCCTGCTCCTCGGGCTCGCGGGGTGCGACGACCCCCACGACGCCACGCCGGCAGGCACCCTCACGGTGCTCCAGGAGCAGCAGGCGGCCTGGGTGCGCAACTTCAACCCGCTCATCACCACAGGCGGCGCCCGCTGGCCCACGACCGCGGGCATCTACGAGCCGCTGATCATCTTCAACCGGGCGAAGGGCGAGCTCACGCCCTGGCTGGCGACGGAGTGGACGTGGACCGAGCCCGCCCGGGTGCTCCAGCTCACCACCCGCTCCGGCGTGGCGTGGTCGGACGGGAAGCCGTTCTCCGCCGACGACGTCGCCTTCACCTTCGAGCTCCTCCACCGGTTCCCGGCGCTCGACGGCTCGGGGGTGTGGACGTTCGTGGACGCGGTGCGCGCGGTGGACGCATCCACCGTGGAGTTCACCTTCAACCGCCCGTACTCGCCCGGCGTGGCGCTCGTGGGGAACCAGGCCATCGTGCCTCGCCACGTGTGGGAAGCGGTGGCCGACCCGGTGAGCTTCACCAACCCCAACCCGGTGGCCACCGGCCCGTTCACCGACATCCGCCGCTTCGACCCCCAACTCTGGGAGCTCGGGCGCAACCCCCACTACTGGCAGGAGGGCGAGCCCAAGGTGGACGCGCTCCGCTTCCCCGCCGTGGCCTCCAACGACCAGGCGCTCCTCGCCCTCGTCCGCGGCGAGGTGGACTGGGCCGGCAACTTCGTCCCCGCCATCGACCGCACCTACGTCGCCCGCGACCCGGCGCACTTCCACTACTGGTTCCCCGCGCTCGGCGACACCGTCTTCCTCTACCCCCAGACGACCCGGCCCGACCTCGCCGACGTGCGGGTGCGCCGCGCGCTCAGCCTCGCGGTGGACCGCGCCCAGGTCGTGCGGGTGGCGATGTACGACTACACGCACCCCGCCCACGTCACCGGGCTCTCCGACGGCTACACCGCCTGGCGCCGGGACGACCTCGCGCCCGACGGAGGCTGGGTGCGCTTCGACCCCGCTGCCGCCGCCGCCCTCCTCGATGAAGCCGGCTGGGCCCTCGGCGCCGACGGCCTCCGCCACGACGCGACCGGCGCCGTGCTCGACCTCCCCATCGTCTGCCCCGCCGGCTGGTCCGACTGGGTGCGTGCAGCGCAGATCGTCGCGCGCAACCTCGGCGCCATCGGGATCAGCTCCAGGGTGGAGGGCCTCGACTTCCCCTCGTGGTTCGACCGCGTCACCCAGGGCAACTTCGCGCTCGCCATGGGCTGGTCCATCTCGGGGCCCACGCCGTACGCGTTCTACCGGTCGCTCCTCGGCAGCGCGACCGTGAAGCCGGTCGGCACCGCCACGGCGACCAACTGGCACCGCTTCGGCAGCCCCGAGGCCGACACGCTCCTCGCGGCGTTCGAGGCGACGATCGACCCCGTCGAGCAGCACCGGCTCGCCGGGGAGCTCCAACGTACGTTCGTGGAATCGGCCCCGGCCATCCCGCTTTTCCCCCCGCCTGCGTGGGGCGAATACAGCACCGAGCGCTTCACCGGCTTCCCCAGCGCCGCGAATCCCTACGCTTCCCTCTCCCCGAACGCCGTGCCCGAGACGCTCCTGGTGCTCACCCACCTCGCGCCGGTGGACACGCGGGCGGCGGCCCGATGAGCCGCGGCCTCCTCGCCCGTCTCGGCCTCTACGCCGTGGCCGCGTGGGTGGCGATCACCCTGAACTTCCTGCTCCCCCGGTGGATGCCCGGCGACCCCGCGTCGGCGTTGTACGCCCGCTTCCAGGGCCGCCTCGAGCCGAGCGCCCTCGACGCGCTCCGCCTCACCCTCGGCATCTCCGACGCGCCGATCGGCGAGCAGTACGTCGACTACCTCGGGCAGCTCGCCCATGGGGAATTGGGCACCTCGCTGGTGTACTTCCCGAGCCCCGTCTCCGAGGTGATCGCCGGCGGGCTCGGGTGGACCCTCTTCCTCGCCGGCGGCGCATTGATCGTGGCGTTCACCCTCGGCTCCACCCTCGGCGCGCTCGCCGCGTGGCGTCGCGGCGGCTGGCTCGACAGCGCCGTTCCCCCGCTGCTCTCGCTGCTCGGCGCGTTCCCCTACTTCTGGCTGGCGATGGCCGCCTCGTGGTTCCTCGGGTTCCACCTCGGCTGGTTCCCCGTCCGCCACGCCTACGGCCCCGAGGTGCAGCCCGGGTGGACCCTTGCCTTCGCGGCCAGCACCGTCCGCCACGCGATCCTCCCCGGCGCGACGATGGTGGCCGCTTCGCTCGGCGGGTGGGTGCTCACCATGCGCAACACGATGATGGGCGTGCTCGACGACGAGCCGCTCCGCTTTGCGCAGGCGCGGGGCCTCGGCCCCAGCCGCATCTTCCTCCACTACGGCGTGCGCAACGCGCTCCTCCCCAGCCTCACCTCCTTCGGGATGGCGCTCGGCTTCGTGCTGTCCGGGGCGCTCCTCACCGAGATCGTCTTCGCCTACCCGGGGCAGGGCTACCTCCTGCTCCAGGCCGTGCGCGGGCAGGACTACCCGCTCCTGCAGGGCCTCTTCCTCACCATCACCCTCGCCGTGCTCGGCGCCAACGCCGTCGTGGACGTGCTCGTCACCGCCCTCGACCCCCGGACGCGCGGATGATCGCCGACCGCCGCGCCCGCCTCGGCCTCGCGCTCGTGCTCGGCTTCGTGTCCGTGGCCCTCCTCGGCCCGCTCTTCGTGGCCGACCCGAGCGCCTACCTCGGCCCGCCGCTCGCCCCCCCCTCCGGCGACTTCTGGTTCGGCACCACGGGCCAGGGCCAGGACGTCTTCGCCCAGACGGTGGTGGGCGCCCGGTCGACGCTGCTCGTGGCGACGATCGTGGCCGGATTGACCGTTTTCATCGGCGCCGTGCTCGGGGCCACGGCCGCCTACCTCGGCGGGGTCGTCGACGCGCTGCTCTCGCTGGCGGTCAACGTCTTCCTGGTGATGCCGGGGCTGCCGCTCATCGTGGTGATCGCGGCGTTCCTCCCCCCGGGGCCCGTGACGATGGGCGTGGTGCTCACGCTCACCGGCTGGCCCTGGCACGCGCGCGTGGTGCGGGCGCAGGTCGCGTCGTTGCGGAGCCGCGACTTCGTCGCCGCCGCGCAGGTGAGCGGCGAGTCCACGTGGCGGATCGTGGTGGTCGAGCTGCTCCCCAACCTCGCGGCGGTGCTCGGCTCGTCGTTCATCGGGGCGCTGCTCTACGCGGTGGGCGCGCAGGTGGGCCTCGAATTCCTCGGACTCGGTGATCTCAACGCCGTCACCTGGGGCACGAACCTGTACTGGGCCACCAACGACAGCGCGCTGCTCACCGGCTCGTGGTGGACGTTCGTGCCCACCGGCGCGGGCATCGCCGCCTTCGGCTTCGGGCTCACGCTCCTCGGCTTCGTGCTCGACGAACGCGCCAACCCGCGGCTCGCGGCCCGCGGCGCCACCGGCCCCGGCCCCCAGCCCACGCCCGTGGAGCGCGCCGATGGCTGACGTGCTCCTCGAGATCACCGACCTCCGGGTGCGCTACGGCGCCGTGCCGGCGGTCGACGGCGTCTCGCTCACCGTGCGCCGCGGCGAGGTGCTCGGGCTCGTGGGCGAGTCCGGCTCCGGAAAGTCCACAGCGTTGCTCGGCGCGCTCCGGCTCCTCCCCTTCCCAGGGCGCATCGCGGGCGGGCAGGTGCGGCTGGAGGGGCACGATCTGCTCGCGCTGGACGCCGCCGGGATGCGCCGCGTGTGGGGCGAGCGGGTGGGGCTCGTGCCGCAGGGCGCCCTCTCCGCGCTCAACCCCGTGCTCACGCTCGAAGCGAGCCTCGCGGAGACGTTCGCTGCTCATCCCGACGTGCCCGCGCCGGCGGGCGTCTCCCTCCGCGAACGAGGCGCTGCCTTGCTCCGCCGCGTGGGCCTCGACCCGGCCAATCTACGGGCTTTCCCGCACCAGCTCTCCGGCGGGATGCGCCAGCGGGCCGCCCTCGCCCTCGCCCTCGCCCTCGACCCGCCGCTGCTCGTCCTCGACGAGCCGACCACGGCCCTCGACGTCGTGGTGGAGCGCGAGCTCCTCCGCCGCCTCGTGCAGCTCCGCGATGAAGCCGGCTTCGCGATGGTCTTCATCACCCACGACCTCGCCCTCCTCCGCGAGTTCGCCACCCACATCGGCGTCTTCTACGCCGGCGAGCTGGTGGAGGTCGGCCCGGTTGCCGCCTTCGCCGACGGCGGCGCGCACCCCTACACCCGCGGTCTGCTCGCCGCGCTCCCGCCCGGCCCGGGCGAAGACCGCGTGCCGGTGAGCATCCCCGGCCACGCCGCCAGCGCTGCCGCTCCGCCCTCCGGCTGCCGCTTCCACCCCCGGTGCCCGCTCGCCACCGCGCGTTGCGCCGCCGAAGCCCCGATTCGAGCGCACCGAGGCCCCGACCACGCCGTCGCCTGCCACGCCGTCCCATCGGGGGCCGCCCGATGACGCCGCTGCTCACCGTCGAGGGCCTGGGCGTGGAGTTCCCGGTGGGCAACTGGCCGCGCCGGCGTACGCTGCGCGCTTCGTTCGACGTGTCCTTCTCCGTGGGCCGCGGCGAGATCGTGGCGCTCGTGGGCGAGTCGGGCAGCGGGAAGAGCACGATCGGACGGGTGATCGCGCGGATCCTCCCGGCGAAGGCGGGCCGCGTCACGCTGCACGGGCCCGGCGAAAGGGACACCGACAGCTTCGGGCCCCGCGCCGGCGAAGCCTCGATGCGTTGGCGGCAGCGCGTCCAGCTCATCTTCCAGGACCCGGCGGCCTCGCTCAACCCCGTCTTCCCGGTGGGCCACCCCGTCGCCCGGGCGCTCCGGCTGCACGGCCGCGCGGACCCGAAGACCGTCGACGAGCGCGTCGCCGCCGCGCTCGAGGCGGTGGGGCTGCACCCCGGCGCCACCTTCGCCACACGCTACCCGCACCAGCTCTCCGGCGGCCAACGCCAACGGGTCTCCATCGCCCGCGCGCTCGCCACGGACCCCGACCTCGTGATCGCCGACGAGCCCACCTCCATGCTCGACGTGTCCATCCGCATGGACATCCTCCGGCTTTTCACCACGATCCGCGCCTCGGGCACGCGCTCCGTCCTGCTCATCACCCACGATCTCGCGTCCGCGCGCCTCGTCGCCGACCGGGTCGTGGTGCTCTACGCGGGCGAGGTGATGGAGCTCGGTCCCGCGCGCGCCGTCCTCGACGCCCCGCGGCA
The DNA here is from genome assembly GCA_903921785.1 of uncultured Pseudomonadota bacterium. GTDB lineage: Bacteria > Myxococcota_A > UBA796 > UBA796 > SXON01 > SXON01. The sequence goes on from CAIXRH010000017.1 coordinate 17,361, forward strand.
CCCCTACGCGCAGCTCCTCGCCGCCGCCGCGACCCGCTCCGGTGACCTCCGCGCCCCGCTGCCGGCCGCGGAGGGCGCGCCCAAGGTCATCGACCCCGGCCCCGGCTGTCCGTTCGCACCCCGCTGCGCGCAGGCGACCGATCGTTGTCGCGCCGAACGCCCGGCGCTCACCGCCGTCTCCCCCGACCACGCCGTCCGTTGCCATCTCGTGAGGCCCGAATGACCCCGCGCACGTTCCCGCCCGACTTCACCTTCGGCGTCGCCACCTCCAGCTTCCAGATCGAGGGCGGCGTGAACGAAGGCGGCCGTGGCCCCAGCATCTGGGACACGTTCTGCCGCACGGCCGGGAAGGTGCAGGGCGGCGACACCGGCGACGTCGCGTGCGACCACTTCCACCGTTGGCCCGAAGACATCGCGCTGATGAAGTCGCTGGGCGTGCGCGCCTACCGGTTCTCGATCGCCTGGCCCCGCATCTTCCCCACCGGCCTCGAAGACACCCCCAACGAAGCGGGGCTCGCCTTCTACGATCAGCTCGTGGACGCGCTCCTCGCCGCCGGGATCGAGCCCTGGGTCACGTTGTACCACTGGGACCTCCCGCAGGCCCTCCAGGACCGCGGCGGCTGGACCTGGCGCGGGACCGTCGTGGCCTTCGCCCACTTCGCCGACGCCATCGGCGCGCGGCTCGGCGGCAAGGTGCGCCACTTCATCACCCACAACGAGCCGTGGTGCGTCGCGATGCTCGGGTACATGAACGGCGAGCACGCGCCCGGACACAAAGACTGGCCCGAGGCGCTCGCGGCCGCCCACCACGTCCTGCTCAGCCACGGCCTCGCGGTGCCGATCCTCCGCAAGTACGCGCCGAACGCCAAGGTGGGCATCACGCTGAACCTCGTGCCCGGCTACCCGGCCTCGCCGAGCGTCGCCGACGCCGACGCCACCCGCCACTTCGACGGCTTCTTCAACCGGTGGTACCTCGATCCCGTGCGCGGCAAGGGCTACCCGCCCGACATGGTGGCCGACTACCGGGCGCTCGGCCGGCTGCCCGCCGAAGGCCCGCTCCCGTTCCTCTTCCCCGGCGACCTCGAGGCCATCGCCACCCCCATCGACTTCCTCGGGATCAACTACTACAGCCGCGCGATCCTCCGCAGCGACAAGCTGCCCGAGGCCGAGAACGCGCCCCGCACCATCCCCGAGCCCGGCCCCGAGGTGCGCACCGACATCGGCTGGGAGGTGTACCCCGACGGCCTCGCCGTGCTGCTCCGCCGCGTGGCCGCGGATCTTCCGGGCATTCCCCTGGTGATCACGGAGAACGGCGCGAGCTGGGCGACGCCCCCCGGCGACGACGGGGTGGTGCACGACACGGGGCGCCTCGAATACTTCCGCACCCACCTCGCGGTCTGCGCCGACGCCGTGGCGGAAGGTGTGCCGCTCACAGGCTACTTCGCATGGTCGCTCATGGACAACTTCGAGTGGGCCTACGGCTACGCCCAACGTTTCGGGCTCGTGTGGGTCGACTTCACCACCCAGCAGCGGGTCCCCAAGGACTCCGCCCGGTTCTACGCCGACGTGATGCGGACGAGGGCGGTGCCCGAACGCGGCTGAGCGGCCACCCGGGGCGATCCGCAGGAGCCTGTCGAGGGGCTGGAGGCCCGACACCGGCTTGCCGCCCGGACCCGTCGGCGGTCGAGGAGCCGCCGCGGGGAGAATGGCGGGGCGGGCGGCCTGGCGCCGGCCCGCCCGTCTACGAATTCACCGAGCTGCCGCATCGCCCGTTGACCCCTCCCCTCACCCGCCCGCCGGCGGCCAGTGCACGGCCTTCCTGCCCGCCCCGTCCTTCCGGCGCCACGACGGCCCGCGGAAGAGGATGAACTTCGGGTGGACCGAGCTCGGAAGGAACTGAAGGGGCAGCAGGAGGAGCGCCGAGAGCGTCATGCTCCACGGGCCCATGCGGTCGTTCATGAGCTCACGCGTCGCCTGCTCCGGGTCGCTGTGCGGCCCCGTGAGGCGGTAGCAGGCCTGATTGAAGGGGTAGAACCAGTGCCGAACCAGGAGTCGCGGCCGGAGGAGGAGCTGGCTCAGCGGCATCAGGCAGCCGATCTCCTTGGCCATGGCGTCCACGAACTGCGTCCGCGAGGGGATCGTCTCCGGATGGCGGGGGCTGAGCGCCACGATTTTGTCTTCCCAGGCCTTCTCCCGCTCGATCCGGGCGGGGAGGTCGCCCGGGAGCCGATGCCGCCCGCTGCACAGGAGCGCGAAGTAGCGGGCCTGCATCTCCGCCACCACGGGGATTCCCCCAGTGTACGGGCGAACGAAGCCCATGAAGGCGAGGCGCCCCCCATGGTCGGGGTGGAACGAGTGTTTGTAGAGGTTCCGCACGTTGTTGTCCTTCACCGCCAGATCCGGACCGAGCGCCGCGAAGTCCATCTTGAAGCCCGTACAGAGGAGGACCACGTCGAACTCCGCCTCCTTGCCGTCCTTGAACGTCACCCGATTGCCGGCGATCCGCGCCACGCCGCTGTCGTTGAGCCGGAGCTTCCCGTTGACGAGGTTGGGGATGAAGCTCACGTTCTTCGAGAAGACGATCTGCTGGGTCCAGTTGCTCCGGTACTGGTGGGAGCGCCGGTTCCACTCGTTGATCGCGTCGATGTTCTCCTGGGTCCACTCGCACCCGATGTCGAGCTTGGGCGGATGGGCCGCCTCCCCGAGGCCGTTTCGCTCGGGGTTCAGGACGGGGCGGGGGCGAAGGAGCGTCGCCAGGTACTCGAAGGGAGCGAAGAGGAGCCCCACCGTCCACACCGCAAGCTGGAACAGCAGGCGTTGAACGGAGGTCTCTCCGTGGAGCGCGAGGATCGGCGCCGGCGGGACGGAGCGAACGAAGTGGTCGTACACCAACGCGCGGGTGTCCGTCGCGTCGGTGGCGTACACGCCGTCGTGGAGGCGCGGGAGGAGGAAGGAGTACGAACGGATCGAGAGCGTACACTCGGACGCCACGTCGGAGACCTCCCGGGCGAGGTCCGCGCCCGACTCGGCGAGGCCGACGATCATCACCCGCTTCCCGGCGAAGCGGGCGTTGTTCCGGTAGGCAGCCGAGTGGACGACCTCCCCGGCGAACCGGTCCAGGTCCGGGACGGAGGTCCGGTCCGGCGACTGGAAGGGCCCGCTGCAGACGGCGACCGCCTCGAAGCTCGCGGTGCGCCGTTCGCCGCCCACCACGGCGGTCACGTGCCACTGCCCGGCCCCGTCCTTGCGCACGGACTCGACGCGGGCGCCGAACGTGATGTGCCGCCGCAGGTCGAAGCGCTCGGCGTAGGCGCCCAGGTACTCCCGATACTGCTTGTGGGTGTAGAACACCCGGTCGGGGCCGACCATGAAGTCGGAGTACGACATCAACCGGATCGAGATCGTGAGGATCAGGTTGTCGAACGTCTTCATCTCCGACGCGTCGGCGTCCGGGTCCGCGGCCCGATTCCAGATGCCGCCGAGGTCCGAGCTCCGCTCGAAGCAGGTCACCGCGTGGCCCTCGTCGAGGAGCTGCTTGACCGTGGTGAGGCCCGAGGGGCCCGCGCCGATGACACAGACGTTCATGGATTCTTCCAGTTGTGAGGGGCTCGGATCGCGAGCCACGTGGCGGCGCCGAGCGTGAGCGCCGTGTGGACCAGGCTCAGCACGGCCTGCTGCCCGACGGGCATGCCCGGCGGAACGAAGAGGAGCGCCGGCCAGAAGACGATCAGGGCGACCGCCTGCCAGGCCCGCCGGACCTCCACCGCCAGGAGCGTCGTGGCCCACAAGAGCGCGAGCGTGGCGTAGGCCGGGCTGAACGGGCTCTGGAGCGCCGCCAGGACCAGGAGCGCCATCGCGCGCATCGCCTGATCCCTTCGGTCGCCCACGCGCCTGGCGCTGACGACGGCGAGACCCACCACGGCCAGGGTGTAGCCGCGCGCGAGGACCGCGCCCACGCGCCAGGGATCGCCCAGGGGAAAGCCGAGGAGCTTCAGCTTCAGGCCGATCCCGAAGGGCGCCATGTTGGTGGCGATCCCCGCGTCGGTGTCCATGAACGGGAACGCCGCACCCGAGCTCAGGCGAGGGAGCGCATATGCCAGGAACGACGTGAGCGGGTCGGTGCCGAAGCACACGACGGAGAGCCCCAGGAGCGCCGCGCCGAACCCCGCGGTGATCCACGCCTCTCGCCACCGTCGCTGCACCAGGAGGACGAGCCCCAGGATGGCCGGGGAGAGCTTGGAGAGGGTCGTCAGCGCGAGCAGCGCTCCCCCCGCCGCGGGCCGGCGCCGATCGAAGGCCACGAGGGCGACGAGCGTGAGCGCCGTCGCGGCGAGGTGGAAGTTCCCGATCTGGAGGGTGAGCAGGACCGGGACAGAGCCGAAGAGCAGGGGAGCGAGGACGAGGGTCCGGTGGGCGCGGGGCCCGTCGACCCAGCGCGCCACGATCCACAGCCCGATGGCCGCGACCAGGCCGTTGAGCCCGAACCACAAGGCACGCTGGGCGAGGAAGTCGCCGTCGAGGAGCGCGAGCGGCGCCGCCACCAGGAGGAACGGCGGTGGATAGCTGAAGTTGTCCAGCTCGAACGGTCGGAAGGGCACGTCCGCCCCGTCCGGCGAGGGGGGCAGCCCGCGCGAGCCGTACCACCAGGGGTCCGCGTAGAGGTTCTCCACGCCGCGCCTCGCCAGCGCCGACGCCCGAACGTAGGCCGAGAGGCAACTGTGGGTCTCCGTGAACCTCTCGCCGGGCAACGCCTGGAATTCGACCGCGGTCGGGTCCCCGATGAAGACGCTCACCCGCGCGGTCGACACGACGCTCCCCAAGGCGACAAGCACGTAGAGCGCCGCCAGGAGGCGATTGGACCGCACCAACCCGTCGAACGCCGCAGGCAGTCGCTGCGGGAGCCAGGCGTGCACCCACCCCGCCACCCCAACCACGGCGAGCAGCGTAGCGAGGCCCGCGCCCCCGAGCGACCACGCCAGCGTCGCGGCGACCGCGCCAAGCACGCCGACCACCATCGGGGCCCCCCGGCCGAAACGCTGAACGAAGGCCCCGGACCCGGCGATGCCGAGCGCCGCGAGGGTGACGTGCCCCGCAGTCCCCGCGGCCCCGAGCAGGGACTCGGCGGGCCGCCACAGCCCCTGAGCCACGACCGGAGCCAACAGGCACGCGACCAGGGTCGCGAACGCGATACGCTCACGACTCGACGGGACTGGCTCGCCGCGCATCGGCCCCACGCCGACACACGACGACCCAGCCACCGACGGAGGGGATTCCGTTGGTTGCACGAGGTCTACCTCCCCGGGGTCCCGGGAACGACGGGTCACGCGAAAGCTACCACGCCCCCGGCGGAGCCGCCTGACCCGGCGGCGGCCACCCCCTGTACGGTTTTTCGACAGGGGGTCAGTCCTGGGGGCCGAGCTTCCGGCCGCGCCCTGAACGGACGCCGACTCCACGATCTGGATGAAGATCTTCAGGTTCTCCGTGTCCACGGACCCTCTCGTACGCGCCCTGGGCGAGGCGTTCCCGACCCATGGCTCCGGAGAGTCGACGGCGCACTCTCGGGGACGGTCCCCCCTCCCGCCCCTCCTCGACCCTCGCGAGCCAGGACAAACGTCGGCGCCTCCCTCGGCGACACCGACCCCGTCGCAGGCTAGGCTCGCCCCATGAGCCTCAACCTCACGACGATCCTCCGCACGTCTGCCCGCGCGAACCCCGGCCGCCCCGCGATGGTGCTCGGCGAGGCCACCGTCACCTACGGGCAACTGTACGGGATGGCGGAGCGTTTCGCCGGCGCCCTCCGCGGCCTCGGCCTGAAGCCGGGCGAACACGTCGCGCTGCTGCTCCCCAACGTCCCCCAGTTCACCGTGGCCTACTTCGGCGCCCACCTCGCCGGAAACCCCGTCGTGCCGCTCAACGTGCTGCTCTCGGCCGACGAGATCGCCTACCACCTCGAAGACGCCGACGTGGCCGTGCTCGTGGTGTGGGAGGGCTTCGCGGCCAACGCGCTGGAGGCGTGCCGCCGCACCGCCTCGTGCCGCCACATCGTCGTCGCCACCGCCGCCCCGGGCGCCGAACCGCCCGCGGGGACCCTCGGCTTCGGCGCGCTGCTCGCCGGCGCCACCCCGCTCACCGACCCGCACGCATCCTCCCCCGACGACACCGCGGTGATCCTCTACACCTCGGGTACGACCGGGCGGCCGAAGGGCGCCGAGCTCACCCACTTCAACCTGTACCACAACGCCGAATACGTCCGGACGCGGCTGCTCACCCTCTCGGACAACACGGTGGCGCTCGGCGTGCTCCCGCTGTTCCACAGCTTCGGCCAGACGGTGAACCAGAACGCGGTGCTCGGCGCCGGCGGCACGCTCGTGCTCCTCCCCCGCTTCGACGCCGCAGCGGCCGCCGGGCTCATCCAGAAACACCGGGTGAACCTGCTCGCCGCCGTGCCCACCATGTACTTCGGGCTCCTGCACATGCCCGACGCCGACCGCTTCGATCTGAGCTCGCTCCGCTTCTGCGTCAGCGGCGGGGCGCCGATGCCCGTGGAGGTCATGCGCGCGTTCGACGCCAAGTACAACGTGAACATCCTCGAGGGCTACGGCCTCTCGGAGACCTCTCCGGTGGCGAGCTTCAACGTGCTCGACCGCCCCAAGAAGCCCGGGACCATCGGGCTCCCGCTCCTCGGCGTCGAGCTCCGCCTCGTGGACGACGACTTCGTCGAGGTGCCGGCCGGTCAGCCCGGAGAGATCGCGATCAAGGGCCCGAACGTGATGAAGGGCTACTACAAGCGGGTAGAGGCCACCACGCAGGTGCTCCGCGACGGCTGGTTCCGCACCGGCGACGTCGGCACGATCGACGCCGACGGCTACTACACCATCGTCGACCGCAAGAAGGACATGATCCTCCGGGGCGGCTTCAACGTGTACCCCCGGGAGGTGGAGGAGGTGCTCTACGCCCACCCGGCGGTCGCCGAGGCGGCGGTGATCGGGGTGCCCGACGAGGCGCTCGGCGAGGAGGTGAAGGCCGTCGTGGCGTTCAAGCCTGGCAAGTCCGCGACCCCCGAGGAGCTCGTCGCGTACTGCAAGCAGCACGTGGCGGCGTACAAGTACCCGCGCACCGTCGAGATCCGCGACGCGCTCCCGAAGGGGCCCACCGGGAAGATCCTGAAGCGCGAGCTTCGGTGAAGGACGGGGAGAACCCGTTCGCGGAGCTGCCGCGGGCCGGACGCGAGCCGGGAGCGGCCGCGGGTGCGCCCGTCGGTCACCTCACGGGGCTCATCGAAGAAGCAGGGGAGCGGCTCCGGCAGCACGCGCTCGGGATGTGTCTGGTCGGCGCGATCGGCCTGGCGGCGGCCCTGATCTCCTCCTTCGGCGTCGCGTTCTTTGGCATTTGGATCGGCCAACATCTGGGTTTCGACCCGCTCACCTTGCAGAAGTGGATCGCCAACCCCGACTCCGCCGACACCGCCTACCTGACGAGCTACCTCGGATTCCGCCTCGCGACCTCGGTCGTCAGCTCCGTGGCGAGCGTGGTCGCGTTGTCATGGTTCTACCCGGTCACCTTGAGCGTGGCGCGGGGCAACGCGCCCACGTTCGCGGCCCTCTCGACGGCCGGCAGGCGGCTGCCCACCATCATCCTCACGCTGCTCGCGGTGCGTCTCCTCACGGGCCTCGGGGTGATGGCGTGCGTCCTTCCGGGCCTGGTGATCCAGTGGTCGTTGCTGCTCACCGGCTTCGTCGCATGCGACACCGAGCTCGGCGTCGCGGACTGCCTGCGGTTCGCGTGGAGACTCTTGTCCGGTCACCGCCTGCACTACTTCGGGATCAGCCTCACCGCGGGCCTGATCCTGGTCTTCGGCTCCGCGCTCACCTGTGGCCTCGGCGTCATCCCCGGCTTCGCGTTCTCGATGCTCCTCGGCGCGATCGCCTACGTCCGCCTCTCGGGACGGACGGAGCCTGGGCTCGCGGACCCCGTGGTGCGCTGAGGGGCGGCGCCGCCCACGCTCGGTTCGACCGCCCGTGAAGCCGCCCGCCGCTCCGGCGGCGCCCGCCGACGCCGGTCGTGGCTCGCGAGGGTCGAGGAGGGCCGGGAGGGGGAACGAAAATCGTCCCCCCTCGCCGGGAACTACCGACGCCGACGGGCGAGGAGGAGCGCCGCAGCCGCCGCCATCCCGGCGTAGGCCACGCCCGCGTCGCCCCCCGAGGAGCAGGCGCAGCCCTCGGTGGAGCCGCCGCCGGTGTCGTCGCCCGCGCCGTCGGTGTCGCCAGTCCCGGTGTCGGCGCCGCTGTCGAGGGGACCGGTGTCGCCGCCCGAGTCCGTGCCGGAGTCGACGGGGACGGAGTCGCCGGCGTCGACGGGGCCGGTGTCGCCCGTGTCGACCGGACCGGTGTCGACGGGGCCGGTGTCGACCGTGCCCGTGTCCACCGTGCCGGTGTCGACCGTCCCGGTGTCCCCGGTGCCGGTGTCGACCGTCCCGGTGTCCGGCTCGCCCACGTCGCCGTAGAAGACCTGCACAGAACCGTACCCGCTGTCGCTCGTCGGCGCGCCGATCGCGAAGTCCGGGGCGCCGTCGCCGTTGACGTCGCCCGCCGCCGCCACGCTCGTCCCGAGCGCATCACCCGCCGCGCCCGACACGGTGAAGGTGGCCGCCGTGAGGCCCGCGGCGCTGCCGAGCTCCACCTCGACGTAGCCGGCGCCCGACGACCACGACGAACCGCCGTAGAGCACGTCGGCGTAGCCGTCCCCGTCCACATCGCCGGGGCCGGCAATGGTCTTGGCGAGCGCGCCGCTGAGGCCCACCACGGTGCTCATCGGCGTGGTGGCGAGCGAGGCGCCACCCCCGAAGACGTCCATCTGGCCGTCGCGAGCCGGCCCGTAGGTGGCGCCCACGGCGAGGTCACCGAAGCCGTCGCCGTCCACGTCGCCGACGCCCTCGAGGCCGTCGCCGAACTGGTCGCCACCGCCGGTGCCGTCGAGGGTCGCCCAGGCGGTGCTCCAGCCGGAGACGGCGCCGTTGTAGACGTACACCCGGCCGGTGGCGCCGTTGTAGCCGCTCTCGCCGAGGGCCACTTCTCCGGCGCCGTCGCCGTCGAGGTCGGCGATCGCGACGTCCCAGCCGAGGGACGCCTGCACGCCGACCCAGGTCGCAGTGGAGGTGGAGTCGATGCCGCTGGCGCTGCCGAGGAGGAGCCCGGCGTGGACGGAGCCCCAGGGAGCGCCCCAGAGCACGTCGGCGAAGCCGTCGCCGTTGGTGTCGCCCACGTCGAGGGTGTTGCCCATCTGCCCCGCGTCCACGGTGCCCGTGACGGTCTGGTCGGGCGTGGTGGCGATGCCCGACGCCGAGCCGAAGTACACGTGGATCGCGCCGACGTAGGTGCTGCCGGCGAGCTCGCCGATCACCACGTCCGAGTAGCCGTCCCCGTTGACGTCGCCGCCCGAGGCGGACTGCCCGAAGTAGAAGTAGCCCGAGACCGGGGGGAGGAGCGTGACGTCGGCGGAGGCCGCGAAGCCGGTGGCGCTCCCGTAGTAGAGCCACGCTTCGCCTGCGTAGCCGTTGGCGTAGGCCGCGCTCACCACAAGGTCGTCGTAGCCGTCGCCGTTGACGTCGCCCACGCCGTCCACGACCGCGCCGAAGTAGTCGCTGGCCGCGGGCCCGACGAGGATCTGCGCGGCGGTGGAGGAGAGGCGGGCGGCGGCGCCCACATCCGCGCCGGGGCGGGCGGAGGGCTCGGACGGGCTGCAGGCGAGGAGGGCGAGGCTGAGGATCATGGGCGTGTCCAGGGATGCGTACGGATACCCGAGCCGACGGCGGTTGGCACCCCCACTCAACCTTCAGTCGCCCCACCCGGCCGTCAGCGCACGATCGCCCGAAGCGACTTCACCTGGGTGGTTGTGGGGGTCCACCGGATCGAGCGGATGTCGCGCAGACCCGCGTCCTCGATGGACCAGGAAGGGGTGAAGACGAGCGTCGCCTCCACCTCGTCCCCGATCTTGAACGAGGCCGTCCCGAGCGTTTGTTGCCCGAGGACGACGTCACACCCCGCGGCCTTGCAGGAGAGGGTGAGGGTCGCCGGTTTGCCGGACACGGTCGCTGGGAACGTCGCCCAGCCGTGCTTCTCGGTGGCGCTGAAGACGGGGTTCGCCACGGCCGTGGCGACGAGCGGGTGGGCGGCGAGCGCCGCGGCGATCAGGAACATGGGGCCTCCAGGGAGTGCGGTTCGGGACGGGGGAGGGAGTCGAGGATGCGCTGGTGGTCGAGCTCGGAAGCGGCCACCGCCAGCACCTGGCTGGTCCGGACCTCGACAGCGCGAAACGGCTGCGGCAAGCTCGGCCCATGACGAGCTACTCGAGCCGCGCCGATGGCTCGAACGGCGCCGGATCATGGACGCCCCCGAGAAGTGGGTGCAGCGGAGCTTCTTCACCACCCCACCGCGAAAGGGGACCCTGGACCTCACCTGGAGAGAGGCGACGCTGGAGTGGGTGGCCAGCCTCGGACTCGGTCGAGAGGCCGTAGGCGACCTCGAGGCCGCCGTGCGGAGCCTCTTCACGGACGGGGAAGCGGCCTGGACCGAGCTCACGGCACGGCGCCCCGGGGTGGTCGAACGGGTGACCGCGCTCCCCACCCCCGCCCCCGAGCCAAGCCAGACGCTCCCGCCCCTGATCCCCGCGCAGGTGATGCTGCAGGACGCCTGGGCCCCGATGTACATGACGGACGGCAACCTCGAGCGGGTCCCCTGGGCGAACCGCGCCTTCCTCGCGCTCGTCGGCCTCGCGGCGGATCGGGTGCGCGACATCCGCCTCGACGATCTCCGTACGTTCGTGGCGCAGATGATCCCCCCGGAGGAGCTCCCCAACTTCAACGAGCGACAGGATCAGGTCCTCGAAGCGGGCCGCGTGGTCGGCCGCGGCTTCATCTCCACGACCGTGGACACGCGCCTCCGCCCCTGGACGGTCGGCCTCGAGACGCCTCCGTGGAACGGTCGGTATCGCGTGGAGATCTACGCCCACTTCGTGCTCGATCCCGCGACCGGGGATCGGCTCGGGAGCCTCGCCGTGTGGTTTCCGACCCGGCTCTGAATCACTCCACGACCCCGGCCAGCCGGACAAGGTCCGCCGCGTGGGAGCGCAGGAGCTCCCCATCAGACTCCACGCCGCGAAGATCGAACCAGAGCACGCCACGGGCCCCCCCGAGCCAGCCCATCGGCAGCTCGGCCGGTCGCACCTGCTTCGGGTCCCAGTAGGCCACGCCGACCGAAGCGGCGGCGGCCATCAAGTCCGCACGCGACTGCGCTGTCCCCTCCTCGACCGACGGCTCGGTGTACCCCACTGGACAGTACAGCGTCCCGCCCTTCAACGTCGCGAGGGGCGTAACCAGCCGCGTGCGGCGCTGAACGCGCCGTCCGTGGCGTCCGATGCGCTTGTTCACCTGCACCACCACCGAGCCGACGGCCACCTGCCGACCCCCGACCTCGCCGACATACCAGCGGGTCCCGGCGGCATCGAGGACCGTGAAGCCGGGGAGCGCCGCCGCCGTGGCCGCCTGGATCCGACGGTTCCGGTACACCGCGAAGGCCACGATGGGCACGAAGATCGCGACGAGCAGGCAGAGCGTGCCGACGATGGAGCCGATGAGGATCAGCACGAGCAGAGGGGGAGCACGGGCACCTCAATGTACAGGATACCGCAGGGGCCGTGGGAACGGACGGGGCGTCCGGACGGGTCCGGACAGGGGCTGGTGGGCCTCGACCGGCCTTCCCCCCGGACCCCTCGGCGGTCGAGGGGCCGCTGTCGGCGAGAATGGCTCGACGGGCGGTGGGGCCTCCGTCCCGGCTGCGCGGCGGGCCCGAGACCGACCTCTTCCCGGCGGATGTCGAGGCGATCTACCGGGACGCCGGCGTCCCCGTCCTCACCACCGACACGCTCGTGCCCGCCTGGCTGGTGGTCGCGGACGCGTGGTTCTTCGGGTGCTCCCTCGCCGAGGCGGACAACACGGCGTTGGTGCTGAACTTCGCCACGTTGCGCTGAACTCCCTGCCGCGGCGGAGGCGGTGTCGGCGACGGAGGCGGTGTCGGCGGCGCTGGCGAGCCGCGGAGGCCAAGGAACCCCGAGGGTGACCGCGTCACCAGGGCGGTTCCTTGGGGTACGCCGCCGCGGAGGCCAAGGAACC
>CAIXRH010000018.1 GCA_903921785.1 uncultured Pseudomonadota bacterium
AACCCGCCTCCTCGGTCAGCCGTACAACCGGCGACGCGGGGTGGGCCAGCCCGGCTTGCGGTGAACGATTTCATCCACTTGGGCGACGCGTGTTTGCGCAGCGCCCGGGCTGGCCCCCGACCGACGGAGTCGTCCGCGCGCTGGCCGCCGGGGACCGACTGGCCTGTCCGGCCGGGCCGCGGTGGCCGCGGTCGCGGTGGGCGCGGTCGCGGTGGCGGTGGCGGACGGGGCGCCGCGTTCCGCGTTCCGGCGCGGCGGGCGGCGGTCATGGCGCCGTCGCACGTGTCGCGACATAAGCGGCGAAGACGTCGCGCGAAGGTGTTGTCGCCGATGCTGTCGCGACACGGACGCACCATCCGCGGAGGACCGGTCCCGGGAGCGCGGCTCGCGGTGCCGGGGAGGGCGCTGGCACCTGCGGTTGTGTCGCGACTCACAGATCGCGCGCCGGGTGTGGTCGCGACAGAAGCGGGTACGGCGGGGTGACGCGGCCGCCGGGGGCTTTCCATGGGGTCGGTCGGCGCGGAGGCCAAGGAACGCCGAGGGTGAGGCCGTCACCGGGGCCGTTACTTGGGCTTGAAGGTGTCGGAGGCCAAGGAACTCGGGGGGTGCCGCGTCACCTCGCGCGTTGTTTGGGGTGGAAGCGGCCGCGAGCCCTTCACCGCCGCGCCCTTCACCGCCGCGGCGATCCGCCCCGCCGCGGCCCGCGGGAGCGCCCGCCCCGCCATTCTCACCACGGCGGCTCCTCGACCGCCGACGCATCCGGCGGGCCGGACGGGGTAGCGCCACCAGCCCCCCGGCATGCACCCCCCCTCCCCCGAGCGGTCAGGCCGATCGCGTTTCGGTGACCGCCTCCGCCGCACCCCCTCACCCCCGCCGCGCTACATCCCCGCATGCGCCGCGAACTCCCCGCCCTCGCGCTCCTCCTCGGCTGCGGCGGCGCCGCCGACAGCCCCGCCCCGGCCGACAGCCCCGCCCCGGCCGACACCGCCGCGAACGACACCGACACCGCCCCCCCGCCCGACTGCGCCGCTACCCCTGGCACCGTCGACCCCACCGCCGCCCGGCAGTTCTCCGTGGTGCTGACCGTGGAGAGCGCCAGCGGCCGCGACCCGGGCAGCGACCCGGGCGGCGACCCCGGCGGCGGCGCCGGTCGCGCCTCCCTCGACGGCGACGGCGTCCTCCGCTGGGACCTTGCCCCCGCGATCGAGCTCGCCACCACCACCGACGGCGCCACCCTCACCGGGAGCGACGAGCTCTACGGTGACGGCAGCGGCCCCGACGACTGCGCCGTGGACGTCCACGAGACCGCCACCCTCACCGCCACCTGGACCGACCCCGGCACCTTCGCCGGCACCCTCAGCTGGCGCAACTTCGTGAGCGAGTGCGACGCCACCTGCGAGGTCGACGCCACCTACACCGTGACCGCCACGGCCTTATAGGCCCGCCATGGCCTGGCTCGTCGCCGCTCCGTTCGCCCTGCTCGCGCTCGTGGCCTCGGTGTGGTTCGGCGTCGGGTACGCGCGGTTCGTGAGGTACCACCACCACAAGGGGCTGGAGCGGCACCAGGTGGCGTTCTTGCCGTACGCGCTGCGTGAGGGCGTGGCCATCCTCACGGTGGGCCTCTGGCACCTCCGCGCGGCCTTCGCGGACGGGCTGCGCACGCCGAAAATGGTGTCCGGCCCTCCGGTCTTGTGCCTGCACGGCATCACCCAGACCGGCTCGAACCTCTGGGGCATCCGGCGGGCCCTCGAAGCGCGCGGGCGCCCCACCCTGGCGCTGTCGCTCGGGCGGCTGCCCCGGAACCGCCGCCACCTCGGCGACCGCGTGGCGCCCGAGCTGCTCCGCCTGGCCGCGCTCTCGTCCACCGGCCGCGTGGACGTCGTCGCCCACTCCCTGGGCGGCGTGGTGCTGCGGCTGGTGCTGGCGGACCGCCCGGACCTCGCCGCGAAGATCGGCCGGGTCGTCACCCTCGGCAGCCCGCACCGCGGCACCGCGAGCCTGCGCGGACTCCCGCTGGGCCAGGCGATCCACCGCCTCGGACGCCGCTCCACGCTGCTCGCGGGGCTCCCGGCCCTCCCCGCCGACCACGTCACCACGGTGGCCGGCATCCCCGACCTCATCGTCTACCCCGCGTCCACCTGCCACCTCCCCGGCTCCCACTGCGTGGACCTGCCCGGCGTCGGCCACGCGGGCCTGCTCACCCGCCCGGAGGCGATCGGCGCGGTGCTTCACGCGCTCTGCGGAGACGCGACGGGCGCGTGAGCGGCTTCGGACGACGGTGAAGGAGCGGCGCGAGTGCCCCGGCGTGCCGCCCGGCCACGTCGGCGGTCGAGGAGCCGCGGGGGCGAGAATGGCGCGTTGGGTCGGTCGTCGCCACGGGGTCGGGGCCGCCTGGATTGGGGCGCGCCGAGTCCCCTCATCCGGCGCTGCGCGACTACCCCCCCTTGATCACGAACCCGACCAGCTTGTCGGGCACCACGATCTCCTTGAGTACCTCGGTGTTCTCGAGGTACTTGGAGACGTTCTCCACCGCGCGCGCGGCGGCGAGGAGCGCGGCCTTGTCCGCCCCGCGGGCGATCTCGAAGGTGCCGCGGAGCTTGCCGTTGACCTGCACCGCGATGGTGACGGTGTTCACGACCAGGGCCGCTTCGTCCCACTTCGGCCAGGGGTGGCCGTAGATCGAGGACGAATGCCCGAGGCGGCGCCAGAGCTCCTCGGCGATGTGCGGCGCCCAGGGGTGGAGCACGAGGAGGAACTTCTCGGCGGCGTCGCGGGAGAGCGGCTGGCCCTTGCAGGCGTTGACGAGCTCCATCATCTTGGCGATCGGCGTGTTGAAGCGCATCGCCTCGATGCCCTCCGTCGCCTCCTTGATCACCACGTTCAAGGCGCGGTTCACGTCGGGGGAGACGGCGTCGGCGAGGCGCAGGGCGTCGGACTCTTCGTCCACGAAGAGGCGCCACACCCGGTCGAGGAAGCGGGCCACGCCCTGCACGCCGCTGGTCTGCCAGGGCTTCACCTGCTCCAGGGGGCCCATGAACATCTCGTAGATGCGCAGCGCATCGGCGCCGTAGGTTGCCACCACGTCGTTGGGGTTCACCACGTTGTACTTCGACTTCGACATCTTCTCGATCTGCGTGGCCACCGGCGTGCCGGTCTCCTTCGCGAACCACTCGCCGCCCTTCTCCTCCACCGCCTCGGGGTGGTAGTACTTCCCCGCAGCATCCTGGTAGGAGTACGCGAGGATCATCCCCTGGTTGAAGAGCTTCTGGAAGGGCTCCTTCGTGTGCACCCAGCCCACGTCGTAGAGCACCTTGTGCCAGAACCGCGCGTAGAGCAGGTGGAGGACGGCGTGCTCCACGCCGCCCACGTACAGGTCCACCGGGCCCCAGAGCGCCTCCTTCTCGGGGGCGAAGGGGGCGTTCGGGTTGCGGGCGTCCATGTAGCGGAGCCAGTACCAGCAGGAGCCCGCCCACTGGGGCATGGTGTTGAGCTCCCGCTTCGCCGGCTGGCCCCTCCAGGTGGTCTGCACCCAGTCGGTGGCGCGGCCGAGCGGGGGCTCGCCGGTGGCGGTGGGGCGGAACTCGTCGATCTCCGGGAGGAAGACCGGGAGGTCCTCGCTCACCACGACCGTGCCGTCTTCGAGGTGCACGATGGGGAACGGCTCGCCCCAGTACCGCTGGCGGGAGAAGAGCCAGTCGCGGAGCTTGTAGCGCACGCGGCCGACCCCCTTGCCGGACTCTTCCAGGATCGCCGTGATCTTCTTCTTCGCCTCCGCCGTGGGCAGCCCGGTGATGGGCCCCGAGGCGCAGGCCACGCCCTCGTCCGCGAACGGGAGCTCCCCGCCCTCCACGACGCGCACGATCGGCAGGTCGAACTTCTTGGCGAACGCGTAGTCGCGCTCGTCGTGGCCGGGCACCGCCATGATCGCGCCGGTGCCGTACGAGATGAGCACGTAGTCGGCCACCCAGATCGGCACCTGGGCGCCGTTGACCGGGTTGGTGGCGTAGGAGCCCGTGAAGACGCCGGTCTTGTCCTTCTCGGCGCCGGCGGTGCGGTCGCGGTCGGAGCGGTTCTTCGCCACCGCCACGTAGCTCGCCACCTCGGGGTTCTTCGCGAGCTTCTCCACGAGCGGGTGCTCGGGGGCGATCACGCAGAAGGTGGCGCCGAAGAGCGTGTCGGGGCGGGTGGTGAAGACGACGAGATCGCCGGCCTCGGTGCCGAAGCGCACCTCGGCGCCCTCGCTCTTGCCGATCCAGTTGCGCTGCATCTCGAGGATGCCGGCGGGCCAGTCGAGACCGTCGAGGTCGACCAGCAGGCGCTCGGCGTACTCGGTGATCTTCAGCATCCACTGCTTCATCACGCGGCGCTCGACGGGGTCCCCCGTCTCGACGTACTTGCCGTCCTGCACCTCTTCGTTCGCGAGCACTGTGCCCAGCGCCGGGCACCAGTTCACGGGCACGTCGGCGAGGTAGGCGAGGCCGCGCTCGTAGAGCTTCAGGAAGATGCTCTGGGTGTGGCGGTAGTAGTCGGGGAGGCTGGTGTCGACCTCGCGCTCCCAGTCGTAGGAGAAGCCGAGGCGCTTGAGCTGCTGACGGAAATTGTCGGTGTTGCGCTTGGTGATGATGCGCGGGTGGATGCCCTCGCGCACGGCCGAGCGCTCGGCGGGGAGCCCGAAGGCGTCCCACCCCATCGGGTGGAGCACGCGGTAGCCGTTGGCGCGCTTGTAGCGGACCACGGCGTCCACGGCGGTGTAGCTCTCGGGGTGGCCCACGTGGAGGCCGGCGCCCGAGGGGTAGGGGAACATCACGAGGCCGTAGAACTTCGGCTTCGTGGGGTCCTCGTCGGTGCGGTAGGTGGCGTTCTCGTCCCAGAACGTCTGCCAGCGCGGCTCGATCTCGGCGGGGGTGTACCGGGCCATGGGGGGCGTCTCCTCTCTCGCGCGGGGGCTAACCCGGTGGTTGGCGGGGCGGGCGGAGGGGTGGCCGCCCACGGGTGGACGGACAAGGGGTCTGTCGAAGGGCGGGTGGAGCGAGACCGGCTTGCCGCCCGGACCCGTCGGCGGTCGAGGAGCGACCGGCGGCGAGAATGGCGGGGTGGGGGCGGGCGGATGCCCCACGTCCCCTGCCTTGAACCGGCATGAAGCGCCGGTCCTTGAAAATACTCAACGTCCTGAGTAATCGTCCGCGACGACCCGCAGGTCGGGAAGACCACGATGGCCCGGCAGGCCGCGGAGGCCTGCGGCCTCCCCTTCGTGTACGCCTCGGCAGACGGCCCGTCGCCACCGGGTCAGGACTGGATCGACCGGCACTGGGACGCGGCCACGCGAGCCTCCGGCGGAGCGGGCGCCGGGCTCGTCCTCGACGAGGTGCAAAAGGTGCCGCGCTGGTCGGAGGTCGTGAAGGCGCGGTGGGGCGAGGACGCCGGAGGCGTGGGGGCGGCTCGTCGAGAGCTGCGTGGGCGCCCACCTGCTCAATACCGCGGCCGAGGGGGGCCCGTCCGTGTCGTGGTGGCGCGACGGCACCGACGAAGTGGACTTCGTCCTCCACGCCGGCGCCGCAGTGGTTGGAATCGAGGTGAAGTCCGCGTTCTCCGCCCCCCCGCGGGGGCTCACGGCGTTCCGCTCCCGGTTCCCCCGCGCGCGTACACTGGTGGTCGGCGCGGGGTCGGGCGCCGTCCCGCTGGAGGCGTTCTTGTCACACCCCGCGTCGGAGTGGCTGGCATGATCCGCTCCGACGTGGCCGAAAGGGGGCAGCGGACGGCGAGCGAGGGTGTCGAGGGGCGGGTGGAGCGCCACCGGCGTGCCGCCCGGTCGGCGGACGTGGTCGAGGGGCCGCTGGGGCGAGAATGGAGCCTCGCTCTACCGTAGAGCGCGGTCACCTCCGTGAGGACACGGTTGTCGGTCATATCACACGGTGGCACGCCAGCGGCAGTGGGCGAGCACGGTGGCCTCCAGTTCGGTCCGGCGTCGGCTCTTCGCGTATGCACGAAGGTGCAAAACGCCCTCGGCGTGGTCCTCCAGCCAGGCCACGCTCGCCCCCTTCAAGCGTAGGTTGATCACCCGTCGGAGATGCCAAACACGGAGCTGAACAGGCGCTGGTCGACGCGGAAGGCAATGGAGACGACGCGAGATCGGCGCCGCACCAACGCCCCGAGCACAACGAGGCCGAGCAGACCGGTCGCGCTCGGCGCCGGAGCGCTGGTGCAGCCGCAACCTTCGGGCGGCGCCGGGCGGACGGCGTGCCCGTCATCGGCGGGAGGGGCGGAGTCGGACGTTCCGCTGTCCGCGGCCTCCCCGGTGTCATCGACGCCGGAGTCGCCGGTATCTCCGGAATCTCCGGTGTCCGCGACCCCGCCGGTCTCCCCGGTGTCCGTGCAGTCGTCGGGCATCGGCGCCCAGGGACCGTCGTTGCCGTCGCAGTCCTGGTCCACGCCGTCAGTCGTCGTGTCGGCACCGCCGGGATGTACCGACGGGTTGGCGTCATCACAATCGTAGCGGTCGGGGCTGGCTTCGGGGGGCTCGGCGCAGGCGAGGATTCCCGGGCCGGTCCCGAAGCCGTCGCCGTCGGCGTCGGTGTACCAGAGCTCGCCGTGGGTTGCGGCGTCGGCGTCGTCACAGTCGTCGGGCGTCGCGGCCCAGCCCTCGCCCGGGTCGTGACAGGTCGCGAGCGGCTGGGTCGGGTCTCCGCGCCCGTCCGCATCGGCGTCGGCGTACCACGTACACACCGGGGAGAAGAACGCGACCTCGCCGGTGTAGTTCCCCGCCCAATCCGAAGCGAAGACGAAGTCGCCGAGCCCGTCCCCGTTCACGTCGCCGACGCGGGAGGGTCGGTTCCACGGATAGTTGTGCGGGGGAATCACCGTCGGCGTGGGGTCCGCCGCGCGGTCGCTCGCGCCGTAGAACAGCAATCCGCCGTCGGAGCTGTCGAAGAGGAGGGCCAGGATGTCATCGAGGCCGTCGCCATCCACGTCGCCAGCGGCGGTCGCGAGCCCCTGGGATGGCAGGGCCGCGAGTCGCACGGACACGTCCTCACTCAGGCCGGAGGGCGCGCCGTAGAAGGCTCGCACCTCGTCGGGGTCGAGGCTGCTGCCGTCGGACACGATCAGGTCGGCAAGACCATCTCCGTCGAGATCACCGGGGAGGTCCGGGACGCAGCACCCTGACAAACGTTGGGGATCGCCCGAGTTGGCTCCCGCGAGCCCCCCGTACCAGATCGCCAAGCCATACCCACCGTCGACGCAGTAGTCGCACCGGGAAACCAACTCAGCGTAGCCATCGCCGTTGACGTCTTGGCCCCCTGAAACGAATGAACCGAGGCCGTAATCAATGTTTGACGGTTGGAGGCCGAGGCGCGCGCCGTCGCAGGCGTCCGGGGCCCCGGCGCCTCCCGAGTACACGAACAGCGCGCCGGTCAGGTCTTCTGGGTCCGGAGACCACCAGGCGTCGCCGACGGCCAGTTCCGGGTACCCGTCCCCGTCCATGTCGCCGGCATCCGTGACAGCATGGCCATAAATTGAGATCGCAGATGAAGGTTGGAATGGGAGAAAATACCTTTCGCTCGCCTCGGAAAGCCCGGCGGGCCCACCCTGGTAGACGAAGGCGGTGCCGGCGTCGGATGCCCCGACCGCGAGGTCATCATAGCCATCCCCATCCACGTCCAACGCGGCGAGCGCGCTCCCGTAAGTGTCGTCATCCCCCTGGCTGGCCTCGAGGATGGTCACGGCCTCGGTGCGGAGGCCCTGAGGGGATCCGGGATACAGGTACACCCGCCGCTCTCCGAACGCGCCGACGGCAAGGTCGTCGTACCCGTCCCCATCGAAGTCGCCCCCAGCGACCGCGCTCCCCACGTAGGCCCACCCGGCGTGGCTGGGGTGCAGGATCGTCACGTCGAAGGCGAGGTCGGGGTCGGCGGCCTGGGCGTGGCCCGCCAGCAGCAACCCCATCAGCGCGGCACGGGGGCGGATCCAGGATGGTCGGGGCATCAGGGTGCCGGGATGGCGGTGACGTAGACCATGACGTAGCAGTTGCCGAACTGGGCCACGGCGGCATCCTTCACTCCGTGAGACTCGTAGTCCCGGTCCACCACCAGGACCGGCGAGCAGGCGGTCCCGCTTCCGTCGAGACCCTCAATGTCGGCGGGCGCCCAAATCAGGTGGGCGGCGCTCAGGTCCTCCACCGGCACAAGGGCGGAGACGAGGCTGGCCTCCACGGCCGCCTCGTTCGTGAAGCCAAACCAACGGATGAGTCCGCCCTCGTCACGGAGGGGGTTGCTCAGCGCCACGCTCAGGCCGCCGCAAGTGGCGGTGACGAAGTTGTCCTCCAGCCCTCCCGCCCACGGGAGGTGGAGCCCGGGATTCAGGGGCGTGACGCCGTCCACATCCAGCAACACGCTCCAGATGGAGGGGGGATTGGAGTCGGTCCGCCCCGAGATGTACTGGAAGTACCCCCCCTCCTCCACCCAGAAGACGCTCGGGTCCTCCGCGGAATCTCCCGACTTGAAGTTGTGGAGAGGGGGGAACACCGGCTCCCCCGCGTTGCCGTGGGTCCATGCAAAGTCGGACAGCCGCGCCGCGGTGGCGAGGTGGGTGCGGGCTCGCTCCGCCGGCAGACTCTCACGCAGGGTGAAATAGAGAAACCAGGCCTCGGCCGACCCTGCATTCGGATTGCGGAGAACGCTGGGGTCGAGGGCCTGCATGTCAGGCGCGGCTGGATGCTCCGCGGAAATGGTGTACGTGATTCCTGCGCCATGGTCACCAATGAGCCGATAGGTCCAGTTGACGAGGTCCGTGGTGTACGCCACGGCGAGTGGCGTCGGTCGAGGATCGGGATCCACGGCCGCCATGTCCGCAGCGGTGAAGGCCGCCGCGATTTCACGTCGACTGGTGTTGAAGAACAGGTACAGGACCCCGTCCTCCACGGCGAGGGCCGGCACGGACCCGTGGTTGGCGATCACCTCGCCCGTCTTGGTCCAGTGCACGCCATCCCAGGAGACAGCGAGCATGAGTCGGACCGCCACGGGTTCCGGGTACTTCACGACCCCGCCCTCCACGGTCGTCCATGAACGACTCTCCGCGATGTCCGACCGCTCGGGGACGATCTCGTGGGCCCTCACGGGCGGTGTCGGCGTCGCGTCGAACGACTCGCCCTCCGCCGCGTGCGCCGCCCACTTGCGTGCCAACTCGGGGAAACACTTGCCCCACAGCACGGTGTCGGCGGGCGACAACACGGGCGCGTTCGTGCGGTCCCGCGATGCCTGTGGCAGCTCGTCGAACGCGGACGTCTTGGTCCGCTGGAAACGTCCCCGGCTGCCCGAAGCCCGCAGGATCCCGCCGGCGACGTGGTCGTTCGCGGCCAGCAACGGCTGTCGCCCATTGCGAGCGGCCTCCAACACGCGAGGCTGCCCCACCTGCGCGGCAGAGGCGCCGGGCGCGCGCCACGCAGTCCCGCGGGCAGTCGTCGCGCACGCCCCCCCCCACCCGCACCCGCAGTCCTTCTCCAAGGCCACCCCGGCCTTCTTCGCCGACCATGCGTCGTGCGGGGCGATCCGCGCCCGCGCCACCTCAGGTGCCCTTGGTGGTGACGTGGAGGATGAGGTTGAGGCGCCCTTCCTTGGGTACGGTGACACCGCTGTGCAGCTTGAAGGTGAGCTGAAGGCGGCAGTGCCGGCGCCAGTTGCCCGAGGTGAAGTTCGCCGGGGTGGCGAGTTGGGCCCCGGCCGTGGACTGGTCGGACGCGAAGAAGTTGACTGCGGAGATCTCGTTGTCGCGGTCCCACCCGACGCGCGCCACGATGTTCCAGTCGAGCTCGTTGTTCGCCACCCGGTCGAGCAGCCACTCGCAGGCTAGGGAGTCGGCGTGCGTGAGGAGGCCCTCCAGCTCGGGCACGTCGAGGTCGATCGTGGTGTAGTTCTGGTTGTCGGAGCTGAACAGGCGCTGGTCGACGCAAAGGGCAATGGAGACGACGCGGGATCGGAACGACATGGAACCTCCAGGCGGAAAGCCGACGACCGGGCGAGATGCGCGGGTTTCGACCTGGAGTGTCGCATCGACGCAGCGTAGCCGCCACGCGGAGAAGGCCTCGATCTCGATCTCGGTCTCGATCTCGATGGTATATCCACAGTTTTTTCAGCTTGTCACGTTTTGTCCTGGACGACCCGACCCGTCGCGTTCGGCCTCGATCGCCCATTCTCCCCCCCGGCGGCGCCTCGACCGCCGAGGCCGGCCGGGCGGCACGCCGACGTCGCGCCCCCGCCCTTGGACATGCCCTCGACGAACCTATCCAACGGCTGGTGGCCCGCCACCGGACTTCCCGGCAGGAGGCGCCGCGGCCCGCTTCCGCTGAGGGTCGCCTCGCCCCCGACGGTCCCGGTATTCGCGACGCGGTCGGCCGTGGCCGGGTCGGTGCGCCCACGTAGCGTTTGTAGTCGTACGCCAGCACCCGCACCGATCCCGCTCAGCGACCGAGGGTGTCGAGGGGCGGGTGGAGCGCCACCGGCTTGCCGCCCGGACACGTGGGCGGTCGAGTGGCCGCCGGGGCGAGAATGGCGAGGTGGGGGCGGGGGCCGCGCCGCCCGGATCTCCGCCGCCGTCACCGGGCAGGTCGACGTGCGCGGCCTGGGCAACCTCCGCACCCAAGCCTTGAATCGGCATGAAGCGCCGGCCCTCGAAAATACTCAACGTCCTGAGTAATCGTCCGCGACGACACGCCAGGTCGGGAAGACCACGATGGCCCGGCAGGCCGCGGAGGCCTGCGGCCTCCCCTTCGTGTACGCCTCGGCAGACGGCCCGTCGCCGCCGGGTCCGGACTGGATCGACCGGCACGGGGACGCGGCCACGCGAGCGTCCGGCGGAGCCGGCGCCGTGCTCGTCCTCGACGAGGCGCAGAAAGTGCCGCGCTGGTCGGAGGTCGTGAAGGCGCGATGGGGCGAGGACGCCGGAGGCGTGGGGCGGCTCGTCGAGAGCTGCGTGGGCGCCCACCTGCTCAATACCGCGGCCGACGGTGGCCTGTCCGCGTCGTGGTGGCGCGACGGCACCGACGAAGTGGACTTCGTCCTCCACGCCGGCGCCGCAGTGGTTGGAATCGAGGTGAAGTCCGCGTTCTCCGCCCCCCGCGGGGGCTCACGGCGTTCCGCTCCCGGTTCCCCCGCGCGCGTACACTGGTGGTCGGCGCAGGGTCGGGCGCCGTCCCGCTGGAGGCGTTCTTGTCACACATGGCGTCGGGGTGGCTTGCGCGATGGGGCGACAATGGCGCTTCGTTCCAGCTACTCCCCGGCTTCCGAACAAGGGTCTTCCCAAACATCCACCCGGTCATTGACGCGGTCGCACTCCTGGGGGTCCGCCCCGTCCACCTGGAGGTACCGCGCCGCGCGCCACTGCTCCCAGGGGACGGCGAAGACGACACCGGCCGCGTCCTGCCCGGAGGGGATCGGGTCCGCCACGGTGGCCTCCCCCACGGTGGTGACTCCCTCCGCCTCACTCCACGTGTGCAGGCTCACTCGCGCCCCGGCGGCCGCCTCGTGGCTCCCGGCGTTCCCCACCTGGGCGGCCACCCAGACCGTGCCGCCGGGTGAGCAGGTGTCGGCGCATGCGCCGGTGACCTTCACCTGGAGGTCCGGGAGGTCACCGTCGTGCGCGGGCTGCGCCCGGTAGGAGTTGTACGTCTGCCAATTCGCCCAGGGGAAGCGCACCGCGCTGCCGTCGTCTGCCACGGACACCACGTCGTAGGGGGTCTGGTTCCAGACCGGCCGCGTGCGCGCCCAACGCCCGGTCTTCGGGCCGAGGACGAAGAGGTGGTCGTTCTTCGCTTCCCGGGGCTCGTCCGCCTCCGACGCCCAGTCCCCCGCGACGACGATCTCGGCGCTCCCGTCACCGTCGACGTCGGCGATCACGGGCTGTGACCACGCTCCATAGGCGACGACATCCTGGGTTTCTGCCAGGATTTGCCCGGTGGCGCCATCAAGGCCCACATTCCTCGGGTCTATAAGCGCAATCCTCCGATTTTCTCCTTCGGAGGCGTCCAGAACACCGACGCGGGGATGGAGAGGTGCCGTAGGACTTGTTCGGCGGTGTAGGTGAACTTCTGGGGAGGGCGCACCCACTCG
>CAIXRH010000019.1 GCA_903921785.1 uncultured Pseudomonadota bacterium
CCCCGTCGCGCCCCCCGCGGCGCCCCCCGTCGCGCCTCCCGCGGCGCCCCCGTCGCGCCCGCCGACGCCCGTCTTGGCTCGCGAGGGTGGAGGAGGGCCGGGAGGTGGGACCAACCTTGCCCGCCGAGCCCGAAAGAAATCGCCCACGATCACGGTCGAACCGTCACTATTCTCGCGAGCGCGAGGGGCGCTGACGGGTTAGTCTCGCGCGCACGCAGGAATCCGCAGAATGGACCCGATCGCCCGCAACCTGGTCAAGGTACAGATCGAAGAGGAGATGCGCTCTTCGTACCTCGACTACTCGATGTCCGTCATCATCGGGCGCGCCCTCCCGGACGTGCGGGACGGCCTCAAGCCCGTGCATCGCCGCATCCTCTACGCGATGTTCCGCGAAGGCATGCTGGCGTCGCGGCGGTACAGCAAGTGCGCCGGCGTCGTCGGCGAGGTGCTCAAGAAGTACCATCCGCACGGCGATTCCGCGGTGTACGACGCGCTGGTCCGCATGGCCCAGCCCTGGAACATGCGGTACCTGCTGGTGGATGGTCAGGGCAACTTCGGCAGTGTCGACGGGGACAATGCCGCGGCCTACCGCTACACCGAATGCAAGATGACCAAGCTGGCCGAGGAGCTCCTCGCCGACATCGACAAAGAGACGGTCGACTTCCAGCCCAATTTCGACGGCGTCCATGAAGAGCCCGAGGTCCTCCCGGCCGCGTTCCCGAACCTGCTGGTCAACGGGGCGGAGGGCATCGCCGTCGGCATGGCCACCAAGATCCCCCCGCACAACCTCGGGGAGGTGATCGACGGGTGCCTGGCGATGATCGACAACCCCGACATCTCCGTGCTCGAGCTGATGAAGATCATCCCGGGCCCCGACTTCCCCACCTCGGGCATCATCTGCGGGCGCGCCGGCATCAAGGACGCCTACGAGACCGGCCGCGGCTCCATCACCATCCGCGGCAAGGTGGAGTTCGAGGACGTGGAGGGGCGCGAGGCGATCATCATCACCGAGCTGCCGTTCCAGGTGAACAAGGCGAGGTTGCAGGAGTACATCGCCGAGCTGGTGAAGGACAAGAAGCTCGACGGCATCCACGGCGTGCGCGATGAGTCCGACCGCTCGGGCATGCGCGTCGTCATCGAGCTCAAGCGCGATGCGATCCGGGAGATCGTGCTCAATTCGCTCTACAAGCACACCGCGCTGCAGAGCACCTTCGGCGTGATCCTCCTCGCGATCGTGCAGCAGCGCCCCCGGGTGCTCAACCTCCGCGAGATGATCAGCCTGTACCTGAGCCATCGCCGCGAGGTCACCGTCCGGCGCACCCGGTACGACCTGCGCAAGGCCCAGGAGCGCGCCCACATCCTCGAAGGGCTGCGCATCGCGCTCGACCATATCGACGCGGTGATCACCCTCATCCGCGCCTCCCGCACCACGGACATCGCCCGGGAAGGCCTGATCGCCAACTTCGGCCTCTCCGACATCCAGGCCCGCGCCATCCTCGAGATGCGGTTGAGCCGCCTCACCGGCCTCGAGCGCGACAAGATCGAGGAAGAATACGCCGAAGTCCGCCGCCAGATCGAGTGGTTGGAGTCGCTTTTGGCCGACGAAGGCAAGCTCTGGGGCGTCATCCGCGACGAGCTGGCCGAGCTCCGCGCCCGCCACGCCGATCCGCGCCGCACCCGCATCGAAGAGAGCGCGAGCGACATCAACCGGCTCGACCTGATCGCTGAAGAAGATCAGATCGTCACGATGTCGAACCTCCAGTACATCAAGCGCACGCCGCTCTCCGAGTACCGCACGCAGAAGCGTGGCGGCGTCGGGAAGACCGCGATGAGCGCCCGCGATGGCGACTTCGTCCGCAACGTCTTCGTGGCCAACACCCATGGCGAGCTGCTGCTCTTCACCAACACCGGCCGGATGTTCCTGCTCCCGGTGGTGGAGGTGCCCGAAGCGGCGCCCGCGGCCCGCGGCAAGCCCATCCAGAACCTCATCACCTTCGCGCCGGGCGAGCACGTGCAGAGCGTGGTGCCCATCCGCGGGTTCGACGACGGCGGCGACCTCGTCTTCGCCAGCCGCGGCGGCCTCGCCAAGCGCACCGAGCTCTCGGCGTACGCCAACGTGCGCTCCAGCGGCATCAACGCGGTGGACATCGTCGATGGCGACGAGCTGCTCGCGGTGGCCCACGCCCGCGAGAGCGCGGAGCTGCTCTTCACCACCCGCAGCGGCCGCGCCGTCCGCTTCAAGATGGACGATCCGAACCGCGGCCTCCGTCGCCTCGGCCGCGTTTCGCGCGGCGTGCGCGCCGTGAAGCTCTCCGGCGCCGATCAGGTGGTGAGCTTCGCGGCGATCCACGAGTCCGCCGACAAGTTCGTCTTCACCATGACCGAGCGCGGCTTCGCCAAGCGCACCTGGCTCGACGCCGCCTCCGCCCCCGTCGATCTCCCGCCGGACGGCGAGGCGATCGAGCCCGAGGAGGAGGCCGAGGAGGTCGAGCCCGCGGAGGCCGCGGCCGAAGAGGGCGCTCCGGCGCCGGAAGTGGTCGAAGAGGGCGCGGACGGGTCGAAGGGCTACCGGCTCACCGGGCGCGGCGTGAAGGGCGTCACCGACATGAAGACCAAGAACGGTCCGATGATCGGGAGCCTCATCGTGGTCGACTCCGACCAGGTCTTCGCGATCACCGACACCGGGCGCGTCGTCCGCTCGAAGATCTCCGACGTCCGCGCCACCCGCCGCGCCACCCAGGGCGTGCGGTTCATGCGGTTGGACGAGAACGAGCGCATCGTCGCGCTCGCCCGCGTGGAGGACACCGAGGAGGAGTCCGTGGAGGTCGCCGCGGTCGAGGGTGCCGGGGGCGAGGTCGGCGCCGGGGCGGAGGCCTCGGTGGTCGAGTCCACGGAAGAATAGGGCACGGGCAGCGCCGCCACGGGCGGGGACCGCCGGAGCCTCCCGGCTCCCCGGGACCGTCCGCGTTGAGCGGCACCCCGACGGCGTCGCCGTTCGGGTGTGGAGCGCGCTGCGCCGACCGGATAGCGCCGCCGCTCTCCGGACGGTGGTCGTGCTCCTGGTCTTGTGGTCCACGCTGAGCGGCTGCGCCTCCCCCGGGGAGGACCCGGCCGGCGGCGGAGGCGTGGACTCCGCGGCGTACGACTCGGGTGCGGACAGCGGCGACGACGACGAGACCGGCGACACCGCCGGCGCGGAGTCCGGCGCGGACACCGGCTGGTGGGACGACCCGCCCACCGACGCCGACGGCGACGGCTACACCACCGACGACTGCGACCCGCTCGACCCCGCCGTGCACCCCGGCGCCGCCGACACCACCTGCGACGGCGTGGACGTCGACTGCAACGGCGAGGTCGACGATGCCTTCGCCGGCGACCCCTACGAGCCCAACGACAGCGCCGCCGCCGACCTCGGCGACCTGGGCGACGGCGGACACGCCTTCGCCTGGGGCTACCTCTTCCCCGCCGCCGACACCGACCGCTACGCCTTCGCCTCGACCGACGGCGACTGGTCGTGGTTCGACGTGGAGGTCTGGCTCTACGACGTGCCCGCCGACGCCGACTACCGCCTGGAGCTCCGCTGGGTGGACGGCGGCGGCGTGGACCACGGCGTCGTCGCGGAGGCGGACGACAACGGCGCGGGCGAGCTGGAGTATGTCGACTACGCCGGCTCCTCGGGGCGGGACGACTCGGGGCGGTACGAGGTCGTCGTCACCTCGACGGCGGGGGCGGGCTGCGCGGCGCCGTACACGCTGCAGGTGCTGGTGGGGGGCGTATGAGGGCGCTGGTGCTCTTCCTCGCGGCGTGCGCCACGGGCGGCGGGGGCGGCGACGGGACCGGCGCCGGCACGACCGACGCCACGGACACCGGTCGCGGCGACTCCGGAGGCGCCGGCGACTCCGGCGACAGCGCGAACGACAGCGCCGACCCGGGCGACGACGCCCCCTGCGGCGCCCTCGCCAACCTGGAGATCGTGCCGCTGGACCCGTGGGGCCGCGACCTCGCGGTCACCCTCGCCGCGGACCACGACCCCACCGAGGTCCCGCTGGTCGACGCGGGGCCCTCCGTCGTCGCGTGGCGCTACGGTGCGACGCCGGTGGAGGTGGCGGTGCGCCTCTCGGCCGTGGATCACGAGGACCTCGCGTTCGGGGCGGCGTACGACGGCGCGGGCGGCTTCACGTTCACGGGACCGGCGGCGGGGCGGCTCGCCACCAGCCACGACGTCCGCACGGTGGAGGGGGTGGAGTGCCCGTTCACCACGGTCTACGCCGGGCTCGACCACGCGTGGTTCGCCGCCACCGGGCCCGCGCCGTCGAAGAACCGCGTGCAGCTCTACATGGACGGCGCCGAGCAGTGGGCCGACGTGGCCAAGCTGCTCGACGCGACGACCCGCCGGCTGACGTGGTCCACCTGGTGGTGGGAGAGCGACTTCGAGCTGGTGCACCCCGACGGCGTCGACAGCCGGTCGGAGGCCACCCGCGCGGCCGACAGGCTGCTCGGCCACTTCGACGCGCTCCCCGGGGTGGAGAAGCGGGTGCTCGTGAACCGGTTCTGGGGCGACAACGCCGATTGGACCGAGTACCTCAACACCGACGCCGCGCTGCTCGCCGCCGCCGAGACCCCCGGCGACGCCTTCGAGATCGTGCTCCAGGGCAACCCGACCGAGGTCGACCTCTACGGCACCTACGACGGCGAGGCCGCGGACTACGACTTCGGCGCGCGGGTGCTCGCCAACCCCCGGTACGCCGCCCGCGACGTGGAGCTGCACCCCGTCCCCAAGCCGGTCGCCTTGGAGGTGGACGCCGCGAGCTGGCACCAGAAGGCGATGGTCTTCGACGGCACCGTCGCGGTCGTGACCGGCATGAACTCCAAGGCGACGGACTGGGACGGCAACGACCACCTCGTCTTCGACCCCCGGCGCATGGCCTTCGACGCCACCGCCGCCGATCGCCAGGACGTGGCCGACGAAGCCGCGCTCCCCGACTTCGTCCCCCGGAAGGACTACGGCATCCGCGTGGAGGGCCCCGCCGTCCGCGACGTGGAGTCCGTCCTCTGGGAACGCTGGGAGGCCGCGCGCGCCGACGGGGAGCTCTACGCGGAGAACGCCACCCCGTTCACCCTCGACCCCGCCCCGGCCGAGCCCGTCGACGGCGTGCCGCTGCAGGTGGTGGCGACGCTCCCGGAGCCCTGGGCGGCGATGCAGATCGGCGAGACCCACGGCCGCGCCTTCGCCCAAGCCCGCTCGTACATCTACATCGAGGATCAGTACTTCCGCGCGCCCCTGCAGCTCGAGCGCATCATCGCCTCGATGGACGCCGACCCTGACCTGGTGCTGATCGTCGTCACCAACGACCTCGCCACCACCGACGGCGGCGCCAAGTACACCTACCTCGCGGACGCCGAGCTCCGCGCCCGCTACCCCGGGCGCTACCTGCTCCTGCAGACCGCCTCGGCCGAGCTCGTCACCGACGACGGGTGGCTCTGGGACACCGTGGAGGTGGAGGTGCAGCCGATCTACCTCCACAGCAAGCTCCGCCTCGTGGACGACCGCTACCTCTCGGTCGGCTCCTGCAACATGAACAACCGGGGCTACCTCTACGAGGGCGAGCTGGACGTGGCGGTGCTCGACACGGCCACCGCCACCGCCGCGCGGGAGCGGGTCTTCGCCAACCTCGTGGGCCCCGAGTGGAGCGCGCTCCTCTCCGACGACCCCCAGAACAACCTCGACGTGCTCGCGCTCGCCGCGGCGGCCAACGCCGAGCGCCTGGACTGGTGGGCCAACGACGGCGTGGACCTCGACGCCGACGAGGCCGAGGCGACCTGGCCCGGCTACCGCCCGAGCGGCTTCGTGTACCCCCTGGAGATCGACGACGACTACGACTGGGACGTGGGCCCCGACGCCTTCTGACCTCCCCGCGCCGCAGCGCGGGTGCTACCCTCGCCGCCCGTGACCTTCGTCCAGCCCGCGTTCGCCGTGTTCTTCGCCGTGGTGTTCACGGCGTACCTGGCGCTCGGGCTCGCCGGCTCCCGAGGGGGCGCCGACGCGGCCGCGGTGGGGCGGCCCTTCGTGGGGTTGCGGCTGCAGAACGTCCTGCTGCTCGTCGCCAGCGCCGTCTTCTACGGCTGGGAGCACCCCGAGTGGGTCGCGCTGCTCTACTTTTCGGCGGGCGTGGACTACGTCGCCGCCATCGGGATGGAGCGCCGGCCCGCGTTCAAGGGCGGTCTCCTCGCCCTGAGCCTCACCGTGAACCTGCTCCTGCTCGGCTGGTTCAAGTACGCCGGCTTCGCGGCGACGAACCTCCAGGCGCTCGGGCTCGACGTCCCGGGGGTGGAGGTGGTCCTCCCGGCGGGCATCTCGTTCTACACGTTCCAGTCGATGAGCTACACGATCGACGTGTACCGCGGCCGGCTGCCCGCCTGCCAGAACCTCCGCGACTACTTCGTCTTCGTCAGCTTCTTCCCCCAGCTCGTGGCGGGGCCGATCGAGCGGGCGCCCGACCTGCTGCGGCAGGTGCAGGCCCCCCGCACCGTCACCCTCGCCGGGGTGGGCGCCGGCCTCCAGCGGATGCTCTGGGGGTTCGTGCTCAAGTGTATGGTGGCGGACAACGTGGCGGTCTACGTGGATCGCCTCTTCGGCCTCTCTGCGCTGAGCCTGCCGCTCACCCTCGCCGGCGCCTTCGCCTTCTCGGTGCAGATCCTCGCCGACTTCAACGGCTACTCAGAGATCGCCCGCGGCGCCGCGCAGTGCCTCGGCTTCCAACTCTCCCCGAACTTCCTCCACCCCTACCTCGCCGCCAACCCGACCGAGTTCTGGCGGCGCTGGCACGTCACCTTCTCCAGCTGGATCCGCGACTACCTGTACATCCCCCTCGGCGGCTCCCAGGGCTCGTGGCTCCGCGTGGCCTCGGTCACGATCGTGACCTTCCTGCTCAGCGGCCTCTGGCACGGGGCCTCGTGGAACTTCGTGGCGTGGGGCGCGTGGCACGGGGCGCTCGTGGTGCTGTACCGGCTCGCCGACCCGCTCGTCCGGCGCGCGCCGCGGCTGGTCACCGTGCCCGTCTTCTTCGCGCTCACGGTGGTCGGCTGGGGCTTCTTCCGGCAGACGAACCTCGCCGCGCTGCGCGAAACGCTCACCCACCCGTGGCCGACGCTGCCCGGCTCGGAGCGGGTCGTCGGCGCGGTGGTGGTGGCGGTGGGGCTCGGCGGCGGCGCGGTGCTCGTGGCCGGGCTCCTCGCGGAGCGCTTCGTGATCCCCCGCCTCGGCGCCGCGCGCCCGGCGTTCGTGGCCGGGTATGTCTCGCTCTGCCTGACCCTGCTGTTCTTCTGGACCCGGACCAACGCCGATGCGTTCATCTACTTCCGGTTCTAGCCCCGCCTGGGTGTGGGTGTTGGCGCTGCTCTTCACAGCGCTGCCGCCCGTCGCGGCGTGGGCGACGCTGCCCCCGGCGCGCGAGGGGTCCGCGCTCCCGGTCATCGAGCGCACCCGCCTCCTGCCGGTGCCCGACCCGACCCAGGTCGTGCTCCTCGGCAACTCCAAGGCCGGCACCGACATCGACGTGGCCGCCCTCGCCAGCGCCGCCGGCCGCCCCGACCTGCGCCTGAAGGTGCTCTCCATCGGCTCCGCGACGCTGCCGGCCTACTACGCCGTGGTGAAAAACGTGGTGTTCACCCAGGCCAAACCCACGACCATCATCGTGTACGCCTCGCGGGTGGAGATCCTCGCCTCCGACCTCACTCCCGACCGTCGGCAGACGCTCCTCGTCCCCTACATGACCTCGGACGAGCCGGTGATCGCCCGGAAGCTCTACGCCCACTCTGCGAACGGATGGGAGGGCCTCCGGGAGCGCGCCGTGGCCGCACGAGACGGCACGTTGTCGCTCGTCGCGGAGGACGCTGCCGCGGCCGTCTCCGGCGAGTCCGGGCGCACCGCCCTCGACGCCGCGTTCAACGACGTCTTTGGGCAGACCTGGGCCGTACGCGAGCTGCCCAACGTCGCGGGGGTGCAGGCCGGCGCCTACCCCTCCCAGTCGGCGTTGCCGCAGGTGCTGGAGGACTCGTTCGTGCTGGAGTTGGAGGAGCTGGTGCACGCGCACGGCGCGCGGCTGGTCTTCGCGGTCGCGCCGGTCTCGGGCATCATCCGCGAGCGCGAGGAGACCCGGCTGCGCGGCCTCGGTCCCGTGCTGCGGCAGGCCGCGGCGCACGCCGACGCCTGGATCGACCTCCCGCAGCCCTCCGAGGACCCCGCGAACTGGCGGGACGGCGAGCACCTCAACCCTGGCGCCGCGAAGGCGCTCTCGACGACGCTCGGCGCCGAGCTGGCCGCGCGCGGCATGCTGCCGTAGGAGGCGCGGATGTGGCTCGTCGTCCTCGCCGCCTGTCCCGCCGAGCAGCTCGGCATCGAGCTGCCGCCCGGCGGAGCCGAGGCGATCTCCCACGAGGACCTCCGCCGCGACACCCGCACGCTCGTGGAGGGCCCCGCTGCCACACGCTTCACCGAGCGCCTGGGCCAGATGCAGATGACCCCGGCGGACGCGCCGGCGGGCACCCCGGAAGGCACGACGTGCGCAACGCGCGGGCCCGCGGCTGCGCGGGGGCCGGCTGCTCCCCCTCTTTCCCCGGGATCGCGAAGCCCCTCCCCCTCC
>CAIXRH010000020.1 GCA_903921785.1 uncultured Pseudomonadota bacterium
GCCGACCGAGCGCGGAGCGCGAGCCCGGAGGGCACCGACGGCGGCCCGGCTCGGCCGGGACGCCGGCCCGCCCTACCTCCCCACCACCGCGACGAACAGGCTCGGCCCTAACGCCGCGGGGTCTGCCGGGATGGCCCGCCAGGAGAGGAGCCGCATGCCGCAGGCGCTCGCGAAACCACGTACGGCGTCGAGCGAGAAGCCGAGGTGGCGGTGCCCCATGGTGTCGCGGTATTCTTCGCGTTCGTGCTCCACCATGTCCACCACCACGAAGCGGCCGGAGGGCGCGAGCACCCGGGCGACCTCGCGGAAGACCCGCCCCGGCTCCTCGACGTGGTGGAGCACGAGCTGGCAGAGCGCCACGTCCACCGACACGGGGGGGAGCGGGAGCGCGTCGAGCTGGCCTTGGCGGAGCTCGACGTTCGGCAGGTCGGACGTACGTTGGGCGGCGACCTCGAGCATCGCCGCCTCCCGGTCGATCCCGTAGACGACGCTGGCCGCCCCGGCGAGCACCGGGAGCAGGGCGCCGGTGCCACAGCCGAGGTCCGCGAACCGCTGGCCGGGCGGGAGCAGGGCGGCGACGGTGGCGAGGACGAAGGTGTCCCCGAACAGCTCGTGGCGCACGTCGTCCCACCGGCCGCCGAGGCGACGGAAGAGCTCGGCGCTGTCGGCCACGCGGGCGGCGACCACGCCGTCGAGCCGGCGGAGGTCCTCGGCCCAGGCGCTCGCGGCGTCGGCATCCGCCTCCACGCCGGCGAGCACCACGCTCCAGAGCTGGCGGGCTTCCTCGGGGAGCGCCTCGACGACCATCCGGTAGTAGGTGGCGGTGCCCACGCGGCGGCGGAGGACCCACTCCCCCGCATCGAGCTGCTTGAGGTGGCGGCTCACCGTGGGCTGCGGGGACTGGAGCACCCGGGCGATCTCGCCGACGGCGAGCTCCTCGCGAGCGAGCACGCGCAAAAGCCGCACCCGGAAGGGCTCGGCGAGGGCGGAGAGGCGCTCGAAGACCGGGTTCGTCATCCGGCTCACACCTAATCCTCTTGACCTCCATTCGTCCATTCAGATATATGGATGGAGTCTCACCCTTCCCCTGAGGAACCATGATCAGCAACCCGATCCCGACCGGCCCGACCTTCATGAACACCGGCCTCGCGCTCTACGCGGACCAGCCCTTCAAGGTGAAGGACCTCTCCCCCGCCACCGTGCGCTTCGGTCGCAAGGAGATGGACCTCGCGCTCGTCGAGATGCCGGGCCTCGCCGCGCTCCGTGAAGAGTTCGTGGCCTCCCAGCCGCTCAAGGGCGCGAAGATCATGGGCTCGCTGCACATGACCATCCAGACCGCCGTCCTCATCGAGACGCTGGTCGTCCTCGGCGCCGACGTGCGCTGGGTGTCCTGCAACATCTTCTCCACCCAGGACCACGCCGCGGCCGCCACGGTCGTCGGTCCCACGGGCACCACCGAGGCCCCCGCGGGCGTGCCGGTCTACGCCTGGAAGGGCGAGACCCTCGAAGAGTACTGGTGGTGCACGCTCCAGGCCCTCGTGTGGCCGGACAACTCGGGTCCGAACCTCATCCTCGACGACGGCGGCGACGCCACCCTCCTCGTGCACCTCGGCTACGAGCTGGAGAAGAAGGGCGAGATGCCCGATCCTTCCAAGGCCGGCAGCCACGAGGAGAGCATCATCCTCCAGCTCCTGAAGGACGTGCGCGCCGCCAAGGGCGACCGCTACTGGCACGGCTTCGCCGCCCAGATCCGCGGCGTCTCCGAGGAGACCACCACCGGCGTGCACCGCCTCTACGAGCGCGGCCAGGCCGGCACGCTCCTCTTCCCGGGCATCAACGTCAACGACTCCGTCACCAAGTCGAAGTTCGACAACGTGTACGGCTGCCGCCACAGCCTCGTGGACGCGATCATGCGCGCCACCGACGTGCTGCTCTCCGGCAAGCGCGTGCTCGTCTGCGGCTACGGCGACGTGGGCAAGGGCTCCGTGGAGTCCCTCCGCGGCCAGTACGCCCGCGTCTCCGTGACCGAGGTCGACCCGATCTGCGCGCTCCAGGCGTGCATGATGGGCATCGACGTGGTCACCGTGGAAGACGTGGTCGCCACCACCGACGTGTTCGTCACCGCCACCGGCAACAAGGCGATCATCTCCGCCGCCCACATGGCGAAGATGAAGCACAACGCCATCGTGTGCAACATCGGCCACTTCGACAACGAGATCGACATGGCCGGCCTCGAGGCGCTCGCCGCCCAGGGCCTCGTCGAGAAGATCGAGATCAAGCCGCAGGTCCACGAGTGGCATTTCAAGAACACCACCCACGGCCCGAACGGCGGCGGTCACAGCATCATCATCCTCGCCGAAGGCCGCCTCGTGAACCTCGGCTGCGCCACCGGCCACCCGAGCCTCGTGATGAGCGCCTCGTTCACCAACCAGACGATCGCCCAGATCGAGCTGCACAAGAACGCGGAGAGCTACGGCGTGAACCAGGTCGCGCACCCGGCCGGCAAGAAGCCCGAGGTCATCACCCTGCCCAAGCACCTCGATGAGAAGGTCGCCCGCTTGCACCTCGGCAAGTTCGGCGCCAACCTCACGCTGCTCAGCGAGGAGCAGGCCAGCTACATCGGCGTCACGGTGCAGGGTCCCTACAAGGCTCAGCACTACCGCTACTAGTCGGAGGGCGGCGGGAACGCCGCTTCCGTCGGGATGAACCTTCACGGTCGGGAGTGCTTGCCGCTCCTGGCCGTGTTGTTTTTGGGTAGCGGGAATGGGGGGCCGCGAGGGGCCGCCCGGGCCTCCCGGCCCGTCGATCGGGGGACTCGTCGGGTGGAGGGGACCCGCACATCCTCCCCGCCCCGGTGCTTACCTTGTCGGAGCTCGGAGGCCGACCATGCTCGCGCCACTCCTCCTCCTCGGCTGCGCCACCCCCGCCACGGACTCCGCGGCCGACACCGCCGACCTCCGCACCTGCGACACGGTGCTCGCCGAGTACGCGGCCGAAGAAGCCGCGATCCGCACCTGCGACGACGCCGCCGAGTGCGGGCAGGTGCTCACCGGCACGAGCTGCGGCTGCACCCGGAACGCCGTCGCGCGCACCGACGCCGACGTCGCCGACTTCTACGCCCTGCAGGCCGAAGCCGGCGAACTCGGCTGCGCCTTCGGCGACAGCACCTGCGATTGCCCCGAGGCCGACGGCTACGCCTGCGTCGAGCACCAGTGCGCCTGGAACTACGTCACCGACCCCGGCCGCTGGGGCGATTGCCGGGCCGCCGACGGCTATGCCACGGAGATCGTGGCGGTCGCGGTGGAGGGCGACGAGCTGGTCGTCGGCGTGGAGTACGGCGGCGGCTGCAGCACCCACACCTTCTCCACCTGCTGGCCCGACGGGTCGTTCATGGAGAGCGATCCGGTCCAGGTGAGCCTGGAGCTGCTCCACGAGGCCGACGCGCCCGACCCCTGCGACATGTGGGTCTCCGACGAGATGCGCCTGGACCTCACGCCGCTCCGGGTGGCATGGGTGGAGTCGTACGGCACCGGGGCGGGGACGGTGGTGATCCACCTCGGCGGCTTCACCGCCGACTACGTCTTCTAGCCGCCACCTTGATAGCCTCCGCCCACCGCGGAGCCTGCCATGCCGACCCCCCTCGTCGAATGTGTCCCCAACTTCAGTGAGGGCCGCGACCCGACCGTGATCAAGCAGATCGTGGACGCGGCCTCGAGCGTGGAGGGCGTCTGGCTCCTCGACGTGGACCCCGGGAAGGCCACCAACCGCACGGTGGTGACGTTGGTGGGGCCGCCGGAGCTGGTGGTGGAGGCGGCGGTGCGGCTCGCCAAGAAGTGCGCCGAGCTCCTCGACATGCGCGGCCACAAGGGCGAACACCCCCGCTTCGGCGCCCTCGACGTGTGTCCGCTGGTGCCGGTCGCCGACATCACCATGGAGGAGACGGTGGAGTGGGCCCGGAAGCTCGGGCGTCGGCTCGGCGAAGAGGCCGGCCTCACCGTGTACTGTTACGAGAAGGCGGCGTTCACCGAGGCTCGGCGCAACCTCGCGGACGTGCGCGAGGGCGAGTACGAGGGCCTCTCGGCGCGCATGGCGAAGCCCGACCACCAGCCGGACTTCGGGCCCGCCACGTTCAACGCCCGGTCTGGTGCCACCGCCGTCGGCGCGCGCGACTTCCTCGTCGCCTACAACGTAAACCTCAACACCACCTCCACCCGCCGGGCGAACGCCATCGCGTTCGACATCCGGGAGAAGGGCCGCGAGCGCCGCGATCCAGTCACCTACAAGCTCCTCCCTGGTCCGGACGGCCAGCCGGAGTGGATCCCCGGCTCCCTCAAGGCGGTGAAGGCGATCGGCTGGTTCATCGAGGAGTTCGGCATCGCGCAGGTGTCGATCAACCTCACCGACATCTCGGTCACGCCGGTGCACGTCGCGTTCGACGAGTGTGTGAAGAAGGGCGAGGCGCGCGGCGTGCGGGTCACGGGCTCGGAGCTGGTCGGGCTCGTGCCGCTCCGCGCCATGCTCGACGCCGGCCGGTACTTCCTCCACAAGCAGCAGCGCTCCTCCGGCGTGTCCGACGCGGAGCTCATCAAGATCGCGGTGAAGTCGCTCGGCCTCGACGACCTCTACCGGTTCAAGCCGGAGGAGAAGATCATCGAGTACGCGCTGGCGGCCAAGCGTGGCAAGCCCAAGCGCCTCATCGACCTCTCGGTGGAGAAGTTCGTGGAGGAGACCGCCTCGGAGTCGCCTGCGCCCGGTGGCGGCAGCATCGCCGCGGCGATGGGCGCCATGGGCGCGGCCCTCGCCACGATGGTCGCCAACCTCTCCTCCCACAAGCGCGGCTGGGACGCCCGCTGGAAGGAGTTCTCCGACGCCGCCGAGCGCGGCAAGGCGCACCACGACCGACTCCTCGCCCTGGTCGACGAGGACACCGCCGCGTTCAACGCGATCATGGCCGCGATGGGGCTCCCGAAGGCCACGGCGGAGGAGAAGGCCACGCGCAAGGCGGCGATGAACGCCGCGACCCGCTACGCCATCGAGATCCCGCTGAAGGTCATGGAGGAGTGCCTCGCCACGATGGACGTGGTGAAGGCGATGGCCGAGACCGGCAACCCGGCCTCGGTCTCCGACGCGGGCGTGGGCGCCCTGGCCGTCCGGGCCGGCGTCGCGGGCGCGTACCTCAACGTGCGGATCAACTGCGGCGGCTTCGACGACAAGGCCTTCGTGGCGGAGGTGAGCGCGCGCGCCGCGGCCGTGGACGCGAAGGCGGCCGAGCTGGAGCGGGAGATCCTGGCGATCGTGTCGAGCAAGATCCGGTGAGGCCAGGTTGACCGGCTCGCCAGGGGGAGCGCCGGGGGCGGCGCCGGGAGCGGCCTCTGGGGGGAGGCGGTCTGGCTCGACCACCGGGGACGGCGCGGCGGAGGACGGCTCCGCCGCCACCTCGCTGCGCTGGCTGCAGCTGGCGGTCGCACTCGCGACAGTCCTGGCCTTCTTCCCGGCGTACTCCGCGGGCTGGGTGTGGGACGATGAGCCCAACTTCCTCCACCACGACCGCTGGCGCGGTCTCGGTCCGGCGCAGCTCGCGTGGATGTGGACCACCACCTGGATGGGTCACTACCAGCCGCTGAGCTGGATGACGCTCGGCGCGAACTGGGTGCTGGGGGGGCACGACCCCAGGGGCTACCACGTGGTCAACGTGCTGCTCCACGCGGCCTCGTCCGCGATGTTGGTGCCGATCCTCGCCCGCCTCGCGCCCGCGGCCGGGCGCGTCGGGTGGGCCGCTGGCGCCCTGTTCTTCGCGATCCACCCGCTCCGGGTGGAGTCCGTGGTGTGGGTGACCGAGCGCCGCGACGTGCTCGCGATGGTCTTCGCGCTCGGCACGCTCGCCGCCTGGCTCCGCTGGGTCGACACCGGCCGGAAATCCGCCTGGGCCCTCGCGCTCGTGCTGTACGTCCTCTCGCTGCTCTCGAAGGCCCACGCGGTCACCCTGCCCGTGGTGCTCCTCTTCCTGGATGCCTGGCCGCTGCAGCGCCTCCGCCCGGTGTCCCGCTCCATCCTCGAAAAACTCCCGTTCTTCGCGGTCGCCGCCCTCTGCGGCTTGCTGGCGCTCCACGCCCAGAACGAAACCGGCGCCTTCCACGCCGTCGACGAACACGGGATCGCGGAGCGAATCGCCACCGCCGCGTACGGCGCCAGCCTCTACCCGGGGGAGTTCCTCGCTCCCCTCGCCCTCTCGCCCAGCCACCACGCCTCCGAGGTGGCCCGGGTGCCGACCGCGGTGACCGTCGGCGCGCTTGGCGCGATCACCGCCCTGGTCGTGGCGCTCCGGCGTCGGACCCCGGGGCCGCTCCTCGCGTGGACGACCTACCTGCTGGTGCTCGCCCCGGTCTCGGGCCTCCTCCAGTCCGGAACGCAGGCCTGCGCCGACCGCTACACCTACTTCTCCGGCTTGCCCTTCGCGTTCCTGGTGGCGGCCGGGGTCGGCGCGGCGGTGGCGTGGCGGCGATGGCTCGCCGTCGGGGTTGTGGCCTGGCTCGTGGCGCTGGGCGTGGCCACCTGGCGCTACGCCGCGGTGTGGCACGACTCGCTCTCCTTGTGGAGCTACGGCGCCACGGCGAGCCCGGACGACCCGATCATCACCACCAACCTCGCGGCGGCGCTCGAAGGGGTCGGCCGGCTGGAGGAGGCGGTGGCGGTGGCGGCGCACACCGTGGAAGTGAGCCCCGACGAGCGGGCGGGCTACCGCTACGGCCGCCTCCTCCACCTCGCCGGGCGCGACGAAGAAGCCGAGAAGGTGCTGCTCCGCATCCCGGCCAACGCGGAATTCCGCCCGCGGGCGGCCTGCCTGGTCGCGCGCATCCGCGAGGCGCGGGGGGACGTCGAGGGGGCGGAGCGGGCGCGGGCGGCGGCGGGGCGGGACTGTGCGGAGATCGACGGCGGGGGGCGCTGAGCCCCCTCACCCCATCCACGCCCCGCCGTTGATGTCGAGCCCCTGGCCGGTGACCCCGGCGGCCTCGGGCGAGAGCAGCCAGGCGACGAAGCCGGCGACCTCGGCCGGGGTGCCCATGCGACCCAGCGGCACCGCGGACATCGCGATGCGGTGGGCCTCCTCGCGGGAGATCCCCATGCCGGCCGCCATCCCGTCGATGCCCTCCCAGGCCATGTCGGTGTCCACCCAGCCGGGGCAGATCGCGTTCACCGTGACGTTCTTCGCGGCCAACTCGAGCGCGAAGGCCTTGGTGAGGCCGAGGAGACCGGCCTTCGAGGCGCAGTAGCCGGTGTACCCGGGCACGCCGAAGCGGGCGAGGATGCTGGCGATCACCAGGAGCTGCCGGGGGCCGGGGCCGGGCGCGAGGTGGCGCTCGGCGGCGCGGAGGCAGCGGTAGGTGCCGCCGAGGTTGGTGGCGACGAGGGCGTCGAACCGGTCGCCGGCGCCCGGGCTGTTCGGGCCGCCGATGCCCGCGGCGGCCACGAGCGCGTGGATCGGGCCGTTCGCGGCGGCCGCGGCGGCGAAGGCGGCGTCCACCGCGGCGGCGTCCGTCACGTCGCAGGGGGCGACGAAGGGGCGGGCGGGGGCGCAGCCGGCGGCAGTGGCCTCCAGCTCGGGGAGGCGCCGCGCGAGCAGCGTGAGGGTGGCGCCCTCCGCCGCGAGGCGCTGGGCGATGGCACGACCGATGCCGCTGGACGCGCCGGTGACGACGACGTGGCGGCCCGCTTGACGGGACATGGGAGCTCCGGGAGGTCGCAGCCGATGTAGCGTGGCGACGGCGCGGCCCCCGGTGGTCGGGTTCGCCGAATTCGCGGATGGCGAGGAACCACCGGCGGCGAGTATGGCGAGTCGGGCCAGGGCGCCCCGGCGGCCAGCCCCGAGCGGAGCCAGACCCCCGGGGAGCCGGGAGGCGACGGCGCGAACGACTCGACGCGCTGCCCGCCTACAAAATCAACGAACCCCGGGGACCGGGAACTTCGCGGTGAGGGCGTGGACGTTGCCGCGGATCGCCGCGAGCTTCGCCTCATCCTGCCAGTTGTCGAGCACGTCGGCGATCCAGGTGGCCACGAGCTTCGCCTCGGCGGTGCCGAGCCCGCGCGTCGTCATCGCGGGGGTGCCGATGCGCACGCCGGAGGTGACGAACGGGCTGCGCTTCTCGTTGGGCACCGTGTTCTTGTTCACGGTGATGCCGGCGCGGCCGAGGGCGCCCTCCGCGTCCTTGCCGCTGTAGGGCTTGTCGGAGAAGTCGAGCAACATCAGGTGGTTGTCGGTGCCGCCGCTGACCAGGGAGACGCCTCGCTCGGTGAGGACGGTGGCCATCGCCTGGGCGTTGTCGATCACCTGCTGGGCGTAGACCTTGAAGGACGGCTGGAGCGCCTCGCCGAACGCCACCGCCTTCGCGGCGATGATGTGCATGAGCGGGCCGCCCTGGAAGCCGGGGAAGACCGCGCTGTTGAGGCCCTTGATCTTCTCCTCGGTGGCGAAGGCGATGCCGCCGCGCGGGCCGCGCAGGGTCTTGTGGGTGGTCGTCGTGACGTAGTCACAGTAGCCGAACGGCGTGGGGTGCAGGCCGGCGGCCACGAGGCCCGCGAAGTGCGCCATGTCGGCCATGAGCACCGCGCCCACCTCGTCGGCGATGCTGCGGAACGCCGCGAAGTCCCAGTGCCGCGGGTAGGCGCTCGCGCCGGCGACGATGAGCTTCGGCTTCTCCTTCCTTGCGATATCGCGGACGTTGTCGAGGTCGATGATCCCGCGGTCGTTCACCTTGTAGTGCACGGCCCGGTAGAGCTTCCCGGAGCTGTTGGCCGGGGAGCCGTGGGTGAGGTGGCCGCCGTTGCTCAGGTCGAGGCCGAGGAGGGTGTCCCCCGCCTTCAACGCCGCGAGGTACACTGCGGCGTTGGCCTGGGCGCCGGAGTGGGGCTGCACGTTCACGCCCTGGCTGCCGGCGAAGAGCTGGAGCGCGCGGTCGCGGGCGAGGTCCTCCACCTGGTCGACCACCTCGCAGCCGCCGTAGTAACGTTTGCCAGGAAGACCCTCGGCATACTTGTTGGTGAGCACGCTGCCCGCGGCTTCGAGCACGCCATCGGAGACGTAGTTCTCGGAGGCGATGAGCTCGAGGTCGTCGCGCTGGCGGACGCCCTCGAGGGCGATGAGACGGGCGATGGCGGGATCGGTCTGGGCGAGGGACATGCGCACCTGCGGGGAGGCGCCCTCGTAACCGCGAGCGGCGCGGCGGGCCGTCATGCGAGAGCTCGCGCCGTCATCCGCGGGTCGCCGAACCGCACCCTGGATGGGTTACTTCTTCTCCAACGCAGTGAACTTGGCGACGCGGCCGGTGTGGCGCCCGCCTTCGAAGGTGGACGAGAGGAACGCGTCCAGGATGTCGCCGGCGAGGCCGGGGCCCACGACCCGCTCGCCGAGGCAGAGCACGTTGGCGTCGTTGTGCTGGCGGGTGGCCTTGGCGGTGAACGTGTCGCCCACCACGGCGGCGCGCACCCCCGGGACGCGGTTGGCGGTCATCGCCATGCCCTGCCCCGTTCCGCAGACGAGCAGCCCGAAGTCGGCCTCGCCCGCCGCGACCGCCTGCGCGACCGGCACCGCGAAGTCCGGGTAGTCGCAGCTCGCGGTGTCGTTCGTGCCCACGTCGCGTACCTCGTGCCCCTGCGTCACCAGCCGCGCGACCAGCACTTTCTTCAGGCTCAACCCGCCATGATCCGAACCGGTGATGATGCGCATCCGACCTCCGACCCCCGGCTTGATTTTGGGACAGGGGGGCTCCGCCCCCCCGTAACGCCCCCCCAGCGCTGTGGCCGCGGGGGCGGGGGGGCCCGCTA
Source organism: uncultured Pseudomonadota bacterium (assembly GCA_903921785.1). GTDB lineage: Bacteria > Myxococcota_A > UBA796 > UBA796 > SXON01 > SXON01. Next base: position 9,820 of record CAIXRH010000020.1, read on the forward strand.
CTTACAGTGCGCCAGATACCGATCCCACGTCGTGGTCCCCAGCGCGGAGGAGCCGTTCGCGTTGTGGGTCACCAGGAGGTCGAGGTAGTTGTCGCCGTCGATGTCGGTGAGGGTCCAGCCAAGGTCGGCGTCGGCGCTGTCGTAGAGGGTCGGGAAGGACAGCTCGGGGAAGCCCGCGGGGAGCGGCCAGGCGGTGTTGTCCGCCGCGAAGCCGGCGCCTTCGTTGGTGAAGAGCTGCCACCGCGACGTGCCCAGCTCGGGGATCCCGGCGGCGTCGTTGCGGGTGACCACGATGTCGAGCTTGCCGTCGCGGTCGAGGTCGGCGAGGGACCAGTTCGGGGAGTCGGTGCTCGCGTCGGCCAGGGTGGTGAAGGTGCCGTCGGGGAGCCCCACGGGGAGCGCCCATTCCGTGGACTCGCTGCGGAACTTCGCGCCGGTGTTGCTGTAGTACAGCCATTTCTTGTTGCCGACGGCGCCCGCCGAGGCGTCCTGGGTGACCACCACGTCGGTGCGGCCGTTGCCGTCAAGATCGGCGAGGCCCCACGCGGGATCTGCGGAGCTGGCGTCGTAGGCCGTGGCGAAGGTGCCGTCGGAGTAGCCGGGCGGGAGGTCCCAGGGGGTGCCGGTGGTGGCGAAGCCCGAGCCACTGTTGAGGAACACCATCCAGGTGCTCGAGCCCAGGCCGCTCACGCCGGCGTTGTCGTCGTGGGTGATCACGAAGTCGAGCTTGCCGTCGGCGTCGAGGTCGGTGAGCGTCCACGCCGGGTCGGCGCTGGAGTCGTCGTAGACCGAGCTGAAGGTGAGGCGATCGTAGCCAGCCGGGAGGCTCCAGCTCGTGGGGCTGCCGGAGAAGCCGCTGCCGGTGTTGCGGTAGAGGAGCCAGAGGGAGCCGGAGAGGCCGTCCACGCCGGAGTTGTCGTCGCGGGTGACGACGAGGTCGGTGAGGCCGTCGCCGGTGAGGTCCGCGAGGCCCCAGGTGGGGGTTGCGGCGAGGTCGAGGTCGGCGGGGGTCTGGAACGTGAGGTCGGCGAAGCCGCCGGGGAGCGTCCACGACTCGGCGGAGACCCGGAACTTCGACCCGGTGTTGCTGTACGTGGACCAGACGGTCGTGCCGAGTCCGGACACGCCGGAGGCGTCGTCGCGGGTCATCACCACGTCGCGGCGGCCGTTGCCGTCGAGGTCGAGGAGGCCCCAGCTCGGCGCCGTGGCGTAGTCGAGGTCGGCGGTGCTGGCGAAGGTGTCGGTGGGGAAGCCGGTGGGCAGATCCCAGGCCTCGGCCGCGTCATCCACGCCTTTCTGCACGCAGCCGGTGGAGGCGGTGTCGGAGTCGGCGGCGGAGTCCCCGCTGTCGACGCCAGAGTCGAGCGCACTGTCGTCGGCGGTGGTGGCAAGCTGGGGGAAGCAGGCGGCGAACGCGAGCAGCAGCACGAAGGCTCCGGAGGGCGCGCCATCGTAGCGCGATCTGCGGCGATGCGCGCGCCCGCCGCGCCCGCGGCCCCATCGTCCGCGCCCATCCGCCGTCGTCGCCGTTGACACCCCCGGCCCGCGGGACTACCGGATCCGCCACCTCCCAGGTTCTTATGCTGCGTCTCGCCCTCGTCGTCCTGTGGATCGTCGCCGGCTGCTCCAGCCCGGAGGGCGGCGCGCCGACCGCTCCTCCGCCGGGGCCCCCTCCCGACGGCGCCGTCGGGCCCGCCGGGGCTCCCGTCGGCGCGCCGCCCGGCGCCCCCGGGGA
>CAIXRH010000021.1 GCA_903921785.1 uncultured Pseudomonadota bacterium
CGCCGCCGCGCGCGACCGGCGCCCACCGCGCCGAGCGCCTCCAGCAGGCGCGGCCCTTCGGCCGCCTCGGCGTCCGCCTGGAGGCGGAAGGCGCCGAGATCGCCAAGGAGCACCTCCATGTCGACCCAGGGGTTGTCGACGAGGGTGAACCCGTAGGCGAAGAGGAGCCTCGCGTTGGACTTGTTCCCATAGCTCAACGTCAACTCCGCCTCCGGCGGCAGGTCGCGGGTGGCCCGGAGGACCCAGCCCTGCCGCGCGTCGCAGGTCCAGGTGGTGCCGGGGTCGAGCGCGTGGTTGAGAACGTCGCCGAGGGGGACGAGGGCTTCTTCGGCGCCACACGCGAACGCTCGGCTGGTCACCAGCGTCCGGGCCCGGCGCCACTCCGCCGCGGCGACGCCCGGGAGCTCCTCCGCGAGCGCCCCGAACTCCCGCGTCAAGACCGCGAGTCGCGCCTCGACGCGTTCGCCGAGGGCGGTGCCCGCGAGCGCTGCCCGATCGCCCCCTTCATACAAAACCGGGAAGTGTTTCAGGGATCGCGGCAGGGTGGAGAGGTAGGCCGTCGCGGCGCCGCGGGCCGAAGCCGCGCCGGCCGCCGGGTCCGCCCGCAGCAACCACCGGGCGAGGCGCTGGTGGGCCTCGGCCACGGATCGCGCTGGCGGCCGCGCGTCGTCCACGCCGCCGGAGCGCACGATCGCCGCCGCGGGCACGTGCAAGACCACCGCGCCAGCCGCGAAGGGGCGGGTCGTGTACACGGCGCGCTCCCATTCGCCGCCGCCATCGAGCACGACCCGGACGACGCGGAGCCCCTCGGTACGACCGCCCAGCGCCCCTATGGACTCGCGCAACCGCTCACCGGCGTCGTCGTCGGAGGGCTGGTTCATGCCGCCAACCGCCGCTCCACCAGCCCCTCCACCACGCTGCGCACGTAGCGGACGAGCGCCGCTTCGTGCTCCGAGCCCACGCGAAGCTCCGCCTGGAGCCGCCGCACCAGCGCCGCGAGGTCGTGGGTGCCGTCGAGCCACGCGAACATCGGCGCCATGGACGGCGGCACGAACAGCCGGCGTACCAGCGTGTCTCCGCCGTGCGCCGTCGGCGTGAAGACCTCGATCCGGAGCGCGGGGATCACCTTCCCCGCGCCGTCCACGGGGACGGCGCTCGCGCGCTGCTCCAGGCGGCCGAGGAGCTTCGGGCGCGCGCCGCGTTGGAGGGTGGGGCGCGGCGAAGGGGAGCCGTCCGGGTTCACCAGGCGCCGAAAGGCGTCTTCGAAGAACGGCTCGCCGAAGACCCCGTTCGGCTCCCGGAAGACCGCCTTTCGGGCTGCAAAGCCGGTGGCGAAGGCGGAGAAGGCGTGGCGGTCGGTGGCGAGGGCCGGGAAGCCGACGCCCTCGAGCTGCGCGCGCGCCTGCGCCCACCACGCGTCCTCGCGCTCGTTGAAGCGGTAGAAGAACCAGGTGATCTCCCGGAAGGCGCGCAGCGTCTCCGCGACGTGGTCGGCGTAGGCGTCGAGCACCGTAGTCTCGTCGAGGCGGGCGTCGCCGTCGAGGAGGGTGCGGAGGCTGTAGGCGAGGTGCCGGGCGCCCGACTGTCCGAGGAAACAGCCGACGGACAGGATGGGGTCCACGAAGCCGGCGGCGTCGCCGACGCGGACGAGCCCCGGCTGCACGATCGCCCCGGAGATGTAGGAATAGTCGCGGATGACGTGCACCAGCGGCGCGCCCTCCGCGTAGGGCACGAGCTCCGCCTCACCGAGCAGGCGCGCCAGCTCCGGACACTCCGCCACCGCGCGCTGGAACAGCACCTCCGGGCGCTCCCCGCGGAGATCGTCGCGGTGGGTCACCACGCCGACGGACACGAGGTCCTCGCGGATCGGGAAGAACCACGACCAGCCGTAGGCGTGCGCGACGATGAACGCCCGCGACGCGGACAGGTCTCCGTTGAGCGGCGCTTCCAGCTTGAAGTTTCGGTAGTAGCCCCACGACGCCATGTTCTGGAGGTGGGGGTCCACGACCCGCTGGCTCAGGCTGCCGCAGAGCCCGGCCTGCCCGGTGGCGTCCACCACGAAGCGCGCGCGGCGCTCCGTGCCGTCCGCGAGGCGCACGCCGACCACCCGCCCGCCCTCCTCGACGAGCGCGCGGACGTCGCCCTTCTCCCACGCCGCGCCCTGCCGGAGCGCCGCCTCCTTGAGGAGCTGGTCGTAGACCGGGCGGTCCACGTGCCAGGTGAAGGAGGTCTGGGCGCGGCCGGGTTCGCTGGGCCGCACCTCGTCCAACGTGGCGAAGTTCAGGTACCAGGGCTCCGGACTCAGGCCCCAGCGGAAAGCGGCGCCGACCTTCTTCACGAACCCCGCAGCGGCCACGGCGTCGTACGCGCCCATCTCGTCGAGGATGAGGTTCACGTCGGAGACAAGGGTCTCACCCACGTGGAACCTCGGGAAGTCGTCGCGCTCGAGGACGAGCAACCGCGTTTCGGGGCGGTGTTTCTTGAGGATCGCCGCCAGGGTGGAGCCGGCGGGGCCCCCGCCGACGATCAGCACGTCCAGGTCCATCATGGCGCGTCTCCGCAGGGGCTCGTAACGCCGCGGGGGGTGGACGGAACGCGGGGTGCGCCGAGCGCGGCAGTGGCGCCTACCGACGTCGGTCATGGCTCGCGAGGGTCGAGGAGGGCCGGGAGGGGGAACCAACCACTGCCCCCAGGTGGAACCTCGGCCGCTGCCCTGGATAGGTGGCACCATGCCCCCCGAGTCCCGCTTCCTCACCGCCGCGCTCGTGCTCGGGACCGCCTGCGACGGCCGCGAGGTCGCGCCGCCGGACTACCACGACGTGCTTAAGGCGACGATGGGGGACTACGAGCGGGTGGGTGAGCCGGGTGCGCCACCCGAGAAGATGTACGCCAACTCTCGCTTCTCCGGTCCGTCCGCGGGCCCCGGGGAGGAGAAGGAGCGCCTGGCCATCGTGCACGGCCACGAGACGGTCGGCGGCTTCCTCGCCGACGAGCTGATGGCGGAGGTCTACGTGCCCGGCACCTTCACCACGGGGTCCGATCGAGTGGTTGCTCGTTGCGACGGATCGGCGACGTGGGCCGACGCAGAGTGGACCGTCTCCCTCACCGGGCCGGAGTCGTGCACCCGCTGGAACGGCACGTGGACGCAGGTCAAGCCGCTGTTCCCGGAGGTGAAGAAGCGCGCGCCGACGCTGCCGGCCGAGCGGATCCTCGGCGAGGACCCGGTGCTGGTCCTCCCGCCGGCCGCTACCCCGTTCTCCACGGCGATCGCGCGGATCGGCGTCCTCCGCGCCGGTGATCAGCCGTGCCCCGTGGTCCTCCACGCACCCGACGCCGCGCTGGTCGCCTCCGCGACGCCCGGGCAAGACGCACTCCGCCTCGGCAGCAGCTTTACGGACGAGCCGTTCTCCATCGTCGCGGCCGACTCCGGCGCCATCCTGCCCGACCAGCCCGCCTCCACAGCGCGCTATCAGGCGTTGTACGTTCGCACCTCCCACGCCGAACCGGAGGTCGCCAAGCACGGACACACCTTCACCCCCGGCCACAGCGCCGGACGTGTGTGGCTGGTGGACATGCAGGCCGGGAGCGTGGTCTGCGTCGGCGACGTGCGGGCCGAGAACGGGGACACCATGGAGGGGAGCACCGAACGCGAGGCGGGGATGTGGCTCATCCTCCAGCTCGGCATGGCGGAGGAGCGGGCGATCGCGTTGGGGTTGTACGCAGCCGTCCCGGGATGACGATGGCAGCCGTGGGTGCGGGCGCGCCGAGGACGTCGCGAACGAGCCGGGCTTCGCCGCTTGCGATCAGCGGGATCGGCCAGTACGTATTGTCATGGAGAAGGGCCCCGTCTTCGGGCCGCCAGGAGTACCGGAAGCCGCCGGCAACAGGCGCGGGCGGCGCCGGGCTCCTCACACAAGGCAGTGCCGGTGCCGGGGGCGTCCGCGGCGCCGGAGGAGGGGGCGTCGCGGCCTCCACGCGCCGGGCGATCGCCGCGAACCTTCGCTCCTGTCGAGGGACCTCGCGGCGGAGCTGGGACACCCGGGCAGCGGTACAGCCCAACTGCGCCCCAATCTGCCCGTTGGTCAGCGTGGTCCGGCGCCCCAACCACCACGCCGCGAACGCCCGGGCCGCGTTGCCGCGGCGACCCGCACGCGGCCGGCGAAGCTCGTCGGGCGAAACGCTCGCGGCGGTCGCGACGGCGTCCAACAGGGCGTCGACGTCCACCACGGGCCGAGGGGCGGCGGGGAGCGCGGAAGGCGCGGGCGGGGCGCCCCAGAGGCGCTCGGGGTCCCAACCCGGGGGCTCGGGGGGCGCGTCGCCGAGGCACGCGGCGAGGTAGTCCTGGTAGGTCTTGGAATCTCCGAAGAGCCGCTCGATCGTGCCCGCCGTGAGCCACGCCGGTCGACGTTCGCCGCCGACGAGGGCCGCGTGGCTCGTCCACCGCGCGGCGTCGGCGGTCTTGGCGAGGTTGCCGCGCACCGGGTTGAGGTGGATGTACGCGAGGACGTGCGCGAAGTAGGCGTCGCTGTCGACGAGGCGGCTGAGGAAGCGGCCACGGAACACCGGCCCGTCCCAGGCCTGGATGCGGTTGAGGCGCTGGGTGAATTCACCGCCGAGGTACTGCATCGCGCGGGAGAGGTTGCCGTCGGGGCACTCCAGGAGCAGGTGGTAGTGGTTCGGCATGATCGCGTAGGCGAGGATCCGGACGTTGAAGCGGGCGGGCAGCTCCGACAGGACCGCCAGGAAGAGCTGACAGACCCACGCCTCGGCGAAGAGCGCGGCGCGGCGGGCACCTCGGTTCATCACGTGGTGGACGGCGTCAGGGAAGTCGAGGCGAGGCTTGCGGGGCATGGGTGAACGGATGTTCACCGGAGCGCGCCACGGCAAGCGGGGGGTCAGGCCGATCGCATTCATTTTTCCGGGGCGACGGCGTCGCCGCCCGACAACGACCGCGCCGAGGGACGCGATCCTCGGCAGGATTCGAATGCGATCGGCCTGACCCCTTCCTCCAATCGATGGTACACCGTCCCCACCGTCGTCGCGCCCGCTTCCAGCCACGAGACGTAGGTCGGACGGAGCACCAGACCCAGCCGGTGCGCCATGCGGAAGCGCCGCGACGCCTCCGCCGCCAACGCCGGACCCGCCAGCTCCGCCAGCCGCTCCGGCGCACGGTCGACCTTCGCGTGGAGCGTCACGTCCCGGAGCCCGTCGGCCGCCACCCGGACGCTCACCACGACCTGGGCCGGGCCCGTCCCAAGGTCGTCAGGGAGCCCCCGCGCCCGGCCCGCGAGCCCGGCTCCGCCGAGCTCGCTCAGCCACACCCCCGCCCCCTCGCGCGACAGCTCGACGTACCGCTTCGCGGCCATCTCCGCCCCCCCGGGCCCGCCGAGGTCCACGCCCAGGAACGCCGGCGGCGCGCCTCCGGGCGCCGCCGGCAACGCCGCGAACGCCTCGGCGAGGCCCAGCGCCGCCTCCACCCGATCGAGCGTCCCGGGCGGGGCGCCCCGGGCGTAGACGTAGAGCTTCGCTCGGGGCCCGTCGCGACCGACCTGGAGGTGTACGCCCTCGAGCGTGGGCAGGAGCGCGGCGAGCGCGGGCGGCAACATGCCCCAGTGGGCAAGCACTGTCGCGACAGAATCGCAACGAACACGACGTTCGTCTATGTTCCATGCGAAACGAACGGATGGACTCCCGTCGCGGAAGCTCCACTCGGCCGCGGCGAGCCCACCCGCACCGTCCCGTGCGGCGTAGGGGTCGCGGCCGGCGAGGGCGGCGAGGTCCGCCGCGAGGGGGGCGGCCGCGGGGTCCAGCGCGATGAGCCAGGCGCGGACTAGGTCCACAGGGGGTGGCCGGGGACGAAGAGGCGGTCGGGGTCGAGGGCGCGGCGGAGCTCGTGGAGGAGGGCGCGGGTGAGGCCGAGGCCGTCGAGCATCGCGGGCGGCCAGGCACGCCCGAGGCGGTAGGGCACGATCGGCAGCGCGGCGAAGCGCGCGAACCAGGGGGCGGAGCGGGACTCCGGCCAGGGGTCGGCGTCCTTCGGCACCGTGGCGTGTACGCCGAGGTTGATGAAGTCCGGGGCGAGGTACCACGCGAGCCGGCTCTCGGGGACGCCGGCCCCACGCTGGGCGGCGAGGAGCGCCTCGGCGGCGTCGAGGAGCGCCGGGAAGGCTTCGTACGGGGCGTTCACGTCGAGGCCGCGGAGGCGCGCGCGGGCGAGGAAGGGGTCGAGGCCGTCGAGCGGGCCGGTCCAGCGGGCGTCGTAGTCGGGGGAGCGCCCGGCGCGGGCGGCGGCGCTCTCGGCGGTGCAGGCGTCGATCCGCGCGCCGGCGGCGTTGAGGCGCCGCTGCACCTCCACCGCGCGCTCCACCGCCTCGCGGGCCGAGAACGCGGAGATCACCCACACGTCCAGGGTGTACCCGGCCTCCCAGGCGCCCAGCGTCCGCGCGAGGCGGAACGTGTCGTAGGCCCCGCCGAGCGCCGCCCCATGGGCCACGACCGCCCCGAGCCGCTCGGGCGGAACCGCCCCCCGCAGGTGCACCCGCCACGGCGCGGGACGCGGGCGGAGCGCCACCTGGGTGACCACCCCGAGCCCGCCTTCCGCGCCGAGGATCGCCCCGGTGAGGTCGGGGAACCCCTCGCGGAGGAACGGCGGCACGCCGGCGCGCGCGGCCGAGCCGGTCCAGAAGACCTCCCCCGTCCCGGTGACCACCTCCACCCCCGCGATCGCCTCGCCGATCGAGCCCGCGCCCATGCCGATCCCCGAGGTGCACGCCGAGGCGACCAACGCGCCGACGGAGGTGTGGCCGAAGGCGTCGGGGTGGATCGGGAGGTGGAGGCCCCGGCCGCGGAGCGCCTGATCGAGCGGGCGGACGGCGGCGCCCGCGCCCACGACGGGCGCGCGACCGGCGAAGCTCAGGGCGTCGAGCCGGGAGAGGTCGATCCCCACGATCGGGGTGACCCCGAGGCCGGGCAGCGGCGCCCAGTAGGCGGTGGCCGCCCCGAGCGGGACGAGCGGAGCGCCGGACGAGCGGCAGGCGCGCACCACCGCGGCGACCTCGGCGGTGGAGGCCGGGCGCACCCGGAGGAAGGGACCGCACGGCCGCCCGGCGACGTCGTCCAGCGGCGCGGGCGCCGTGACGTGCGCGGGCCCCACGGCGGCGGCGAGCGCCTCGCGGAGCGGACCGGTCATGAGAGCCTACCGGGTCGCGACGGTGGTGCGCCCGGTCGCGACCGTGCCCGCGGTGACCGTGGTGTTCGCGCGGTCCTGGGCGACGCCCGCGCCCGTGGCGGTGACCCCCTTGACGTCGATCTTCGCGTCCGCCGTCTGGACGCCGAGCGCATCCAGCAAAAGCCGCGAGAAGTTCACGGTCATGGCGCGGTCGCCGTCCTTGTTCACGCTGGCGACGTTGGCGCCCGGCGCCTGGCCGAGCGTCGCCGACATCTGGGTCGTGCTCGGCGCGGGCGCGGTGCCGGAGTGCGAAGCGAGCGCGCTCACCGAGAGCGGGAGCTTGTCCCCCGAGCCGCCGAGGGCCTTGTTCACGTCTCCCGACATGTTCATGTCCCAGAGGCCGCTCACCGCGGCGTAGAGCTTGCCGTCGGGCGAGAGGTACACGCCGGGGACGCTGGTCCAGCCCCAGGTGTCGAGCGGCTTGGAGAAGGTGGCCTTGGTACCCGCGGGGACGAGCTTTCCACCGGAGACCTGCACTTCCACCAGCGCCTCGGTGCCCGCCTGGGTGGTGACCCGCTTGGTGCCCGAGCCCTGGGTGCGCGCCTTGAGCGGCACCGAGGCCTGGAGGTGGGCGTTGTCGACCAGGTTTGCCGCCTGCTGCACGACCGGCTTGTCGGCGCGGCCGCCGGTGTGGATGGTGCCGGCTTTGAGGCCGACGGTCCCCTGGACGTCGAGCTGGCTGAGGTCCGCCATGTCGTTCGCGCCCGCCGGCGCGACCCCGCCCGGTGTGGTCACCCGGACGCCACTGGCGTTGAGTCCGGCGCTGTCCACCGAGGTGCCGGCGGGGCCGGTCTGGAGCGAGGTGGCGCCCGCGCGGAGCCGATCGGCCTGCGCGCGGGTGGTGCCGGAGCGGAAGGACACCCCGGTGCCGGTGGCGCCGGCGACCTTCGCGTTGGTCTGGGTGCCGCCGCGGACGGCGGTCATCGACGCGTCGATCCCCGAGGCGTCGAGGTGACCGGCCTCGACCGCGCCGGCCTTCACGCGGTCGGCCGAGGCGGTGGTGGCCTTGGCGCGGGTGCTGGTGGCGGTGCGGTTGACGTCCGCGCCGGTGGCGCTGGCCGCGCCGACGGTGGCGCCGGGCGTCACGATGCCGCTGGCCGAGAGCTCTCCGGCGGAGGCGTGGAGCCCCCCGGCGGTCTTGGAGACGTCGACGCCGGAGGCCGAGGCTGCCGCGACCTTGGTGTTCCCCGCGGCGATCTTCTTCCCGGAGACGGTGCGGGCGCGGGCCGTGGCGTTGTCGCCCTGGAGGCGCACCGCCGCGCCCGTGGCGTTGGCCTCGCCGACCGTGAGGTCGGGCGTCGCGACATTCGCGACGCTGGCTCGGGCGGCGTCGATCGAGGTGACGCCGTCGCCGACGGCGAGGTGCCCGTCGGTGACCGCGGCGCTGCCGATGCGCGTGGCGCCGATCTTGGCGCCAGTGGCGGTGCCGGAGCCGACGCCCACACGGGTGCCCTTCGCGTCCCGGTTCACGGAGACGTTGCCGCCGTGCGCTGCGTCGATCGAGTTGCCGTAGGCGCCGACGCCCTTCGCGTCGACCGTCGTGGCCTTCGCCGCGACATCCCCGCCCGCCAACGTGACGTCCGCCCCGGTGGCGCGCATTTCGGCGGCCGTGACCGGCCCGCCCGCGATGCCGTGCGCCGCGAGCGTGCCCGCGCCGACGTTCACCTTGCCGCCGCCGGTGGCGGCGTGGGCGTCGGTCGCGGCGACGTCCGCCACGGAGACGTTCCCCGCGCTGATCCCCGACGCACCCAGGGTCTTCGCGCCGACCTGGTTGCCGGCGGCGCTGCCGCTGAACGACGCGCCCGTGCCGTTGACCTGCGCGACGCTCGCGCCGCCGGCCTCCAGCCCGCTCACGGCGAAGTCCCCCGCGCCCGCGGTGGTGACGCCGCCCGCCTGGCCGCCGGTGACGTTGTGCGCCACCGCCGACTTCGCCCTGGCCGCGCCCGAGATGTCGGTGGCGGTGATCGCCTTCGCGCCGCCGCTCACGCCCTTCGGGCCGGTGGTGAGCGTGGGCGCCGTGACGCCGAGGGAGGCCACGTTCACGCCGCCGGCGCTGACGCCCGTCGCGTCGAGCGACGACGCACCGGCGGTGGTGGCGCCATCGGCCATCGTGACCGACGGCGCGGCGACCTTCGCCGTCGCGACCGAGCCGGCGCCGCTCTTCACCCCGGTGACCGAGGCGCTGGAGGCGCCGATCTGCGTCCCCTTCGCGTCCCGGTGGTAGCTCGGGCCGACCACCCCTACGCCGTCGACCGTGGCGCCGCCCGCGGCGATCCCGGAAGCGGAGGCGCCGGCCGCCGACACGTCGGTGCCCGCCGCGCCCTGGGAGAACGTCACGCCGTCGGCCGAAGCGCCCGCCACCGTGGCGCCGCCGCCCTGGAGCCCCGTCGCCGAGAGGCGACCAGCGCCCGCGGTGAGAATGTCGGCGTTCTTCGCCATCGTGAGCTGAACGGCGCCGATCTCGCCGAGCTGCATGTCGCCGACCTTGGCGTCCTTCGCCGTGGCGCCGGCGATGGAGGCCGCAACGGCGCCGGCCTTGTCTTGCGATGCATCGAGGCCGTTGGCGCGCATCGAGCCGAGCGACACGTCCCCCGCCTTCACCCCGGCCGCGCTGGCGCTGCCGAGCTTCACCTGCGAGCCGTCCGGCCCGTTGCGGGCCGCGAAGTCCTGCCCGGAGACGGTGTCGGCGTGGACGCCGCCCACGTCGAGCCCCGTCCCCGACGCGCTCTTCGCGGCGAGCTGATGGTTGGTGCCGTCGGTGCTGGCGGCGAGGCCGGTGGCGTTGGCGGACGCGAGCGACACGCCGCCCGCCTGAAGCCCGCTGATCGCGGCGCTGCCCACCTCGACCGTGGTCGGGCCGGGGGCGGAGAAGACGTCGGCGACGGCGCGCTTGCCGTCGAACTCACGGTGCACCTTCACCGCCGAGAGGTCGATCCCCGCGGCGTTGAGCGCCGGGTTGGTGACCGCGATGTCCTTGGCGCTGGCGGAGCCGACCGTGATGTCCGCGGAGAGCTTGCCCTCGCGGGTCTTGTCCCGCTCGTTGACCTTCAGGCCGTCCGCGTGGATGTCCCGCGCCGAGGCCCCGGCGGTGTTGATCGAGGCGATGCGCAGCTTGGGGACGCGGACCTCGTCCTTCCCCCAGATGTCGACCTCCATCCGATTCGCGCCCTTCTCCCGGTCGTCCCACTGGACGCCCTTGGCGGTGGGCCCGAGCATCGTGCGGAGGTGTTTGGAGCCGAGGACGGCGCCCGCCCAGTCGAGCATGCCGGGCTTCCCCGGCGTCTCCTCCGCGGGGGCGGCAGCCTCCTGTCCGGGCGCGGCCAGGGAGGCAGCATACGCATTTCCCCCACCGCCCGCGACGTTCGCCTGGAACGTACGATCGCGCGGTGCGGACGTGCTGCTTGCGGGAGCTTCCACCGCGGGGGTGGCAGTCGCCGGAGGACGGAAGGTCTGGTCAGCGCCCATCCACCGAGTCTACCACCCGCGCGGGTTCCCCCGCGGCGAGTTCGGATCGTTTTTCGGTCACAGTTTCCGCGCGGGGCTACTCCGCGATGATCGTGAACTCGATGCGGCGGTTCTGCGCCTTGCCCTTCGTCGTCTTGTTGTCGCCGACCGGCTTGGTCTCCCCGAAGCCCTGGGCCTGGAGCCGCGCCGCGTCGATGCCCTTGCCCACGAGGTACTCGCGGACGGCCGCGGCCCGATCCTGCGAGAGCTTGAGGTTGGAGGCGTCATCGCCCACGTCGTCGGTGTGGCCTTCCACGAGGAGGCGGAGGTCGGGGAACTTCTTGAGCACGTCCACCGCGTGGTCGAGCGTGGGGAAGGACTCCTTCTTGATCGTGGACTTTCCGGTCTCGAAGTTGATGCCCTTGATCGCGCCGGTGAACTTCTTCACCTCGTCCGGGACGCAGCCCTGGTAGGCCTTCATGCCGCGAACATCGGGGCACTTGTCCTCGCTGTCCACCACGGTGTCGTGGTCGCGGTCGGGGCAGCCGCCGGTGGCCTTGGTGCCCGGCACCTGCGGGCACACGTCAGAGGCGTCGGTGATGCCGTCGCCGTCGGTGTCGGGGCAGCCCTTGAACTCGGCCTTGCCAGCCACGGCCGGGCAGGAGTCGTCCTTGTCGAGGATCTTGTCGCCGTCGGTGTCCGGGCAGCCGCCCAGCTCCTTCGGGCCGGCGACGGTGGGGCAGGTGTCCGCCACGTCGGCGAGGCCGTCGGCATCGGTGTCCACGCAGCCCTGGAGCTCGGGCTTCCCGGGGGTGTCGGGGCAGGTGTCGGCGGTGTCGGCGACGGTGTCGCCGTCGCGGTCGGGGCAGCCCTTGGCGCTGGCGACGCCGAAGACGTCGGGACACACATCGTCCGCGTCGGCGATGCCGTCCTTGTCGCGGTCCGGCACCGGCTTGGCGAGGAAGATGTCGAGACCGGCGCGGAGCTCGGTGTTCTGGGAGGGGTCGCCGTAGCCATCGGACCACACCTGACGGGCTTCGAGGCGCAGCGCCAGGGTGGGGGTGAACAAGCCGCGGAGGCCCACGCCGACGTGGATCGTCGGGTCGAAGTCCCCGTCCAGGTCCGCGGCGACGAGATGGTAGCCGCCGACGCCCGCGATCAGGTACGGCGCCCAGTCGGAGAGGGTGAGGTGGTAGAGCCCGTCCACGTCGTATTCAAGCGCGGCGGCGGGGCTGCTGTTGTTCAGGTTGAAGGCGTGGTACGACACACCGCCCTCGATCGCGAACCGGTGGCTGAACTGCCAGCCGAAGCGCACGCCGCCGAGCGGGTAGGCGCCCTCGGCGGGGGTGAGCCCGTCGATCTCCGCGCCGTGCCCGAAGTCCCACGGCGCCTGCACGATGTTGCCGCCGAGGTGGAGGCCCAGGTACGGCGTGTGCTCCGGGTATTCCGCGCGGGCGGGGGTGGCCCAGGCGAGCGCGAGGCCCGCGACGAGGAGGGGAGAGAGGGCGGCGAGGCGCATGGGGGACTCCAGGGAGGGACGAAGGGGCCGGCGGGGCTACCCGTCGGGGGCGCCCAATTATCCGCGACTCAAGCCGATCGCTACCCCCGACCGATGGGGGAATTCGCCCGGTGGCCGTGTTCTGTTTGACACGTGCCTGACAGGATCGGGGAGGAAGGCGGAGAAGGGCGGAGGGGGAGCGCGGCGGGGCGACCTCGTGCCCCACCGGCGACGTCGCGGCGGGTGGCGAGGGTGCTGGTGCGCATCCCCACCCTCAGCGCTTCGAGCGACCGACAACGAGCGCACGGTTGCGCTTCGAGCGGAGGTCAGCGCTCCGGTGCAGGGCGGGGACCGGGGCGCCCACCCCCCGCTTGCCACCCCCCGACCGCTGGGGCATGGTGCAGCCGATGCTCCTCCTGGCCCTGCTCGCGACCGCCACGTACGCGTGGAGCGGCGAGGCGGCCCTCGGGCTTCCCCCGAGCGAGAGCCCCTCGGAGTGGTCCGCGGCGTTGAACCGGCAGGGGCTCGATGTCGGCGCGGGCGGCGTCCGGGTGACGGTGGAAGGATCGACCTGGCGCCTCGCCGTCGACACGCCGGCGGGACGGCGGGAGGCCGTGGTCCCCGCGCCTCGTACGGAGGCCGACCGCGAGGCCGTCGCCGCCTTGGCCGCCGCGCTCCTCGCCGCCGGGCCCTCGGTCGCCCCGCCGATCGCGCGCCAGGAGCCACGAGCGTGGCAGCCGCCAGGGGTGCCGCGTCCGGCGCGTCCCCCGACGGTCCCGGGGCCGGGAACGCCGTCGATGCCCAGGACCACCGCGCCCGCGGCGCCCGGCCCCTCCACCCGGACGCCATCCGCCACCGCCGCGACGACCGCCAGCCCCGCGGCGACCCCGGGTCCGGCGCGTCCACCGTCCACCGCGCCGTCCGCCTCGTCGGCGCCGGTCACCCCGTTTGTCACGCCGGCGCCCCCCGAAGCGTCCGCCCCGTCCGCGCCGGCGACCCCGACCGCCGCACCCGGCCCACCCGCAGCGTCGTCCGCCTCCGCCACGCCCACGGCCCCTCCCCGCCCGGCGACTTCCGCCCCTCCGGCGCCCGTCCTCCCCGCCCCCGCGCCCCTCGGTCCGTCCCGAACGCCGCCTTCGACCGCCCCCCTCTACCCCCGCGCCGGCCTCGCCGCGGGCGCCCTCCTCCGCTCCGGCCTCGACGCGGCCGTGGTCGGCGCGCTCGACGCCGAGCTCGACGCCGGCCCCGCCTGGGTCGCCGTGGAGCTCGCCGCCGCCACCCCGACCGCCATCACCGACGCCGCCGCCCTCACCTGGACCCAGGCCGCCCTCCGCGGCGGCGTCGCGGTCTACCAGACCGGCCGCCTCCGCGTGGACGCCGGCGCCGGCCTCGCGGGGCAGCTGTGGTTCGTGGACGATCGCCTCGGCACCCACCAGTCGCCGGGTCTGGCGGCCGAGGCGCTCGTCCGCACCGAATTTCGGATGAGCGACGCGTTCTCCCTCGGCCTCGGCGTGGTGGTCGCCGGGGAGCTTCAACCCATCGAAGTGCTCGGCAGCGCCATCACCCCGGGGCCGGTGACCGTCCGCCCCGTGCTCAGCATCCGGGCCGGACGATGATCGGTTTTCGCGGCTGCCGGGAAGTTGGGGTGTACGCGGCGCTCACCGACCGCGGCCAACCCCGGAGACCCCCGCCATGTCCTTGATCCTGCTGCTCACCGCCTGCCCCTCGGTCGTCGTGAACGTCAACGAAGCGGACCACGACACCGCGAGCGTGGACACCGCCGACACCGGCGGCGACACGTCGACCGACTCCGGGACGGACACCGCCACCGACTCCGGCGAAGACTCGGGATCGAGCCGCGGCGGCTGGAGCATGGGCGAGATGGGCGCCGTGGGCGCGCCGACCAACCCCGACGACCTGATCTACGCCCTCTGGCTCCGGGACGTCACCGAGGACGGCGACGTGGACCTCATCACCACCTCGATGGTGCCCGGCGACGGCGACGCCTCGCTGCGCATCGACGTCCGCGCCGGGGACGGGGCGGGCGGGTTCGGCGCCGTCACCAGCCAGATCGGCGCGCTCTCCCTGCTCGACACCACGGCACCGTCCATCGGCGACATCAACGGCGACGGGCGGCTCGACATCGTCGCCGGCATCCCCGAAGGCGTAGGGGTGTACCTGGGCAATGGCCACGGCTTCGACGCCGAGGTGCGGGTGGACCTCGGGTACATCTGGGGCCAGAAGGCCGATCTCATCGACTTCGACGGCGACGGCACCGACGAGCTCCTCACCAGCGAGACGTACGACCCCACCGAGGGCTCCGACTACCACCTGCAGGTGTGGGCCTGGGACGACGGGAGCCCCTCGCTGCTCGCCGACCTCTCCGACCTCTTCTCCAGCACGACCCTCAACCTCTATCTCGCGGACGCGGTGGGCTACGACGCGGAGGGCGACGGCCGGCAGAGCGCGGCCCTCGCCAATGTCTTCAACTACAACAACCTCGACCTCCACCTCGTGCCCGACCCCGTCGACTTCGTGGTCGCCGAGAACACCGCCGACCGCGCCACCGCCGACGGCCTGGCGGGCGCCGCGGCCGTGGACATCACCGGCGATGGCGACGAGGAGCTCGTCACCTTTGGGATGAACGGCACCCAGTGGTGGGACCCGGACGCGACGTTCACCACCGTCGTCGTGCCCCTGGACCCGACCCACAACAGCTCGTTCGGGGTGGTCTACGACCTCAACGGGGACGGCGCGCCCGACCTCGTCCAGCTCGGCTTCGACTACACCAACCCCCGCGACGAGAAGCTCTGGCTGGCCACCGCGCTCGGCAACGGCGCCGGGTTCGACGAGCCGGCGAGCGAGACCCTCGACCTGACCTACCCGCAGGGCCAGGCGATCGACGCGGCGGACCTCGATCACGACGGCTGCGGGGACCTGGCGATGGTCGCCGGGTACGCGGAGATCGTGACCGTACACGGCGTCTGCGAGTAGGTGGGCGCCGCCTCCGCCCGCTCCGCTCGCCGGTTCGAGGACGATCGTGAGGTCGTCTTCGGCCGGCTCGTGCCGCTCGTCACCCGGTGGTGCGTGCGCCTCGGCGGCGGTCGCATCGACGCGGAGGCGGCCGCCGGCGACGTGATGCTCGTGCTCGTCCGCCGCTGGGCCGACCGCGACCCGGCGCGCCCGGTGGAGCCGTGGGCGTGGGGGGTCACGTGCAACGTCGTCGCGCGGCATCGGCGGCAGGCGTGGTGGCGCCGGTGGATTCCCGGGATCACCGGCCCGGAAGCGGCCGGCGGCGGTCGGGAGAGTGAGTCGCGGGAGGCCTCGCGCCTCGTGCACCGTGTGCTCGACCAGCTCAGCGACGACCACCGGGCGATCCTGGTGCTGATGGACCTCGAAGAGCGTGCCGCCAGCGAAGCGGCGCTGCTCCTGGGCGTGCCCGAAGGCACCGCCCGCAGCCGCCTGCGCGCCGCGCGCCAGGCCTTCCGCGCGGAGGCCGACCGGATCGGCGTCCCCTTCTTCGACCTCGTGGAGGACGCCTCCGATGCGTGATTACCGAGAGACGCTGCGCAAGGCGCGCGCCGAGATGGACGTGGACGACGACACGATCGAGCGCGTCCACGCGCGCACGCAGGGCGACCGGCCGCGCCGTCCAGTCCTCGCGGCGGTGGGCGTCGCGACAACTTTTACGCTCGCCGCCGCGCTCCTGTGGGCGCTCGCCACGCCCGCGCGGGTCGACCGCTCGCTGGACGGCGCGGGTGCCGTCGCGCTCGGGGACCGCGTCGAGGTCCAGGCTTCCGGAAAGGGGTCGGTGAGCGGCGACGCGCGCGACATGCGGCTGCGGTGGACCGACGGTGAGCTGTCCGTGGAGGTGGAGCCGCAGAAGGGCGTGGCCCTCGCGGTGGAGACGGAGGAGGCCGAGGTCCGCGTCGTCGGCACCGGGTTCACCGTGGTGCGCGACGCGCTCGGCACCCGCGTGGAGGTCCGCCACGGCCGCGTCGCCGTGAACTGCGTGCGCGGCGATGCCCTGGAGCTCGGCGTCGGCGAGGCCCACACCTGCCTGCCCACCACCGCGGCGGGATCGCTCGGCCGCGCCCTTGCACGTCGCGACAGTGCCGACGCCGCCGAGCAGCTCACCGAGCTCGACGCCGCGCTGACCCTCCCGGACGCCGTCGGTCCCGTGCGCGCGGAGCTCCGCGTGCTCCGGGCCGGCGCGCTGCTCGCTGCTGGCCGTCGCGACGAGGCGCTCGTCGAGGCCGAGGCCACCCTCGCCGCGGACGCCGCCACCCGTCCGGTGGAGCTGCACCGTCTCGCGGCGCGCCTCCGCATGGAGCACGACGACTGCGCCGGCGCCCTCCCCCACCTCGAGGCCCTCGCCGCCGCCGACGCCCTCGGAGACGACGCCGCGGCCCTCGATCATTGCCGCGCGCAGGTCCGACCGTGACGTTCGCCGTCCGTCGGCTCGTGCGCCTCCCGCCCGACGAGGTCCCTCCGAGACGGTGACCAAGGGCGGGCGGCGCCCCACCGCCCTGCCCGGCCGGAGACGTCAGCGGTCGAGCAGCCACCTTCGGCGAGACTGGCTCCACGGGCGCCCGTCTCCGCCGAGCGCTCCGGCGGCGCCGCCGACGCCGGTCGTGGCTCGCGAGGGTGGAGCGGGGCCGGGAGGGGGAACAAAAATCCCCGTTCTACCCGATCAGCGGCCCGCTCCCCGCCACACCAGCCCCCCCGCCACCCCCGCCGTCGCGGCGAGGATTCCCAGCCCCACCGCGGGGTCCACGCCGCGCCGGACGAGGTCCGCCACCACCACCGCCGCCGCTGCCATCAGCACCGCGCGCCCCCCGCCCCGCGCCCCGAGCGCCGCGCCCGAGAGCGCCGCTGCGACCAGGAGGATCGCGGTCCCCGGCCAGTCCAGCGGGTCCCCGTAGCGGACGGCGTCGAGGGCCGCTGCGGAGGGCGTTGCGGCGCCCGGATCGAGGAGCACGCGCCCCTCCACGATCCACGCGCCCGCGGCGCGCGCGACCGTGACCGCGGGCTCGGTCCCCCGGCCCACCACGGCCGCCAGCGCGGCCGTCGGCAGCGCCACCCAGGCCACGCTGAGCAGCACACGCAGGCGGGAGAGCCCGAGGGTGGCCATCGCGAGGAGCTCCCCGGAGCCGCGCATCCGGCTGGTCGCGAGGGCTGCGGCGGCGAGAGCGAGCGCGGGCGAGAGCAGCGCCCAGGTGTGCGGGACATCGCGACAGATTCTATCGCCGAGGACAGCAAACGAATCGTCTGCCGACTCGGTCGCGACAACAAGCGCAAGAACCAGGAGGCCGCCGACGTTCGTGAGGAAGAAGGCGCGGGCCCAGGCGGGAAGAAGGAGGCGTTGTAGCGGCGTCATCGGTCCACCCCCGGCCGCCACCACGCCGCAATTGCGGTGGCCAACGTCCCTGCGAGGAAGACCGTGCCGGACAGCGCCGGCCCGAGCGCCGCCTCCTGCGCGTCGAGGAGCCGCACCGCGACCCAGCTCCCGAGGAGCAGCGCGCCCACGATCCACCCGGGCGAACGCCGCCGCGCGAACCCTGCGGCCGCCACGGAGAGCGGGACCAGCGCGAGCGGGAGCAGCGTGCGCTTCCAGAGGAGCCACCGCTCCGCCGCGTCACGCCCGAGCGCGGCCGAGCGGAGGAGCTGCTCCCGCAGGTCCGGCGTGGTGCGTTCGCTCACGTGGACCTTCCCGCGGTTGCCCACGGGCACGGGGAGGCTCAGGGTCTCCAGGCGGGCGTCGGCGCCGTCGAACGTGAGGTCCACGCCGGAGAGCTCCGCCAGCACCCCGCCGGCGCGCGGGGCCCAGGCCCAGCCGTCGGCGCGGCCGGTGCGGCTGCCGTCGGTGAAGACCAACGCGCCCTCGTCCAGGGCGACCCACCAGCTCCCCAGGCGCACGGGCCGACCCTCCCGCGGGCTCACCGCGGCGGCCGCCGCCACCCTCGTGTCACGCACGAGCGCGCGCGCCAGCGGTTCCCCGTAGTGGGTGAGCCCGGCGTACATCACGACCACGGGGAGCACGCCCACCGCGCAGAGGCCGCCGAGCGATCGGGGCGACAGCCCCAGCGAGGCCAACCCGAGGAGCGTACGTTCTTCGCGGAGCCTCGCCACGCCCCCGGCCGCGCCGGCGAGCGCGCCGACCGCCAGGGCGAGCGGGAGCACCGACCCGACCACCCCGAGCGCCAGACGCCCGAGGAGCGCCGGCCCCGGGACCACAGAGCTGGCGGACAACGCCTGACCCAAGCCTGCCAACGCCAGGAGCACCAGCGCCAGGCCGCCGGTCGTCCAGGCCGGTCCCCACGCCGCCCGGGCAAACAACCACGCCAACGGGCTTCTGAGCATTGAAATCGTGCTCCGGACCGGTTAACGAGGCGGGCGTTTCGAGGGCGGCATGCAGTTCAATGTGGGCGACAAGGCGGTTTATCCGGCGCACGGCGTCGGCATCATCCGCGACGTGATCAGCATCGAGCTGGATGGGGAGAAGCACACCTTCTACGTGCTGAAGATCCTCGATAACGGGATGACCATCAAGGTCCCCGTGGCCAACGCGCAGTCCATCGGGATGCGCACCGTGGTCGGTCTCGGGCAGATCGACAAGGTTTTCGAGATCCTCAAGGATCGCGATGTGCCGACGGACAACCAGACCTGGAACCGTCGTTACCGCGACTACATGAGCAAGATCAAGACCGGCGATCCGCTCGAAGTGGCCAAGGTCCTCCGCGATCTCGCGTTGTTGAAGGCCGACAAGCCGCTGTCCTTCGGGGAGCGCAAGATGTTCGACCAGGCGCGGAGCCTCCTCGTTCAGGAGATCGCCTGCGCCCGCGACCAGGCGGAGACCCAGGTCTCCGCCGAGATCGAGGCGTTGTTCGGCCCCAGCAAGACGTCGGCCGCGTAGCTCCGCCCCTCGCGGGTCCGCGTCGGCCCCGCCGGGACAAACGTTGACATCCCGCCGCGGGTGGCTACACGCCATCCCGCTGATGGAGCGCGCTTGATCCGCCTGTACAACACCCTGAGTCGCACCGTGGAACCGCTGGAGACGATGGAGCCCGGCAAGGTCGGCCTCTACGTCTGCGGGATGACCGTGTACGACTACTGCCACATCGGCCACGCGCGGGCGATGATGGCGTTCGACGTGGTGGTTCGCTACCTCCGCCGCGCCGGCTACCAGGTCAACTTCGTTCGCAACCACACGGACGTCGACGACAAGATCCTCAACCGCGCCAAGGAGCTCGGGGTGTCGCCCCTCGAGCTGAGCGCCCGCTTCATCGCCGAGCTCGACGCCGACCTCGACGCCGTGGGCCTCCTCCGCCCCACCCTCGCTCCCCAGGTGAGCGAGCACATCCCCGAAGTGGTGGCGATGATCCAGGCGCTGATCCAGAAGGGTCACGCCTACTCCGCCGACAATGGCGATGTGTACTTCGCCGTGGAGAGCGATCCCGCGTACGGCAAGCTCTCCGGCCGCAAGCTCGATGAGCTTCGCGAAGGCGCCCGCGTGGCCGTCGGCGAGAGCAAGCGCCACCCCGCGGACTTCGCCTTGTGGAAGGCGGTCCCCTCGGCGGACGACCTGGGCTGGGACGCCCCGTTCGGCCGCGGTCGCCCCGGCTGGCACATCGAGTGCTCCGCGATGGCCGCCAAGCACCTCGGCGATCGGTTCGACATCCACGGCGGCGGGATCGACCTGGTCTTCCCCCACCACGAGAACGAGATCGCCCAGTCCGAGTGTGCGTCCGGCGCGAGCCCCTTCGCCCGCTACTGGATGCACAACGGCCACCTCACCCTGGTGGACGGCGAGGGCACCCCGGTCAAGATGTCGAAGTCCCTGGGGAACATCGTCCGCATCCGCGACATCGTAGAGCGGGTGCCCGCCGAAGCGCTGCGTATGATGTACGTCGACACGCACTATCGTTCGCCGCTGCCGTTCTCCGAGAACAAGCTCTCCGACTCGCTCGGCGCGCTCGACCGCGCCTACATCGCCAAAGAGACCGTGCTCGACGTGGTCGGCAAGGGCGGCGGCGTCCCCGTGGCGCAGCTCCCCGAGACCGGCGTCGAGGTCCACCGCCTCGCGGGCGGCTTCATCGAGAAGCTCGACGCGGCGATGTCCGACGACTTCAACAGCGCCGCCGCGATGGGGCACTTCTTCGAGCTCGTCCGGGCGATCAACCGCTTCGGCAACGACAAGAAGGCGCGCAACAAGGGCGCCGAGGCGCTCCGCCCCGCGCTCGCCGCGTTCGACGCGATGGCCGAGGTCTTCGGCGTCCTCGCGCTCAAGCCGTCCGCGTACTTCGACGAAGCAAAGGTCAAGCGGCTGCGGCAGCAGGGCCGCAGCGTCGAGGCGGTCGATGCGAAGGTCGCCGCCCGCTCGGCCGCCCGCGCCGCGAAGGACTGGGCCCAGGCCGACGCGCTGCGGATCGAGCTCGAAGGCGAGGGCATCGTGGTGATGGACGACCCGAACGGCAGCACCTGGCGGGTTCGCGTCGAGGCCTGATCGGCGGCGCACCGGGCCTGGGCAGCAGGGACGCCCGCCCCGCCATTCTCACGGCGCTGGCGGCTCGACCGCGGCGCTGCCGGGCGGGAAGGGCGGTGGAGCCCCACCAGCCCTTCGCCACCTCATGCGTTCTTCGCCTTCTTCTGCGCCACGAAGACCCGCACCGCGGTGACGCCGAGCCACACCCACGGCGCGCCGTGGAGGGCGAAGTCGCCCCAGTCCATCGCGGTCATCCCCGTCGCGCCACCGAGCACCCAGCGGAGCTTCCCGACCACGTGAGGCTCGGGGAAGAACGGCGCCAACCCCAAGGAAAGCGACGCGACGAGCGGCGTGGCGAGCTGCGCGCTCGCGGGGAGGGGCGCGCTCACGACGGCTGCGCCCCGAGCATCGCGCCCATGACGATGCCGTAGATCGTCGCGGTCCACCACCGGGCGGTGATGAGGCAGGTGCCTGAGCGGCACCCGACGACGCGGTACCACGCGTAGCCGCCGGCCGCGCCGAGCACGGCGTAGGCGAGCATGCGCGGGA
This sequence comes from uncultured Pseudomonadota bacterium, assembly GCA_903921785.1. GTDB lineage: Bacteria > Myxococcota_A > UBA796 > UBA796 > SXON01 > SXON01. The sequence goes on from CAIXRH010000021.1 coordinate 21,205, forward strand.
ATTGAGGGCTCAAGGTCATCCAGGCTCCGGTCCGACGGTGAGAGCCACGGGGCGGGAAAAGGGTTCAGCGTGGGCTATCGGGCGGGCATGTCCCCGACGATCTTCATCCTCTACGTCCCCGACCAGGCCGCCGCCGCGGCGTTCTACCGCGCCGTGCTCGGCGCGGAGCCCACGCTCGATGTCCCGGGGATGACCGAGTTCCCACTCCCGGGGGGCGCTGCGCTCGGGCTCATGCCCGAAGCGGGCATTCAGCGGCTCCTCCCGATCGAGGTGACGCCGCGGGCCTCCCGCGCGGAGCTTTACCTGCGGGTCGCCGATCCCGCGGCCGCCCACACGCGCGCCCTCGCTGCCGGCGCCGTGGAGCTCAGCGCGCTGGCGGACCGCGACTGGGGCGAGCGCGTGGCCTACAGCCGCGCGCCGGAAGGGACGGTCCTGGCGTTCGCCGAACCGACCTAGCCCTACCGGTACATCCCCTGGAAGTACGCGCCCAACGTGGCGCCGACCCGGCTGGCGAGCTCGAGGTCCTCGTCCGTGAACGCGCGCGGCGGGTTGAGCAGCTCGAGCACGCCGTACACCCCGCCGTCGTCCGCGCGGACGGGCACCGCGAGGATCGCGCGGGTGTGGTAGCCCGTGGCCTTGTCCACGCGGACGTAGTGGCGGTTGTCGCCGTGCACGTCCGCGACCGTGAGGGCGAGGCCGAGCTGGAAGCAGAAGCCGGCGACGCCGCGGTCGAGGGGGATCGTGGTGTCGAGCACGGAGGTGGCAGCCGGGCCGAGCGCGGCGCGGAACCGCATCGCGTCCCCGGCGCGGGTGCGCACCAGCACCGCGCCGGACTCCGAAGGGATCAGCTCGCTCGCGAGGCGGAGCGCCGTGGCGCAGGCGGCGGCGGGGTCGCCCGCGTCGAGGATCTCGCCGAGGCGGAGGAAGAGCTCCTCCAGGCGGTCTTCGAGCCGCGCTGCGGGCGGGGCGACCACCCGGCCCGGGCCCTCGCGCTCCACGGTGGGGGCGGGCGGCGGGATCGGCCGCGGGGTCTTCGGCGCGGGCGGGGCGGCGACCGGCGTGCCGGGCGGCGACGAGGC
>CAIXRH010000022.1 GCA_903921785.1 uncultured Pseudomonadota bacterium
CGCGCAGCCGAGGAGGAAGAGCATGCCGGAGTGTAGCCAGGGCCCGGAGGGGCGGCGGCCTTCACGTCCCGGTGAACCGCCCGTAGAGCGCGCCGCAGCGTGCGCAGACGTGCACGTGGAGGCTCACCTCCGGCGGATGCCCGGCGCGGGTCCACGCGAGGACGTCCGCCCAGGCCTCTTCGGGGGCGCCCCCGAGCCCCGCGCCGTCGATCGGGCCGACGCGGGCCTCGAGGGCCGCGAGCTCGGCGTCGGTCGGGGCGGCGAGCACGAGGACCGTGAGCGCGCCGCAGCACATCGGCCACTCACCCTCCTGCCACCAGACCCCCACGCCCTCCGCCATCCCGGCCAGCGCCGCTTCGGCGACCTCGGGCGTCATCTCCGGGGGCGGCGTGAGGCCGAGCCCCGGAGCGCGGGGCGCGACCGCCTGCTGCGCCGGGGACACCGGCTCGGGGGACGCGTCCACCCCCGGGTCCCGGGGCTCCGGCACGGCCGCCGTGGGGCGGCGGGTGACACCGGGGTTGGCGGCGCGGGAGCGCTGACGCCGCTGGCGCCACACCTCGTCCGCCACCCAGGGGTACGGCGAAGGGCCGGGCACCTCGGGCTCGGCGGGGCGGAACGGCGGTCCTCGCGGCCGCGGCGGGCGTTCCGGCGGCAGGTTCACCGCGGGGGACGGCGGCCTGTTCGAACGGGCCGGCTCGTAGCCGAGCAGGTGAGCCAGCACCCCGAACCCCCCCATGACCACGAGCCCGGCAACCGGGGCCGTCTGCCACCGCCCGGTCTGCACCGCGGCGACCACGGCCGCGCAGAGCCCCGCCGCCGCGAAAACAAACGAGGCGGCGAGCGGCAGCTCCTTCTTCGGTCGAACCGGCATGCCCCGAAGTATCGCGAGGGTCCCTCGCTCGCCGCCAACGCCCCGGCGGCGCCGCGATGCGCACCCGAAGCGCGGGCGGCTCCGCCGCCCGCGGGATCCCCGTGCGGACCGGGCCCAGCGCATCGCCCAGATGTACGTAAACGCTCCGAAGGTCGGCGGCGGTCCGGGCGCCCCGACCCTCCGTCAGAACGCCCAGCCGACGTTGGTGTGCGCCGCGGGCGCGAAGCCGTGCACGCCGTGGCCGCCCGCGCCGTAGTCGAACCACGAGACACCCAGGCCGCCCGAGAGCACGAGGCCGGGGCCGAGGATCGCGGTGTACCCGCCGAGGACGCTGGTGTAGCCGGCGAGGTTGGCCGCCTCGGGGTCGGTGGAGTGTGCCCAGGCCAGCACCCCCCGCGCCATCACCCAGCCGCCCTCGGGTGCGGTGCCCCAGAAGAAGCCGCGGACGCCGACCTCTGCCCCGTACGCCGCCCAGGGCCCGTTGGCGGCCGGGAGCACGCCGTCGAACAGGCGCAGGCTCGGCCCCGCGTACACCGACACGTGCGGGCCGAGCGTGTGCTCGACCTGCACGTGCACGATGCCGATGGCGGTGGTGAGCGGGTCGACCGTGACGGTCCAGTGGGGGAGGATCGGCATCCGCCCCCCATAGCCCCCGCCCGCCCTACTTCGCCGCGGAGAACTGCGCGATCTGGTCGAAGTTCATGTAGCGGTACACGTCCGCCGCCTTGGCCGCGAGGCCCGCCACCTGCGCCTGGTACTCGGCGTTGGTGGGGATCCGGCCGAGGAGCGCGCACACCGCGCTGAGCTCGGCGCTGCCGAGGTACACGCGAGTGTCGATGCCGAGGCGGTTCGGGAAGTTGCGCGTGCTGGTGGACATCGCGGTGCTGCCCTTACGGATCTGCGCCTGGTTGCCCATACACAGCGAACAACCCGGCATCTCCATGCGGGCGCCGGAGCGACCGAGCACGCCGTAGTACCCCTCCTCGGTGAGCATCATCGCGTCCATCTTCGTGGGCGGGGCGATCCACAAGCGGGTGGGGATGTCGGTCTTGCCGTCGAGCACCTTGGCGGCCGCGCGGAAGTGGCCGATGTTCGTCATGCAGGAGCCGATGAACACCTCGTCGATCGTGTCGCCCTGCACGGCGGAGAGCGGCTTGATGTCGTCGGGGTCGTTCGGGCAGGCGAGCAGCGGCTCGGTGATCTCGGCGAGGTCGATGTCGATGACCGCCGCGTACTCGGCGTCGGCGTCGGGCTGCAGCAGCGTGCCGGACTCGATCCACTGCTCCTGTGCCTTGATGCGCCGGGCGAGCGTGCGCGCGTCCTGGTAGCCGTTGGCGATCATCCAGTTCATCAGCGCGATGTTGCTCTTGAGGTACTCGATGACCGGGGCGCGGTTCAGGCGCACGGTGCAGCCGGCGGCGCTGCGCTCGGCCGACGCGTCGGTGAGCTCGAACGCCTGCTCGATCTTGAGGTCGGGCAGGCCCTCGATCTCGAGGATGCGCCCGGAGAAGACGTTCTTCTTGCCCTTCTTCTCGATGGTGAGGAGCCCCGCCTTGATGGCGTAGTACGGGATGGCGTTCACCAGGTCCCGCAGGGTGATGCCCGGCTGCATCGTGCCCTTGAAGCGCACGAGCACGCTCTCCGGCATGTCCAGCGGCATCACGCCGGTGGCCGCCGCGAACGCCACGAGGCCGGAGCCCGCGGGGAACGAGATGCCGATGGGGAAGCGGGTGTGGGAGTCGCCGCCGGTGCCGCAGGTGTCGGGCAGGAGGAAGCGGTTGAGCCAGGAGTGGATCACGCCGTCCCCGGGGCGGAGGGAGACGCCGCCGCGGGTGGTGATGAACTCGGGGAGCGTGTGGTGGGTCTTCACGTCCACCGGCTTGGGGTACGCCGCGGTGTGGCAGAAGGACTGCATCACCAGGTCGGCGGAGAAGCCGAGGCAGGCGAGGTCCTTGAGCTCGTCGCGGGTCATCGGGCCGGTGGTGTCCTGGCTGCCGACGCTGGTCATCCGCGGTTCACAGTAGGTGCCAGGGCGCACGCCCTTGCCCTCGGGGAACCCGCAGGCGCGGCCGACCATCTTCTGGCCGAGGGTGAAGCCCTTGCCGCTGTCGACCGGGGGCTTGGGGAGGCGGAACTCGGTGCTCGCGCCGAGGCCGAGCGCCTCGCGGGCGCGGGCGGTGAGCGCGCGGCCGATGATCAGGTTGATGCGGCCGCCGGCGCGCACCTCGTCGAGCAGCACGTCGGACTTGTGGGCGAACGTGGCCACGACCTGGCCGTTCTTCTCCACGCGGCCGGCGTAGGGGTAGAGGTCCACCACGTCGCCCATGCCGAGCGCGGACACGTCGCACTCGATGGCGAGCGCGCCGGCGTCCTCCTGGGTGTTGAAGAAGATCGGGGCGATCTTCCCGCCGATGCAGTAGCCGCCGAAGCGCTTGTTGGGCACGTGCGGGATGTCCTCGCCCGTCCACCACAGCACGGAGTTCGTGGCCGACTTGCGGCTGCTGCCGGTGCCCACCACGTCGCCCACGTAGGCCACGGGATGGCCCTTCTTGGCGAGCTCGGCGAGGAGCTGGATCGGGCCGCGGACGCCCGGCTCTTCGGGCACGATGCCCTCGCGGGCGTTCTTGAGCATCGCCAGGGCGTGCAGCGGGATGTCGGGGCGGCTCCACGCGTCCGGCGCCGGGGAGAGGTCGTCGGTGTTGGTCTCCCCGTTGACCTTGAACACGGTGACGGTGACCTTCTCCGCGAGCGCCGCGCGGGAGGTGAACCACTCGGCGTCCGCCCAGCTCTTGAGCACTTCCTTCGCGAGGGCGTTGCCCGCGTCGGCCTTGTGGGCGACGTCGTTGAAGTAGTCGAACATCAGCAGCGTGTGCTTGAGCGCGTGGGCGGCGACGGGGCCGACCTCCGCATCCTCGAGCAGGGCGATGAGCGGGGCCACGTTGTAGCCGCCGACCATCGTACCGAGCAGCTCGGTCGCCTTGGCGCGGGAGATCAGCGCGCAGGGGCGCTCGCCGCGGGCGATCTCGGCGAGGAAGGCAGCCTTCACCTGCGCCGCGTCGTCCACGCCGGCGGGCACGCGGTGGGTGATGAGGTCGAGGAGGTAGGCCTCGTCGCCCGCGGGGGGCGCTTCGAGGAGGCCGATGAGGTCGATCATCTGGGCCCGGCTCAGCGGGAGCGGCGGGATGCCCAGGGCGGCGCGTTCGGCGGCGTGGGCGCGGTAAGCAGCGAGCATGGTGTCCTCGGGTGGCCGGGCCCTAACCCGCGCGCGGAGGGCGCTCGACTCCGCGGAGGAATCGGAACGAGTCGGGGGAGGAATCGATCGCCCGGCGCGCTCGCCGCGCAAATCGCGGCGCCCAGAGGTGCGGGATTCGGCCGTCGACGCACCGTGTCCCGGCCGGGCGACGGCGAGGCACGAACGTCAGCCCTGGGTCCTGCCGCCACCGCCGACGGGCGGTCGCTCCGCTCCGACGCGGGCGGGGCGAGCGCCGGGCGCCCTCACCCCTCCAGCTTCTTCGTCTGCCCCGCCATGATCCGGATCGTCGTGACCCGCGGGAGCACCCGACGCATCAAGAACGACGCGAACCGGTTGAACGCCCCGGGGATGAGGAGCGGGCCGCGGCCGAGGTGGCGGAGCGTCTCGGCGACGACCTGCTCGGGATCGAGCTCGCCGGGCGCGCCGCCCTTCGCCGCGTGCGCGAGGTAGTTCGGCGTGCGCGTGGCGCCCGCGGCGCACACCAGCACCTGCACGCCGCTGGCCTCCACCTCGCCCCAGAGCCCCTCCGCAAAAGCCAGCCCGAACGCCTTGGTGGCGCCGTAGACGCTCGTCCACGGGGAGCCCTGGAACGCCGTGAGGGACGACATCCAGATGATCGACCCCTTCCGACGGGCCACCATCGCCGGAAGGAGCGCGTGCACCAGCAAAAGCGGCGCGCGGCAGTTCACGGCGAGGGCGGTCTCCAGGTCGGCGGCGGACTGGTCCACGAAGGCGCCGAGCGGCGCGAACGCGGCGTTGCACACCAGCACGCCGATCTCGCGGTCGCCGAGCGTGGCCACGAGCCGGGGCACGGCGTCGGCGTCGGCGAGATCGAGGCCGACACACTCCACCTCCACCCGGTGGCGCTCGCGGAGGGTGGCCGCCAGCGCTTCGAGCCGCTCCACGCGGCGCGCCACGAGGACCAGCCCGTGACCGCGCGCCGCGAGGCCGGCCGCGAACGCCGCGCCCAGCCCCTCCGACGCCCCGGCGACGACCGCCCAGCTCACCGCGCCGCCTCGGTGAACGGGTGCTCCCGCCACACGCGGGCCGCCACGAAGAACGGGAAGATCAACCACGGCAGGTTGGCCGCCCCGACCGTCCACGGCGCGGGGGTGGCGTACGGGCCGAGGTACTCCTCGAAGAGGATGATGCTGACGTTGGCGAACATCAGCCCCGCCCAGATGAGCGCGAAGTTCTTGATCCAGTCCCGGCCCTTCACGAAGGCGTAGATCGCGGCCACGTAGAACGGGCCGAAGCCGATCACGTCGATCCAGATCGTCATGCGCCACCACGGCGGACGGGCCCACTGGAGCGGGTCGAAGGTGCTCCCCCACCAGTGCACCAGCCGGAGGAGGAACTCCGGGGGCCAGATCGGCGGGTCGTAGTGGGTGGGGTCCGCGATGACCAGCTGCTCGAGGTCCACCACGTAGGTGACGAACGTGAGGTTGATCAAGAAGAAGACGATGAAGCCCACGTCGAGGGGCCGACGGGCCAGCGGGATGGGGGTGCGCACCCGCGTTCGTATCCCCCGACCGCTACTCCATCACCCGCGCGATGAGCTCGTGCGCGAGGTCGGTGTCCAGGCCATCCGGATCCGTGATCCCCTCCACGTCGTACCAGTCCTGGGTGGCCTCGGGGTGCGGGCCGACCACGCCGACGCGGCCGTCGCCATACGGAGCCACCATCGCCGCGATCTCGCCGGTGCTCACGTAGGTGGCGAGCACGTCGACGCCGGTCTCGTCGTCGACCACGAAGTACGGGCCGTCCTGGAAGTAGAGCGTGCGGGTCTCGCCCCCCCAGTCCACGGTGATGGTGGTGTCGGCCTCGTCGGTGACCTCGGCGCCGGGCTGGGCGATGAGCTGCCCGCTGTCGCCGGGGAGCATGCCGTAGCCAGGGTCGAAGCCGGCGAAGTAGCCGCCCATGCAGAAGCCGACGTACCGGCCGCCGTCCGCGACCCAGGCGGTGAGCGCGTCCGCGTCGTCCTCGACGTAGCCGAAGGCCGCGCGCACCGTCCCCTCGCCGCCCGGCTGCGCGTAGAGCGAGGCCGACGCCAGCGCCCCGGGGCTGAGGTCTTCGTCGTCCGGGCCGACGAAGTGCACGTCCCACTCGTCGTCGGCGGTGCGGAGGGCGTGGGCCACGGCCTCGGAGCAGCCGTCGCAGCCGGCGGGGCCACGGTAGACGAGGGCCACCGGGGTGGACGGGGTGCAGGCGAGGAGCACGAGCAGCATGCCCCGGATGTAACGCCGGAGCGTGGGGGGCAGGCGACGCTTTTTGCCCGTGGCGGCCCGGCCGGGCTCGTCGTTCGGGGGACGGTGCTTACCCGGTGATGCCCCCCTGGAGACCCCATGTCGCTCACCCTCACGTACTTCAACTTCGACGGCTCCCGCGGCCTCGAGTGCCGCCTCGCCCTCACCGTGGCCGGCGTCCCCTTCGTGGACGAACGCCTCACCCGCGACCAGTGGGGCGAGCGGAAGCCCACCGCGCCGTTCGGCGGCCTCCCGGTCCTCCGCGATGGCGACCGCGCGCTGGCGCAGTCCAACGCGATCCTCGGCTGGGTCGGGCGCACCCACGGCCTCTACCCGACGGACCCCTGGGTCGCCGCCGAGCACGACGCGGTGATGCAGTCCGTGGAAGACCTCCGCTACAAGCTCCCGAGTCCCACCAGCGACGACGAGAAGAAGACCGCCCGCGAGGCCTTCGCCGCCGGCTGGCTCACCCAGTGGGCCAACTACGTGGATGGGCGCATCTCGGGGCCGTTCCTCGAAGGCGCGGCGCTCCAGGTGGCCGACCTCAAGCTCTACGTGATCCTCCGCTCCTTCAAGCGCGCGGCGTACGACCACATCCCCGCCACGTTCTTCGACGCGTGGCCGAAGATCACCGCGCACTACGCCGCGGTCGAGGCGCACCCGGCCGTCGCGGCCTACCTCGCTTCGCGCTGAGGATCAGGCCCCGCCGAGCTTCGCCGCGAAGGCCTCCATCATCGCCAGCACGTCCCCCCGGATGGTGCCGGTGATGAGCCCGAGCGGCAGCGGCAGCTTCGGCTCCACGCGCACCCGGTAGGTGAGGCGGCTCCCCGCGCCCTCCGCCGCCACGCTCCACTCCGACTCATACGCCGCGAAGTCCGCGGACTGCACGAGCGTGGAGAGGTAGCCGTGCCCGGTGGGGCACTGGCGGATGGTGTAGCGCACTGTCATCACCAACGACGGCGAGCTGTAGTCCGCGAGGACGCAGGCGCCTTCTCGCTCGCGGACGGTCACCCGGGTGGTGCCGCCGTCGATCTCGCGAACCCACGTAGGGTCCGCGAGGTGGGCGAGCGCCTCCGACGGCGGCATCGCCACGCTCACCGAGCCCTCCACCGCCTGGGAGGGCAAGACCACCGCCGTAGGCGGGGCAGCGAGCGCGAGCGACATCCACCACATCGGCGGCCTACTTCCCCGCCGGCGGGTGGACGTCCAGCGTCGTCTCCACCCAGCCGATGGCGTCGTCGGCCACCTCCTCCCACCCCGGCTGCCCGACGATCCAGTGGGTACGCCCAGGGAATTCGTGGAGGGCGGTGATCGCCTTGCTGTCGCGCTGGAGCTTGTACGCCGCGCGCACCATGGAGGCGCTCACCGTACGATCTTCCAGCCCCGCGACCAGGAGGAGCGGCTGGGTGCGCCGCGCGAAGTCCACGCGGAGCACGTCGGTGAACGGGGCGAACGCACCCTGGCGGTACACCTTCCGGGGCGTGGGGACCACGTAGGCGTCGTAGGCGGCACGCTGCTCCGCCTCGGGCTGGGTGTGCATCCAGCCCCACTGGAAGTCACCGAAGGAGAGGGTGGCGATCGGCCCGGCGAAGAGCGCGGGGAGCCCGGCCTTGAGCGCGGAGGCGGAGGGGAAGACCCCCTTGGGCGGCGCGGGGTCGATCGCGACGCCGGCCACGCCCACCCCGCGGTCGAGGAGCATCTGCACGAACAGGCCGCCGAAGCTGTGGCCGATGAGCACCACCGGACCGTCGATCTTGCCGATCTCGGCCTGGTAGTGGTCCACGATCTCGGTGACGCCGACCTCCGCCAGCGCGGGGTCGGGCGAGGCCACGAGCGCGGCCACCTCCCGCTCGTCGTGCGGCCACGACGGCGCCACCACGCGGTAGCCGCGGGCAGAGTACCGGTCGATCCACGGTTGCCAGGAAGCCGGGCTCATCCACGCGCCGTGGACCAGAACGAGAGTGGGGAGCATGGGGGGCCCTCGTCGGCTCCCTAATTCGTGGGAGGCGTCGAGGGTCCAGGACGAGGTGGGTTCCCCTCCCAGCCCTGCCCCACCTGGCCCACTCCGGGCCTCGCGAGCCAGGACCAACGTCGGCGGGCGCCGCCGGGGCGCTGGGCGGCGGGCAAGCGCCGCCGTTTCCTCCCAGACCCGGTTGACTTGGGCGGATGACCACGGCTGGTCCCGGTGACCGCCGTGTCCGGTGACCGGGGCCCGCCCCCCCATTCTCCCCCCGATCGCCCCTCGACCACCCCCCGCCGGCCGGGCGGCACGCCGGTGCACCCGCGCCGCTCCTTCGTCACCCCGGGTGTCCCTTACCCCCGCTCCGTCCTCCGCGAACGCCCCGCCAGGTCGCGGAGCACCTCGCCCACCGGCTTGTCCTCGTAGAGCATCCGGTACACCTGCTCGGTGATCGGCATGTCCACGCCTTCGCGCTGCGCGAGCTGCCACGCGCTGTGCGCCGTGACCACGCCCTCCGCCACCTGGCCGAGCTCCCCGAGCACCTGCTTGAGCGTCTTCCCCGCGCCGAGGCCGAGGCCGACACGGCGGTTTCGGCTCAGGTCGCCGGTGCAGGTGAGCACGAGGTCGCCCAGGCCGGCGAGGCCCATCATCGTGAGCGGGTTCGCGCCGAGGCGGGTGGCGATGCGGGACATCTCGGTGAGCCCGCGGGTGATGAGCGCCGCCCGGGCGTTGGTGCCGAGGCCAGCGCCGTCGGACACCCCGCAGGCCACCGCGATGACGTTCTTGAGCGCCGCCCCGAGCTCCACCCCGACGACGTCGTCGGTGTCGTAGACCCGGAAGAAGCCGCCGTGGAGCGCCTCCGCCGCGATGTGGTTCGCCTCCGGATCGTGGCTCGCCACCACCACGGCGGTGGGCATGCCGATCGCCACCTCCTTGGCGAAGCTCGGCCCGCCGAGCGTCACGAGGCGCTGGCCGGCCGGGAGCCCCTCGTGGAGGAGCTGGTCCATCGTGCAGAGGCTGTCGGGCTCGATGCCCTTGGTCGCGCAGATGACCACCGTCTTCGGGGCGAGGTGCGCGGCCATGCGGGGGATCACCTCCCGGAGGCCCACGGAGGGCACGGCCTCGATGCACACGTCGGCGTCTTCGAGGGCCCAGGCGAGGTCGCCGCGGACCTCCAGTGCGTCGGGGAACTCGGAGCTCGGCAGGTAGCGGCTGTTCTTCCGCTCGAGCTGCATGCGGTCGGCGCGCTCGGCGTCGTGGTCCCAGAGGCGGGTGCGCTGGCCGTTGCGGGCCACCTGGATGGCGAGGGCGGTCCCCCAGGACCCGGCCCCGACGACGGCGACGTTCATGCGGTCTCCCAGTCCTCGAAGAAGCTCACGCGGCGGGTGTCGATCGAGGCGGGGCGCGCGCGCGGACGCGCCCACTCGCGCAGCTCCTTGAGCCGCTCGTCCATGGTCACGGCGAGGGGAACGCTGTCCTTCGCCACCCGCATGAGGTCCTCGTGCGAGAGCTCACGCTCCCGGGAGAACGCCGTGAACATCGCGGCGATGATGAGCTGCTCCAGCTCGGCGCCGGAGAACTTCTCGGTCTCCTCGGCGAGCGCGAGCAGGTCGTAGTCTTCCACCTTGCGCCCCCGCCGGCGGATGTGGATCTCGAGGATCTCCAGGCGCTCGTGCACGTTGGGGAGGTCCACGAAGAAGATCTCGTCGAAGCGGCCCTTGCGGAGGAGCTCGGGGGGGAGCCCGCGCACCTCGTTGGCGGTGGCCACCACGAAGACCGGCTTGGACTTCTCCTGCATCCAGGTGAGGAACGCGCCGAAGACGCGCCCGCCGCCCTGGTCCTGCAAGAACGCCTTCTCGATCTCGTCGATCCAGAGCACCGTCGGCGCGAGCGACTCGGCGATGCGGATGGTGTCCCGGAGGCCCTCCTCGGCGCGTCCGGAGAAGAGCGCCGCGACGTCGAGCCGGAGCAGCGGCACCTGCCAGAGGTCGGCCACCGCCTTGGCGGAGAGCGACTTTCCGCAGCCCTGGACGCCGAGGAGGAACAGCCCCTTGGGCTCGGGGAGGCCGAAGGCGCGGGCGCGGTCGGAGAACGCCGTCTGCCGGTGGACGAGCCACTCCTTGAGGTTCCCGAGCCCGCCGAGGTCGCCCACCGCCACGTCGGGCGGGACGAACTCCAGGAAGCGGGACTTCCGCAGCAGGCGCTGCTTCTCTTCGAGCACGAGGTGGACGTCCGCCGCCGAGAACCCGGTGCCGTCCAGCAGCACCCGCGCGTACGCCCGCTTGATCTCCTTCTCGGTGAGCCCGAGGCTCGCGGTGACGAAGTGTTCGAAGAGATCGCGGTCGATGTCGATCTTCCGGGCGCCGGCGAGCACGGCGAGGAGCCGCCCCACCTCCTTGCGGGTGGGCAGCGGCACGTCGAGCACCGCGAACTCCTTCTCCAGCTCCGGCGGGATGGCCAGGGTGTGGCTGAGGACGGCGATGGCCTGACGTCGGGTGCCGAGCTCGCGCTCCAGGTCGCGGAGCCGGCGGACGAGGCCAGGAACGTCGAGCGACTCGTGGAGGTCCTCGAACACGAACAGCGCGCTGGCGGTGAACTGGGGGAGGACCGCGAGGGCGGCGAGGGGGTCCTCGGTGTCGGGGATCGCGAGGCCGCCGGGGGCCACGAGGCCGCTGGTGCGTCGCCAGCGGTAGATCGCGACGTCGGCCTGCTGGCCCATGCGCTCCAGCCCGCGCTCCACCCGCTCTTCTTCGGGCGAGACGATCCAGAGCAGCGGGTAGCGCGCCGCGAGCAGGTGCGGGATCCGGGCGAGCACTTCGTCCACGCCCGGAGGATATCGCAGCCGGGGGTCGGGTGCGGCAGGGACGCGGTGGAGGGGCGCGGCGGAGGCGACGGGACGGGGCGGTGGCGCGGCCTGCGCCCTGCGCCGAATCGGTTGCCCAAGGAGCGGCGCGGGTGCCCCGACGTGCCGGACCGGAGGCGTCGGCGGTCGAGGAGCCGCCGCGGGGAGAATGGCTCGGCGGGCGGGTGGGGCCGCGGGGTCGCCTACGCGCGGCGGCGGGTGGCAAACGCCGCGGCGAGCGC
>CAIXRH010000023.1 GCA_903921785.1 uncultured Pseudomonadota bacterium
CTGCGGCCACGTTGGGCCTCCCTCCGGCGGCGGCGCGGCGGTTGCGCCAGCGGGCCGGGCTCGCGTCGCCGCTCTCCGTGGGCGTCTTCTCTCCGGGCGTGCTTTTGCCGGTTGGCGCGGCGGAGGGGCCGGCCGAGGCGCTGCGGGCGGTGCTGCTCCACGAGCTCGCCCACGTGCGCCGCCGCGATGCGATCGTTCAGCTCGCGGCCCAGCTCCTGTGCGCGGCGTACTGGTGGAACCCGTTGGCGTGGTGGGCAGCGTCCCGGCTCCGGATCGAGCGCGAGCACGCGTGCGACGATCTCGTGCTCGGCGCCGGGGTCCGTCCGTCGAGCTACGCGAGCCTCCTCCTCGGGATGGTGCGCGCTGGCGGGTCGGCACGCCCGCTGGAGGTCGGCTTGGGGATGGCGGGGTTCGGGGCCACGGAGGCTCGGTTGCGCCGCATCCTCGACGGGTCTGCGGTGCGGCGCTCGCCGGGGGCAGCGTTCCGCTGGGCCACCCGGGGTGCGGTCGCGGCGCTGGCGGTCGGGTTGGGCTGCTCGGCGTCGCCGCCGCCCGTGTCCGTGGGGGCTGAGGCGGTGGCCGCCCGCCCGGCGTCAGCGGTCGACTCGTCGCAGGGGGCGGACTCGGCGCCCGCGGCGGATGTCGGGCCGGTGCGGCCTGGGAAGCTCGTGCTCGGCGCGCTCGTCGAGCTGCCCCGGGTGCCGGAGGACGAACGCCCGCCGGAAGCGCTCATGGAGGCTCGGCGCGGGATGGCCTCGATCACCGCGGAGCTCCAGCCGCAGCTCGGGGCGGTCGAGCGGTGCTACCAGGCGCGGCTCGCGCAGCGGCCCGGGCTCTCCGGGGAGATCGTGGTGCACTGGACGATCCTGGCGGACGGCACCGTCCCCGAGAGCTGCACCACCACCGATACGGTCCAAGACGAGGCGGTCACCGAGTGTGTCAACGCCGTGGTGCGGGACTTCCTCTTCTCCCCCTCCGTCGGCGAGGCGGTGAGCGTCGACATCCCGTTCTCCTTCTCCGCCGGGCCCTGAGCCGACGTTTGTCATGGCTCGCGACGGTGGAGCTGGGCCGGGAGGGGGAACCAGCCTTTTCGTCTATTCGCGGCGACGACGCAGCGCGGCCGCGCCGAGTACGCCCGCGATCAGCGCGGAGAACGCTGCGGCGCCGGAGGGGTTGCAGGGGGTGGTGAGGGCGCCGTCGTGGCCTTCGTGCTGCACTCCCCAGGGCGTCGCGTCCTCCGGGTAGATCCGCAGCGCGGCCGCGGCCCACGCGTTCTCCCCCGTCGGCGCGACCACCAGGGCGGCCACGGAGTCCGCCTCGGTCGCGCCCACCGGTGGGCATTCGAGGGTGAAGGTCGGGCCGCTCCCGGTGACGGCGACGGTGCCGCGCTCGCTCGACCAGCGGACCTCGCTCTCGGCCGGCAGCGCGGCCAGCGTGGCGGTGACGGTCTCGCCGGGGACACAGCCGTCGGGCTGGAGATCGAGGAAGGCGGCGGTGACGACCGTCGTGTCCTCGCATTCGTCGGCGCTGTCCTTCAGGCCGTCGCAGTCGTTGTCGATCCCGTCGCAGAGCTCGGTGGCGAACGGGTGCACCGCGGGGTCGCTGTCGTCGCAGTCGCCGGCGAGCTCGGGGTAGCCGTCGCCGTCGTCGTCCCGCCGGGCGGTCGCGTTGTCGATGACGCCGTCGCAGTCGTTGTCGTGGAGGTCGGACCCCTCGGGCGCGCCCGGGTAGGTGCGGACGTCGCCGTCGTCACAGTCCCCCTCCGCTTCGGTCACGCTGTCGCCATCGTCGTCGTAGGCGGCGGTCCGCTCGTCCGTCACGCCGTTGCAGTCGTCGTCCCGGCCGTTCTCGGTCTCCACGGCGTAGGGGTAGATGGTGGCGTCGCCGTCGTCGCAGTCGAGGTCGCCCACGCCCCAGCCGTCGCCGTCGGCGTCGTCGTCGTCGGGAGGCGGGTCGCCCACGCGCACCGTCACCGCCGTTCGGGCGAGGTTGTGGTGGAAATCTTCGACGCTCACCTCTACGGTGACCGGGCCGAGGGGCACGGTGTCCGCGTAGGCGGTCCACAGTTCGTGCCCCGCGGGGTCGGCCGGCGCGCCGGAGAGCACGATCGCGCCGTTGAGGCGCACGGTCGCCTCCAGAGTGCTCGGGGCATCCACGTCGTCGCTGACCGTGAAGTCGACGTCCAGCGGCTCGGCGGGCACCACGAAGCTGCCGGGCGCTGGCGCCGCCAGGGTGACGGTGGGCGGGGCGCTCGCGGCGGGCGGGTAGGCCACGAGCGAGAGGTAGGCCGGGGAGCTGCGGTCGGTGTCCGCGCCGAGGATGCAGGCGAGGGAGCCGCCGGTGGCCGTGTAGTCGAGCTGCACCGGCACCGTGGTGCCCGCGGCGATCACGTCCCCCACGGCCAGCCCCGTGACCGCCACGGTGCTGGCGCACCTCCCGAGGTCCAGGTCCGTGACCGTCGCGTCGCCAGGGCCGCGGTTCTCGAGGATCGCGGTGAGGGTGTCGGTGGAGCCGTCGGGCGGGTGCCAGGGGAACTCGGCGGTGCCGGACTGCCACGCCAGGTCGACCGCGGACGGGTCGCCGGTGACCTCTGCGTCGAGCCGCACGTCCTGCACCTCGTTGCGCGGGTCGAGCTCCCAGGCCCCCTCGCCGTCGGCCACGGTGCCGAACTCCAGCCCGGCGACCGCCGCACCCTCCGGAACCCTCGGGGAGAAGTCCGCCTCGGCCTGGAT
This sequence comes from uncultured Pseudomonadota bacterium, assembly GCA_903921785.1. GTDB lineage: Bacteria > Myxococcota_A > UBA796 > UBA796 > SXON01 > SXON01. The sequence continues at coordinate 2,733 of CAIXRH010000023.1, forward strand.
GGAGCAGCCAGGGTCGAGCACCAGCACGTCGCCCCATACCGCCTCCGCCGCGCCGTCGGGGCAGGTCGGTACGCCGCCGCCGCCGCCGGTGCCCCCCGCGCCGCCCGGGTTGGAGTCCCCCGGGCGATCCCCGGTGTCCCCCCACTTGGCGCGGGCGCGCCGGGCGTCCCCGCAGGACTCGCTGCCGGGCACCCAGTGGGCGCAGAAGCGGCCGTCGTCCCCGGCGATGCGCAGGGTGACCCCCATCGGCCACCCGCCGGTGTTGCGGGCGGTGAGGGTGCGGCTGCTGGGCGGGCTCCCGATCGCGACCGCGCCAAAGTCAGCGGAGGCGGAAGACAACTCCAGGGTGGGCGGGGTCCAGGACCGCACGCCGGTGTCGTCGAGGTCCACCACGTAGCCGCAGCCGGCGAGGAGCAGGATCATCGTGGACCTCCGACGGACAGCTCGAGGCGGAACCCCAATTCTACGCGGACGATACCCGCGGCGTAGTCGTAGTCGCCGTGGAGCAGGTGCAGGTCGACCAGGGTGACCCCCACCCCGGCGTGGGGCGTGCACCGGAGCGGCCCGAAGGTGAGCGGCAGCTCCCCTCCCGCGTAGACGGTGGGGTACAGCAGGTCGCCCTGGGGCGTATCCCCCGTGCGGACCGCGCCCCACTCGGCGCCGACCCCGAGGATCGCGTAGCGGTAGCCGACCTCGGCGCGGAGCTCCTCTCGGGCGAGGGTGGCGGCGCCGTCGGCCACGGGCATGGGGGGGCTCAGGTGGAGCACAGCGGCGGCCCGCCCGCCCCACGGGGCCCTCCAGCCGCCCACGAACCCGACCACCGGGCGAGGTTCGGCCGCGATGGGCATCGCCCCAACGTCCAGCCCCACGGCCCACCCGGGGACCCAGATGAGCGGGTTCCGTCGGGGACGGGGTGGCGGCGGGCGCGGCGGGGGAGGGGTGGGCGGCGGGGGCGGCGGCGGGTTGGCATCCGCCTCCACGGCGGCGGCCTCGGCCGCGGACATCGCCACCTCGGGGGTGTGCGCGATCGAGATGTCGGGCTCGACGGCGAGCGGGGGCGGCGCGGGCAGCGGGGTGGGGTTCGGGGCGGTGGCCAGCTCCGCCGCGAACTTCAGCACCGCGGCCCGCTGCGTCGGCGTGGTCGGGGCGGGGATGGGCCACCGCTGCGAGAGGTCGCCATCCCGGATGAGGAACCAGCTCGGGCCATCGTGCACCAGCATGAGCCCGGCGCCATCGGCCAGGGGTACGCCCGCCGCCTGCGCGGCGGCCTGCCATGCGGCGGCATCCTCTCCCGGGGGGATGAACAAGGGCGCGGCGAGCGCCGACGTGAGGAGGAGGAGCACGCCCACCGGCCAAGCATGGCCGGCAATCGCGGAGTTGGCCACCCATTTTCGGTGGGACCGCCGCCGGGCGCATGCGTGCGGTGGCTGGCCGCCGCGTCCCCCTCCTCGACCTCCGGGGCCGACCGGGTGGCACGCCGGTGTCGTCGGGCCGCTCCCTGGTGAGCCCTCGTCGTCGGACAACGGGGCGCCAGTGGTCGTCTCCGTGCTTACACGAGGAGTCCGGCGGCCTGGTCCCGTCGGGGGCGTGGCTCGCGCTACGCTGCTTCTTCCTCGCGAACCCTGTCCGCACGCTGCGGGGCTCGGCGCGCCCACTCTCCGGGAGATCGAATGCAACGTGACCTCATCACGGTCGGCGAGTACCTGCTTCTGCGCCTCAAACAGATCGGCGTGGACCACCTGTTCGGCGTCCCCGGGGACTTCGTCCTCGGCTTCCTCAACCAGGTGCTCGAGAGCGACATCGTGTGGATCGGCACGTGCAACGAGCTCAACGCGGCGTACGCCGCGGACGGATACGCGCGGATCCGCGGGATCGGCGCGGTCTGCACCACCTACGGGGTCGGCGAGCTCTCGGCGATCAACGGGGTGGCCGGCGCGTTCGCGGAGCGGGTCCCCGTCGTGGTGATCACCGGGTCTCCCTCTACAAAAACGCTGGAGAGCCGGCCGCTCCTGCATCACACCCTTGGCGATCTACGGATTCCGATGGCGATGTACGAGCGGGTGACGGTGGCGTCGGCGCTGCTTTTGTCCGGCGAGACCGCCCCGGCGGAGATTGACCGGGTTTTGTCGGCGTGCATCGCCGCGCAACAGCCGGTGTACTTGAGCCTCCCCTCCGACGTGGTGCGTATGCCCTGCGCCCGGCCGGGGGCGTTCCCGTTCCCGGTGGCCGCCCCGAGCGACCCGGCCGCGCTCGCCGAAGCCGTCGAGGAAGCCGCCACCCGGCTGGAGGCAGCCCGGCTGCCGCTCATCCTCGGGGACGTCGAGCTCGTCCGCTTCAAGCTCCAGCACGAGTTCGCCGCGCTCCTCGACAAGACCGGCTTCCCCTACGTCTCGATGATGCTCGGCAAGACCGTGCTCGACGAACACCACCCCCAATTCATCGGCTTGTTCGAGGGCGACCGGAGTCGTCCGGCCGTCGTCCGGCGGGTCGCGGCCGCGGAGGCCGTCCTCCAGCTCGGCGCGTGGATGACCGACTTCAACACCGGCGGCTTCACCACCCACCTCGACGACGGTCGGACCATCCGGGCGAACCTCCGCTCCGTGCAGATCGGCCACCACCGGTATGACGGGGTCTCCCTGCGTGACTTCATCGTGGGGCTCACGACGCGCCTGGGCCATCGCGGCCGGGAGACGCTGGACGTCGCGAGCGCCTCCGCGTGCGGGGTCCACCGGCCGGACCCGGCCTACCGCGCCGATCCGATGCGGACGCTGACGATCAAGCGCCTCTTCGACCGGGTGAGCGCGTTCCTCAAGCCCGGCTCGATCGTGCTCGCGGAGACCGGCGTGTCCTTGTTCAGCGCCGCGGAGACGCTCATGCCCGAGGGCGCGACGTTCATCGGCCAGACCTTCTACGGGTCGATTGGCTACACCGTCGGCGCGACCCTCGGCGCGGCGATCGCGGCCCCCGACCGTCCGGTTGTGCTCTTCGTCGGCGATGGGTCGTTCCAGGTCACCGGGCAGGAGTTGTCCACGATGATCCGCAACGGCGTCGCGCCGGTGATCTTCGTGCTCAACAACGACGGCTACACCATCGAGCGCGTCATCGTCGATCGGGCGTACAACGACCTTCAGCCCTGGCGTTACCACGAGCTCCCGGTGGTGTACGGCGGGGCGCCCGGCTTCGACGTCCGCACCGAGGGGGAGCTCGAAGCCGCCCTCACGGCCGCCGGCGCCGCCCGCCGTCTGGTGTTCATCGAGGTGCATACCGGGCGAATGGACTGCCCGGAGGCGCTGCGCGAGGCGGGGGCCTCGATGGCGCGGGCGAACCAGTTGGACGCTTGAGAGGGAGCGGGGCGGCGCCATCCCGCTCGCCGAATAGACTGCCGCCTCACGGAGACCGTGCCGATGGCCGCGCTGCTCGTCCTGGGGATCGTCGTGGGGTGTGGACCGGACGGGGTGGTGCTCGGCGCGCCCTCGGGGCGGCCCCATCCGGGCGGAAAGGCGGGGGACACCGGAACGGCCGACGGCGGCGGCGGTGGTGGGAGCGACAGCGGCGGGAGCGACACCAGCGACACGGGCGGCGCCGCGGACGACCTCAGCCCCGAGACGTGCAAGCAGGTCCGCGCGGCCGACGCCGGGGCCGGCGACGGCGAATACACGCTCTACGTGGGCGGCGACGCCGCATCGCCCTGGACCGCCTGGTGCGCTGACATGGCTGGCTCCCCCGCCGAGTACCTCCCCGTCGATCCCGCGGGGGGCCGGGCCAACTACTCCGAGTACGCCGTCGACCGCGGGAACGGCAGCACCGTGAAGACCGTCTACTCCCGCCTCCGAATCAACCCCCGCACCTTCCTCGTGGACATCTCCGACCAGGCCTTCAGCTCCTCCACTGGCGCGCTCGACGCCTCCGGGGTGCAGGTCACGTCGATGCCTTACGCGGTGGCGATGTCGTGCGAGCGCGGGGTCTACGGCACCGCGAACGTCGACCTCGGCGGCACTCCGTTCGTCGTGGCCGCCGACGCGTTCGTCGTCGCCGGCTACGAGGCCGACGGTCAGGCGACCTACTCCCGCTCCGGGGACGCGGTCGACCTGACGGGCGGCGGCTACTGTGGCTGGATCAACCCCGCGCCGGAGGTCTACAACCCGGTGAACGACGCGGGGGGCTTCCAGTTGGGGTTGGAGTACGGGGGGTAGGGCTCACCCCCCCGCGAGCACATCCGCCGCCGGCACCGGGTTCCCCGAGCCGAAGTCGCGCAGGAGCCGCTCGGCGGGGCCGAGGTCGGGCTCGTGGCCGGTCACCTGCTGCGCTTGAACGAGCAGCTGCCGCTCCCGGCGAGAGAGCCGCCCGTCGATGATCGCCGCGATCGTCAGGCAGCGCAGCGTGAGCCGTCGTTCTTCTTCGGGCAAAGCGGCCAGGGCCAGGAGGAAGCCCGGCACGTCGTCCAGGCGCCGCTGTGGCGGCGGACCCAGGTGCGCCCGCATCGCCCGCAGCAGCACCACGAGGTTGGGATGGAGCTCCCGGGTCCGCACGATCGCGCAGCCGACCGCCTGGTGCAGCACCGCCGCGCACGCCGGGCTCGGCTTCTCCGAGGCCGCGAACGCGTGCCCGAGCAGCTCCTCCGCCGCCGACGGCCCCATCACCCGGATGCGCGCTTCGCGGACCACCGACCAGGCCACCCACGCGTTCCAGGCGGCGTTGACGGGCACCGCCGTGAACGCGAGCAGCACCCGGGTGGCCGCGCGGCCCAGCGCCCGCCGAACGAACGCCTTGAACAAGAAATTGGTGAGGGCGGTCTTTCCCTTGTACGCGAACGAAGCAGCGAGGAGCTCGGCACGGGTGGCCTCGTGCTGCGGGTCCACCCCGAAGCTCGGCTCGATCGGGCTCGGCAGCTCCAGCGCCGCGCGCGCGAGGGCGAGCCGGGTCTCGTCGGACTCTTCCCCGTCCAGCGGCAGTCCTGCCGCATAGGCGAGATCCCGTACGGCGCGGAGGCTGGACGCGTAGAGGAAGAGGATCTCGGTGACGGTGACCAGCGCGAGGACGGCGCCGAACGGGGCCCAGGCCCAGGCGAGGGCGGCGGGATCGCCGAGGTCGACGTCCTCGGGCGCGAGGGTGGATTCGGCGGCGGCGCAGAGAACGGCGGCGAGCGCGCCGGCTGCGGCAGCGCGCAGGACCGCCCCGCGCTCCACGCGCCTCAGTTCGGCGCGTTCTCCTTCGTTGAGTACATGGATCGCGTCCACCGGCTCGGTGGCGGAGCGGGTTCGCCGCACCGCGCGCACGCCCACTCGCTCCAAGAGCTTCAACCGGGGTCGGGGCAGCGGGCGGGGCACGAGGGGATTTGCCGTATTGCCCCGCGTCACGCGGGGCCACCGGGTCGTCCGGGTGACGACCACCGAGGGCCGCGCTAAGGTCACGAATGGCGCTCTCCCCTCCCTTGCGCACCGCGACCGGCGTCGCGATCGGCCTCCTCGTGCTCGGCGCGGCCGGCTTTGCCGCTCAGCGCGTAGGCTGGGTGCACCTGGGCAGCGTCCGCCCTCCTTGGGGAGAGGACGCCTCCGCCGACGCTGCGGGGTTCGCCCTCGAATTCGCCGAGTTCGACGAGTCGCTCACCCGCGAGCTGAGCGCGCAGGCCACCACCCGGGGCGCCTCCGTGCTCGCGGACACCGACTGGCCCGCGGCCTGGTACCAGGCGCGGGTCCTGGGCCTCGCGCCGGTGCCGCCAGAGATGCTCGACGGGCTGGAGTCGGGGAACGCGAAGCAGAAGGCGGCGTTTCGGGAGCTGGTGCTGGCCACGCTCGTGCCGTACGTCGTGAGCCATGTGAAGGATGCGGTGCACGCATCCCTGTCAGAGTCAGCGAGAAAAGCTACGAACCTTCGGCCGGAGCCGTTTGTGCTGCCGCCGGAGCCGGGGGCCCGTGCGGAGTCCCTGGTGGTCGGCGCCCTGGTGCCGCAGCTCGACGCACGCCTCGCGGCGCTCGGGGCGGCGAGTCCTTCCGTCACGGTTACGCCGCCGGATCCGGCGCTCGCCGCGGCGGCCCAGGCGTCGGGCGCGTTGAGCACCGTCGCCGGGATCCAGATGCTCGCCGCCTACAAGGAGGCGTTCGCGCCGTTCGCGCCGCCGGCGCCCAGCCCCGCCCCGTTCCCTCCTTCCCTTCCTCCGGCGGCTGCGGGCCCAGAGGGCCCGCCCAACGTGATCATCCTCGACATCGACACCCTGAGCGCCGACCGGATGGACGCGAAGTACGGCGACGAGTGGGTGCTCCCCACGCTGCATGGGCTCGCCGACCGGGGCGTCCGGTTCGACCAGATGATCTCCCAAGCCGGGTGGACCGTGCCGGCGCTGGTGAGCCTGCTCACGGGCCGCTACCCGCTGGCGATCGACCTCTCGCAGTCGTCCACGGCGCTCCGCGAGTCGGATGCGCGCACGTTGCCGGAGATCTTCGGCTTCTATGGCTACGCCTCCACCGCCTTCTGGAGCAAGGGGGTGCCGGAGCTCCTTCACGGTGCCAGCGGCGGGTTCGGCAAGGACATTGTCCGCACGGAGCTGGTGGGGAACGACGTGGCGCCGCTCAAGCCGTGGGAGGACTGGATCGCCACGGCCCCCAAGCAGCCGTTCCTCCTCCTCGTGCACGACTACGACCTGCAGCTCCCCGGAGACCGCATCCTCGCCGCCGAAGAGCACCACTTCGGCGGAGAAGGGCTCCCCTGCTTCCCCGGCGAGTACGACGACACGCTCTTCACGTTCCGGGACATCCTCGGCGTCGACCGTGCGCGGTCCCATACCCTTCGACATTACGACGGTGCGGCCCACGCGTACGACCAGCTCCTCGGGCAGCTCCTCGCCAAGCTCGAAGCCGCCGGGCTCATGAAGAACACCATCGTGGTGGCGACGTCCAACCACGGCCAGGACTTCGCGACCCACTCCGACGGGATCACCCACGGCTCGATGTTCGATACGGTGCTCCAGGTGCCGCTGGTGATCGCCGGGCCGGGTGTCACGGCGAAGGGAAAGGTGGTCCACGCCCTCGTCCAGACCGTGGACGTAGCGCCCACCGTCCTGGAGTTGGCGCACATTCGTCCGGAAGCACGGATGGCGGGCCACTCGCTGGTTCCCCTGCTCCAGGGCGCCGAACCGGGCCCGGAGTACGCCGATCGTCCCGCGTTCTCGCTCACCAACGAGCGGACGATGGCGGTGCGGACGCCGAGCCGCAAGCTGATGCTCCAGGACTGGTCGGACACCCGCATCGCCCTGGCCCGGCGCGAGATCAAGAAGCCGTACAACGACTGGCGCTTCAACGCCTACGATCTGAAGACCGACGCCGCTGAGCAGGACGACCGCTTCGCCACGGAGCCCGAGCGCTACCTCGACCTCGTCGTCGCGCTCATGGCGTATCGGGCCGACCGCTCCGAGGCCGCGTCCCACGGCTCCAACGTGACGGTCGACCCGGCGATGCGCGAGATCTTCCGGGCGAACGGCTACTGGAACATCGCGGGCGGGCCGGGGGAGGAGAAGTCGGCCGGCCCGACGCCGAGCCGGGAAGAACACCGCCGCGGCGTCGGTGCGAGCAAGGAAGATCCTTGATCGGCTGAGGGCGTCGCGAGGGGTGTCGAGGGGCCGTGGTGCCGGACCGCCGTGCCCCCCGGACCCGTCGGTGGTCGAGGAGCCACCGTCCGCGAGCCTGGCGGGGCGGGCGGGGACCGGCCTCGGGGACGCACGCCCGCCTCCGACAAGCTCCCCGGTTACGGCAGCGGGGATGGCCGACCCACGGCGCGTGCTGATCCTCACCCGGGGGGACCTGTTCCCCACGCAGCACGGCGCCGCCGTGAAGATCGTGCGCACCGCCGAGGCGCTGGCCGCCGCCGGGGACCAGGTCTCCGTCGTCACCGACGACCGGGACCGCTGGCTCACCCTGCGGGACGGGCGGTGGGAGCCCCGCCCCTACGGCGCCCGCGCCCGGGCGCTCCAGGAGCTGCCTTTCCTGCGCGATCAAGCTCGCTTCGAAGGGTGGCTGCGCCGGATCGGCTACCCGGTGGAGGAGACGTTCCTGTACCGCCCGGTGCTCGACCCGGCGTGGTGGGCCCGCGCGCTCTACGTCGGGCTCCGCGAGCGGGTGGACGTGTGGCAGGCCGAGTTTCCGGGGTACGCGGTCCCCGCTACGCTGGGGGCGAGGCTCCTCGGCGGGCGGAGCGTGCTCGTGCAGCACAACGTGGAGCACGACCGGCTGCGGCAGATGGCGGGGCTCCCCAAGGCGGCGCTCTTACGCATCCGGGCGATCGAAGAGGCGATCGTGCGGATGGTCGACGACGTGGTGGTGCTCTCGGAGGAGGACCGCGCGCGGCTGGGCGGGCGCGGGCACCTCGTGCCGCATGGTGTGGACCTCGCGAACTACCGCGGCGAACGGGTGGACCTCCGCGCGCGGTACGGCCTCGGCCCGGGCCCGGTGCTCTTCTTCCACGGCACCCTGCACTACGCGCCGAACACCGAGGCGGTGCGCTTCCTCGCGGAGCGGGTGCTGCCGGCGCTCCCTCCGGAGGTCTCGCTGGTCTGCGCGGGCATGGGCGCCCCGGAGGCGTTCGCCAGCGATCGCCTGCGCTTCGCCGGCCCGGTGGACGACCTCCCCGCCCACATCGCCGGCGCCGACCTCTGTGTCTGCCCCCTCTTCGCAGGCGGCGGCACCCGCATGAAGCTCCTCGAGTACTTCGCCGCCGGGCAGGCGGTGGTGGCCACGCCGCTTGGCGCCGAGGGGCTCGACGTACGCCACGAGGAGCACCTCTTGCTCGCCGAGGGCGAGGGGTTCGTGGACGCCGTGCGGCGCGCGCTCGGGGATGCAGCGTTGCGCAAGCGGCTCGGCGCCCGCGCCCGGGCCTACGCCGCCTCCCGGGACTGGTCCGAAGTGACGCGCGCCTACCGGGCGATCCACGCGGGCAAGGGCCGGGACTTCGCCCCGCGCCCCTCCATCGAGGCGCACCTCCCGCCCCGGGTACCGAGCAAGCCGCTGACCCTGCTCTTCCTGGTGAACCGCGGCTGCAACCTCCGCTGCTCCTTCTGCGACCTCTGGGACCGCCCCGAGAACGTCCCCACCGACCGCGCCCTGCGGCTCCTCGACGACGCCGCGGCGATCGGCACGAAGGTGGCCGTCTTTACGGGCGGGGAGCCGCTCCTCCACCCCGACCTCCCCCAGCTCGTGGCGCGGGCGAAGGCGCGGGGGATGAGCGTGAACGTCACCACCAACGGCACCCTGGTCGACCGCCACCTCGATCGCCTCGTGGAGGCGGGCGTCGCGTCGCTGAGCTTCTCCATCGACGGCCTCTCAGAGACCCACGACGCCCTCCGCGGCCAACCCGGCGCCCACACGCGCACCTGGACGCAGCTCGTCCGCACCATCCACGACGGCCGGGTGGACTGCGCGGTGTACTTCACCGTGACCAACCGCAACGTGCGGGAGCTGGTCGCGGTCTACGAGGCGGTCCGCGCGGCCGGCGCCCGCTTCGACTTCTGGCCGGTCAACGACGCGCCCGACCTCTACCTGCGCAGCGATGCGGACCGCGCGGCCTGGCGCGAGGCGCTGGCCACCCTCGCCCGCGCCGACCGGGATGTCGCCGCGAAGGCCCACTACTACGAGGAGGCGCTCGGCTATCACGCGGGCGAGGCGGGCCCGGTGCGCTGCCTGGGTCTCGTGGACCAGTACGGCGTCACCTACACCGGCGACCTCCTCCCCTGCTGCGTCTGGGGCGGCGACGGCCTGAAGGTCGGCAACGTGTTCGCGACGCCGCTTCCAGAGCTGTGGCGCTCCCCGGCCGTGCAGGCGCATCGCGAGCGCCTCTGGGGCCGGGGCTGCGCGGCCGGGTGCTACAACCACTCGCTCTACGAGCTGGTCGCGTCGACGGGGGAGAGCCACCGGGTGGGTTGGGCGCCGGGTGCGGGGCTCACTCCACCGGGAAGCTGAGGATGAACGTGCTGCCGGTGCCGACCGAGGAGGTCATCGACACCTCGGCGCCCATCGCCTGACAGTAGTGCTTGACCAGCGCGAGCCCGAGCCCGGTGCCGCCAGCGTCGCGGGAGCGGCCGGGATCCACGCGGTAGAAGCGCTCGAAGAGGCGGGCGTGGTGGATGGGGTCGATGCCCGGTCCGTCGTCGACCACCGACACGACCGCGCGTTCGTCCTGGCGGGAGAGCCGCACCGTGACGTGGCCGCCGGTGGGCGTGTACTTCAGCGCGTTGTCGACGAGGTTCTGCACGGCGGCGAGGTACGCGTCGGCGTTGACCTGCGCGACGCCGCAGTCCCCCTCCACGGTCAGCGTGATGTCGCGGCCGGCGGCGCGGTCCTGGAAGCCGTCGACCAGCTCGTCGGTGAGCGGGAGGAGCTCCAGCGGCTCCAAGGGGAGGTTCGCGGACCGGGCTTCGAGGCGGGACAGCGCGAGCACGTCCTCGCAGAGGCGGCTGAGCCGCAGCGCATTTCGGACGAGAGGGGTGAGGAGGGAGCGCGCGGAAGGCGGGATTTCTTCGTCGGCGAGTGACTCGGCGTAGCCGACGATGGAGGTGACCGGCGTGCGGAGCTCGTGGCTCACGGTGGCGACGAACTCCCGCCGGACCCGCTCGGCGCTCACCACGGACGTGATGTCGAGGATGACGCCGAGGGTGCCGCTGCCGTCGGCGAGGGGGATGCCGCGGAGGAGGAGGTCGCGGGTGCCGACCCTCGCGGCCCGCTCGGCCGGCTCGCGGGTGTCTGCCGCTTCGCGGAGCACGTCCGCGAGCGGGGTGAGCGGGAGCACGTCGACAGACCGCTGGCCCACGGGCTCGGCGGTCCACGGCAACAGATCGCGGGCGGCCCGGTTGACCACCCGGATGACACCCCGGCCGTCGACCACCATGAGCCCGTTGGGGGTCTCGCGGACCAGGGCCTGATCGAAGACCCGCTCCGGGTGATCATTGACCTGGTTCTTCCTGAACCGGTCCGCGAGCAGGTTCACCGCCTTCGCCAACGGGAGCAGGCGCCCAGGCAGCTCCGGGGTGACGAGGTGGGTGTCCCCTCCCGACATGCGCTCCAGAACCCTCACCATCCGCGCCAGGGCGTCGGCCTCGCGCCGCCGGGCCAAAACCTGCGCCAGCGCCATGCTCAGCGCGAGCACGGCGACGATCCACGCGACCACGGTAGAGCTGAGCACGATCATCCGGCGGAGTATCGCGCGGGAGGGTCGCGGGGCACGGCAACCGGTACGGGACGATTCGGCGACCTCCGCTGCGTCCGGAGGATGCTCATCCGTCCGGTTGAGACGAATCCTCGGCGCTCTCCGTGGCTTCCATCGGGCCCAGACGCCGGAGCAGGCGCCCCACCGTATCCATCCACGCCTTCCGGAACGCGGGCTCCGAGGGGGACGCCCCCGTGATGAGGCGGGCGACCTGGGGGAGCACGAACGGCATCGCCATCAGCGAGAACAGGGCAAAGACGAGGTAGCGGGGGGAGAAGCCGCTGTCGATCTGCCCCTCTGCCTGCGCGCGCTCACAGGCCTTGGCCGCGTGCCCCACGAACGCCCGACGCCGCTCTTCGGCGACGACGGGGCCATCCCCACCGGCGAGGGCCTCCCACATGAGCAGCCGCGTCCACGTCCGCTTCTTGTCGAGCTCGTCGCACTTGCGGGCGAAGTGGTCGGCGAAGTCGGCGCGGTTTCCGAAGACCTCGGGCGGCCGGTCGGACATGACCTCGGTCATCACCGTCTCGAAGAGCCCGTTCTTGTCCCCGAAGTAGTGGTAGATGAGCTGCTTGTTGCAGCCGGCGAGCTGGGCGATGCGGTCCACCCGGGCACCGGCGAGCCCCACGGCGGCGAACTCCGTCGTGGCGGCCTCGAGGATGCGGATGCGGGTGTCGAGCTCGGACATCGGCGGACTTGTACACCCCGTGGAGGGGGGAGGACAAGGTCGGGGGAGGTAGCCGGCCCCACCGATTCGCGTCAACTATCCGGTTGACCTCCCGCGGGCTGGGGACTAACTCTGCGCCCCATGCGCAAGGTCACCTCCTGGTTGTCGCTCACCCTGCTCCTCGCGGCAGCGTGCTCCGGAAAGTCCAATGACAAGGCCAAGGATGGCGAAGGCGGGCCGGTGAAGGTCAGCCTGGCGGCCGCGGCCACGGCCACCATGCCCGACCAGATCGACCTCGTCGGCACCCTCATCGCCGACCGCCAGGTGCAGGTCGCGGCCGACACCAACGGGTTGGTGGTGCAGACCCGGGTCGAGCGGGGCGACAGCGTGAAGCGCGGCGACGTGCTCGCCGTGGTCGACACCCGGCTCAGCCAGCTCAGCAGCGCCGCCCAGCGCGCCCAGGCCGCCGCCCAGGCCGCCCAGCTCGACGTGGCGGATCGCGAATGCGCCCGCGCCGAGGAGCTGTTCGCTGCAGGCGCGATCTCGCAGGCTCAGCTCGATCGGGCCCACGCCACCTGCAAGGCCCAGAAGGCCGCGGCCGCCGCCGCGCTTGCCTCCAGCGATGCCGCGTCCACGAGCGCCGACCGCACCACCATTCGCGCCCCGTTCGACGGGGTGGTGGGCGAGCGGATGATCGAGGTGGGCAGCTTCGTTGGCAGCCAGACGCCGATCGTCACCCTCTTCGCGCCCGGCCCGCTGCGCCTTCGGATGACGGTTCCCGAGACCCAGGTGGCCGGCGTGGACGTCGGCCGCCACGTCTCCCTCACCCCGAGCGCCTTCCCGAAGGAGCACTACTCGGCCACGATCCAGCATGTGAGCGGCGCGATCCGTGAGCAGACGCGGGACCTCGTGGTGGAGGCGGTGCTCGACGAGGAGGTGCCGGCGCTGCGGCCGGGCATGTTCGCCTCCGCCACGGTGGATGTGGGCGAGAGCGAGAAGCTCACCGTCCCCGAGGCCGCGATCCTCCACGACGGGCCGGTCCACCGGCTCTTCAAGGTGGTGGACCAGAAGGCGTTCGAGGTGGTCCTCCGCGTGGGCACCGAGCGCGACGGCAAGCGGGTGGTCCTCACCGACCTCGTGGCGGGCGATCAGGTGGTGGTCTCCCCCCCGGAGACGCTGAAGGACGGCGGAGCGGTCAGCGTAGGGGCGGTGAACTGAAATGCAATGGCTCGCTGAGATCTGCGTCAAGCGGCCCGTCTTCGCCACGGTGCTCACGCTGCTCATCGTGGTGGTGGGCATCGTAGGCTACGGCCGCCTCGGGGTAGACCGCTTCCCTCGCGTTGAATTCCCCGTCGTCACCATCACCACGATCCTCCCCGGCGCCGCTCCCGAGGACGTGGAGACCGAGCTCACCGACAAGGTGGAGGCCGCGGTCAACACCATCGGCGACATCGAGGAGCTCCGCAGCATCAGCGCCGAGGGCGTGTCGCTGGTGGTGGTCACCTTCAAGCTCGAGAAGAACGTGGACGTGGCCGCGCAGGACGTGCGCGATCGCGTGGGCCGCATCATGCGGGACCTCCCCGAGGGCGTGGAGCAGCCATCCATCGCCAAGCTCGATCCCGACGCCTCGCCGATCATCTTCGCCGCGCTCCGCGGCCCCGGGCGCGATCCCGTGGAGATCACCGAGCTGGCCGACAAGCGCATCCGCGAGGCCCTCCAGGTGCTCCCCGGCGTGGGCCAGGTGCGCATCCTCGGCGGGCAGAAGCGCACGATCCAGGTGGAGGTCGACCCGGTCCGGCTCCGCGCGTTCTCCATGGGCGCGGGCGAGGTGGCCCGCGCGGTGAGCCAGCAGAACCTCTCCGTCCCCGGCGGCCGGGTGGACACTGGACGGGACCAGCTCTCGCTCCGCATCTACGGCCGCGTGGAGGCCCCCGACCAGATCGCGGCGTTGCCGATCCGCACCGTCGGTGAGCGGGTCGTCCGCGTGGGCGACGTCGCCACGGTGGAAGACTCGGTGGAAGAAGCCGAGAGCGTGGCGCTCTGGAACGGCGAGCCCGCCGTCGTCCTCGCGGTCCGCAAGCAGACCGGCACCAACACCGTGACGGTGGCAGACGCCGTGAAGGCCAAGGTCGAGGAGCTCAAGGGCGAGCTCCCGGGCGGCTACTCGATCGAGATCATCCGCGACGACTCGGCCTCCATCCGCACCGGCACCGACGGCGTGAAGGAGCACCTCGTGGTCGGCGCCATCCTCGCGGCGTTCGTGGTGCTCATGTTCCTCGGGAGTGTACGCAGCACGGTCATCGCGGCCATCGCCATCCCCACCAGCGTACTCGGCACCTTCGCGGTGCTCTCCTGGCTCGGGTACACGCTCAACACCATCACGCTGCTCGCGCTGGCGCTCTCCGTCGGCATCGTCATCGACGACGCGATCGTGGTGCTGGAGAACATCTTCAAGCACGTGGAAGAGAAGGGAGAGCATCCCATGCAGGCGGCGATCTCCGGCACCAAGGAGATCGGCCTCGCGGTGCTCGCCACCACGCTGTCCCTGGTGGCGGTGTTCCTCCCCGTGGCGTTCCTCGCCGGGATTCCCGGGCGCTTCCTCAGCGGCTTCGGCGTGACGATGTCCGTGGCGATCATGGTGTCGCTCTTCGTGAGCTTCACCCTCACCCCAATGCTCGCGTCCCGCTGGCTGAAGCCGCACGTGGCGGGGAAGGGCCCGAGCGGGCTGGAGCACGTGGTCGAGATCTTCTACAAGCCGGTCGAGCGCGCCTACATGGTCGTGCTGCGGTTCGTGATGCGCCACCGGTGGCTGGTGGTGATCGCGGCGCTGCTCTCGCTGGGCTCCCTGCCGATCACCGGGTACTTCGCCAAGAAGGGCTTCCTCCCGATCGACGACCAGGCGCAGTTCGAGGTGTCGGTGCGCGCGCCTGAGGGCATGTCGGTGGCCGCCACCGCGCTCCACGGTGAGCGTGTCGCCCGGGCCGTCCGGGACCAGCTCCCCGGGGTCATCGGCACCCTCGTCACCATCGGCGACGACGACCAGGGCAACGACAACGTGGCCCGCGTCTTCGTGCGCCTGTCCGACCCCACCGAGCGTGTCGCCAGCCAGGAAGAGCTCAAGAACGACGTTCGTACGAACATCTTCCCCAAGCTCGATCCGACGCTCCGCCTCTCGGTCAACGACGTGGCGGCGTTCGGCGGCACCGGGCAGTCCACGGCGCGCGTGCAGTACAACATTACTGGGCCCGACCTCGAGCGCCTCGGCACCACGGCCCAGGCCGTCGTGACCCAGCTCAAGGCGGTGAAAGGCGCGGTTGACGTCGACAGCTCCCTCGTCGTCGGCAAGCCCGAGCTCGGCGTGCACCTCGACCGGGCGCGCACCGCCCAGCTCGGCGTGAGCGTGGGCGATCTCGCCACCAGCCTCCAGCTCCTCGTCGGCGGCCGCAAGGTCTCCACCTACACCGAGTTCGGTCAGCAGTACGATGTGCGCATCCGCGCGACGCCGCTTTGGCGGGATGACCCGACCAAGCTCACGATCTACCCGGTGCAGACCGCTACGGGCGCGATCGTCCCGCTCGGCGATCTGGTCTCGTTCAAGCCCTCGAGCGGCCCGGCCTCGATCAACCGCCTCAACCGGCAGCGCGTGGTGACGATCCTCGCGAACGCGGCCCCCGGCGTCGGCGAGAACATCATCGGCGAAGCCATGGTGAAGGCGATCAACGACCAGCACCTGCCCTCCGCGTACACCATGCGCCCGAGCGGCATGACCAAGCTCATGGCCGAGACCGGCAAGAGCGTGCTCATCGGCTTCATGCTCGCGGGCATCTTCATGTACCTCATCCTCGCCGCGCAGTTCGAGAGCTGGGTCCACCCGTTCACCATCCTGCTCTCGCTGCCGCTCACCCTGCCGTTCGCCCTGGTCAGCATCGTGCTCACGGGGCAGGCGCTCGACATGTTCAGCGTGCTCGGCATCTTCGTGCTCTTCGGCATCGTGAAGAAGAACGCGATCCTCCAGATCGACCACACCAACCAGCTCCGCGAGAAGGGCATGGAGCGGCTCGACGCCATCCTCCTCGCGAACAAGGACCGTCTGCGGCCGATCCTCATGACGACGCTGGCGTTCGTGGCCGGCATGATCCCGCTGGTCATGGCCAACGGTGTGGGCAGCGGCTTCAACCGCGCCACCTCCGGCGTCGTCGTGGGCGGTCAGACCCTCTCGCTGCTGCTCACGCTCCTGGCTACCCCCGTGGCCTATTCCCTCTTCGACGACCTCATCGTCCGCGTCAACGGTGCCGCCCGTCGCGTTCGCGGCTGGTTCGTGAAGGAGCCCGCATGATCCTCGCCCTCGTCGTCTCCGCCTCCGCGCTCACCCTCGACGAAGCCTGGGCTCGAACCCGGGAACACTCGGAGGAGGCCACGATGGTGCTCGAGGCGCAGCGCCAGTCGCACGTGATCCGCACCCAGGCGTGGGCCACGCTCTCGCCGAAGGTGTCGGTCCAGGGCAACTGGACGCTCAACGAGCGCGAGGTCACGATGGACTTCGGGAGCTCCTTCCCGCCCTCGGTGCTCGACATGATCGAGCAGTTCACCGGCGAGCCGGTGGACTTCGGCGATCCGCTCATCATCCAGAAGAAGAGCTTCTTCGACGCGAGCGTCACCGTGGCGCAGCCGCTGTTCAACGCTCGGGCGTTCCCCGGCGTGGCCGGCGCCAACGCCATGGCCCGCGCGGGGGACGCGCAGGCGGAGCAGGGGCTCTCGCAGCTCCAGGTTGGCGTGGCGAGCGCCTACTGGGGCGTGCTCCTGTCCCGCGACGCCGAAGCCCTGGCCACCGACGCCCTCGAGCTCGCGAAGAAACACGCGGCCACTGCCCACTCTCTCGTCACCGCCGGGCAAGCCACACACCAGGCGGAGCTGCAGGCCGAGATCGCGGTGGCGCGCGCCGAGCGCGACGTGCTCGGCGCCAAGAGCCGCCGCACCCGTGCGGAGTT
This sequence comes from uncultured Pseudomonadota bacterium, assembly GCA_903921785.1. GTDB lineage: Bacteria > Myxococcota_A > UBA796 > UBA796 > SXON01 > SXON01. The sequence goes on from CAIXRH010000023.1 coordinate 19,575, forward strand.
GGCGTTCGGCGAGCTGGTTGGCGTGCCGGCGGACGGCTCCATGGCGCGTCCGGGCAGCCGCTCCTTGCCGTTCACCGATCCCGACGCGGCCTTCTCCACGGCGGAGGCGCACCGTCCCGCGTTGGTCGCCGCGCGCGAGCAGCTCAAGGCGGCACAGGCGCAGAAGACCGCCTCGGTCCTCGCCTGGCTACCCACGGTGGACGGTCGGTTCACCGAGGCCTGGACCCAGAACGAGGGCTTCTCCGGCGAGCCCAACACGTGGATCCTCGGGGTGAACGCCTCATGGACCCTCTGGGACGGCGGCTATCGCCTCGCGGACAACGAGAAGCTCGCCAGCCAGCTCCACCAGGCCGACGCCGCGGTGGCCAAGGCCGAGGGCGACGCGCGGGTGGAGGTGTACGGCGCCTGGGACGAGCTGGCGCGCGCACGTTCGGCCGCGCTCGCGGCCGGCCACGAGCTGGAGCTGGCCGAGGAGAACCTCCGGATCGCCGAGGCATCCTTCAAGGCGGGCGCCTCCGCTGTCCTCGACCTCGAAGACGCCCGCCTCGGCCGCGACAGCGCCAAGCTCGCGGTGCTCGGCGAGCAGATGAACACGGATCTGGCCACGCTCACGCTTCTGGCGGCGGTGGGGGACCTCGAGTAGCTCAGAGCGGCCGCCCTCTCACCAGAAGCCGATCGCTCCCCTCCCGGAGCGGACCGCCCCGGTGGTCGCCGAGCACCTCGTCCACGTAGAAGCCGTTGGCCTCCAACATCCACTCCACCTCGTCGCGGGAGAAGACGTGGAGGAGCAGCACACTCTCGGCGTACAGGGTGTCGTCTACCCAGAAGCGGTCCACGAGGCGGATGCGCTGGGCCACCGGCTCCCGGAAGACCTCGCGCAGACGCCGCGTGGGCCGGCCGTCGGCGACACCCTCCCAGGCCAGCCGTTCGGGCACGTGCGCGTCGCCGACCAGCGTGCTGGGGACGAGCAGATCGAGGGTGAGGGGGCCGCCCTTCGACAAGGCACGGCGGCAACAAGCGAGGCAGGCGGCGCGGGCAGCGCGGTTGGGGAGGAAGGCGAACGCGGCGTTGGGGGCGATCACCTCGGCGAAGGGTCCGAGGTCGAAGTCGGTCATGTCGGCCTGCACGTAGCGGACCGAGGCGGGGCCGCGGGCACGCGCCCGCGCGAGCATGTCGGCGCTGCGGTCGAGCCCGGTGACGGGGCGCACCTCGGCGAGCCGCCCCGAGACCCGTCCGGTGCCCGCGCCGAGCACGAGCAACGGGCCGCCTTCGCCTCGCGACGCGTACCCCGCCACGTCGCCCTCGGCGTGGTCGAGCTCAGCGTCGTACGCGGCGGCGACACGAGCGTAGGGATCGGTGGACGACATCGGCCTCCCCGTGGTTCGCACGGCGCGCTACGCTACCCGACCGGACCCGGACCGTCATGCTGCTCCTGCTCGCGGCGCTCAGCGCCTACGCCAACGACAAGCCTGCGCCGCCCGCGAAGCCGCCGGCGAGCACCGACGCCCCCGCGGCCACTGCGGCCGAAGACGAAGCGTTCGACCTCGACACCGAAGAGGGGCACCTCCCGGAGGACGCCGTGCCCGGCGTGCTCAAGAAGAACGAGTGGGCGTTCACCGACTGTTATTCTCGCCTCGGCGGCACCTCCAGCGGGCGCATGCAGCTCACCTGGGAGATCAGCCTCACCGGCGCCGCCTCGGCGGTGAAGATCGCCGAGAGCGACCTGAAGAACCCGCTGTTGGAGGCCTGCCTGGTGAAGGCGGTCGGCCGGATGAAGTTCCCCGAGCCGCGCGGCGGCGTGGTCCACGTGGACCACACGTTCAACTTCTGAAGTGGACGCCGCGGCGCTCTCCGCGCTGTGGCTCTCGGTCGCCGGGCCCGTCTCGCGCGACGCTCGGGTGCCGCCGCCGCCGCCCACCACGGCGGTCCTGGCGGAGGTGGCCAAGGGCAAGGTCGGGCGGGTGGCGCTCCCGGAGAAGGGAGTCGCCGCCTATGGAATCCTCCCGGCGAGCCGAGAGTTGCTCTGGCTGAGCCTCACGGACGACCACCTCGACGACGACGTCGCGGAGCTCACCGAGGTGATCCTCCACGGCCACTGGGCCTCGCCGAAGACGATGTACCAGCGCATCGATCTGCCCTGGCCCTTCGCCGATCGGCACTACGTGCTCGTGTCGGAGAACAACGCGAAGCTCGCGGGGGCCGGCGTGTGGGAGCGGGCGTGGCATGTGGACAACACCGAGCTCGTGGCCGCGCGGACCCAGACCGACGCCGTCGGGTTCGACGCGTCCGAGCCGCTCCCGATGAACCGCGGCGCCTGGCTTCTCGTGCCCATCGACGCCGACCACACCCTGGGCGTCTACCAGGCCTGGACTGACCTCGGCGGCGCCATCCCTGCCGAAGCGGCGCAGACCTGGGCGCGCGCTTCGCTCGACGACCTCTACGCGAGCCTGACGAAACACACCGTGGCGGTCGCGGCCCGGTACGGCGCCGGGTGTGCGCCGCAGCCCGCTCCGGACGGGGTCGCCATTCCGTGCCTGGGGCGCTGAGGGGGTAGGTGGTTTCCGGGGAAGGTCGGCGTGAGGGGCCGGTCGGCGCTTCGGGGCATTTTGGGGGGCGGGCAGCGCCTCCCCGTTGCGGGGTCCGCCTCCGCTCCCGCTCCCGAGCGGGGTCCGGTCCCTCGCGAACCAGCCTCCGCAGCGTTGGCCGCGCGCCGCGCGCCCCGCCGGAGCCGTCGCGGCTTGTCGCTTCCGCCCCCGCGCCTTGGCGGATGCCGGGCGCCCGACGCTACGTCAATCCAGCGATGAAGCCGACGCTGTCCGCACCGCTACTTCGGGCCGTGACCGCGGCCGGGGTGCGGCGGGTGCTCCCCGCGCTGCTGGTGCCGTGGCTCGCGCTGTTGTGGTTCCTGGTCAACTTCGGGCCGATCGTGGACTGGCCGGGGCTGGCTCGGCGGGTGGCGGAGCTGCCGGCGCCCGTGCGCGCTACGATCGCCGTGGCGTGGCTCCTCGGGATGGCGGCCCTACCGCGGCGCGGGGTGGCGGCGCTGCTCGACGGCGACCTCGCGTTCGCCCAGCGCCAGCCGCTGCGGAGGGTGCTGCGTGGCCTGCTGCTGCTCCCAGCGCTCGGGTTCCCCGCCGCGGTGGCGGCCTTGCCGTCGGCGCTGTGGCCCGGACCGCTGGACTCGATCCTCGGGTTCTCCGCGGCCGGGGTGGTGGCGCTGGCGGCGTTTGGGCGGGGTCGTGCGGCGGTGGCGGGGGCGGCCGCGGTGGCGGGCGCGCTGGCGCCCGGGTGGCTGGTCGCC
>CAIXRH010000024.1 GCA_903921785.1 uncultured Pseudomonadota bacterium
CGGCAAAGGCGGCCCCGGCGGTCCGGACGGCGACGGCAAAGAAGGCAAGCCCGACGGGAAGTCCGCGAAGGGCGGCCCCGGTGGCGGAAAGCCCGGTCCCGGCGGCGTTGGCGGCCCCGTCCCCGGCGCGAAGCCGGCCGACAGCAAGGGCGTGAAGGACGTGGTGGGCGATGCGGTCGCCGCCCTCGCGGGTGACCTCGGCGAAGAAGGCGCCCAGCTCCTCGGCAACGCCGTGGGCAACGCGCTCGCCCCGGTGCTCGGTCAGGCGATCAACGTCCGCGACGTGCCGCGCATGGCGTGGGGCGCGCTCAAGACCGAGCCCAAGCAGGACAAGCAGCTCCAGAAGCAGACCGGGCTCGACGCCGCGGGCCACCGCCAGAAGATCGACGATCACGTCGGGCGGATCCACGACCAGGTGGAGTTCCTGCGCAAGGAGATCGAGTCCTTCGCCGCCGACAAGGTCAAGGAGTTCGAGGAGGCGATGGCCGCCCGCGCCGCCGAGGCGATGGGCCAGGTCGGCGCGGCGACCACGCAGATCACCACCGCCTACGGCACCGCCCGCACCAACGTCGCCGGCGCGGCCACCACCGCCCACGGCAAGGTGGACGGCGACGCCGCCTCCGCCCGCAGCGCGCTCGACACGAGCCTCCCCGCGAACCAGACGAAGCTGCAGTCCACCTACGACACCGCCAAGGCCAAGGTCGGGGAGATGCGCAAGGGCTGGCAGGGCCCGTTCGACAAGATGGTCGACGACGCGGCGAAGGAGTTCCAGAAGACCGCCGAAGGCCAGACGAAGGTGCTCGCCGGCCAGAAGGAGACCATCGCCCAGACCTGGAAGACCGGCTCGGGAAACCCCCTCCAGGACGCCGAGAACGAAGCCCGCCAGAAGGCGGCCCGCAAGGGTGTGGACGACGCGGTGAAGAGCTTCACCGACGGCGCCACCGCCAAGGCCGACGCGGTGCGGGCCGAGAAGCCCCAGTACCAGGGCATCGTCGACAAGTTCCTCACCCCGATCGAGGCGAAGGTCGAGGCCACGAAGACCGACGGCGCCGCCAAGATCCAGGCCGCCTACGACGGCTCGGTCAAGAAGATCGACACGGACAAGGCCGGCGCCCATCAGGCGATCGACGCGAGCGCCGGAAGCGCGAACACCTCGCTCAACGCGGGCGAGACCAGCGCCAAGGGCGAGGTCGCTTCTGCGGGCACCAAGCTGCAGGGCGACGTGCAGGCCGCCGTCGCCAGCTCCAAGGACCAGGTGAACAGCACCGCCCGGTCCCTGGAGGACCGCTACACGGAGTGGATGAACGGGGTGCTCCAGGGCATCCCCGCCGACCAGCCGATGGTGTACGACACCGCGAAGGACTTCCTCGCGGCCAAGGAGCAGGAGCTCCCCGGCTTCCACCAGGGCCTGCTCCTCGAGCTCGACAAGGCGGTGCAGTCCGCTCGCGAAGGCCTCGAGAAGACCCTCGCCGGCGCCATCGAGAACGTCCGCCAGCTCGGCGGCAAGAGCGCGGCGGAGGCGGCGAAGATCGGCGAGCAGCAAGTCGCCGGCATCAACCAGCAGGCCGAGCGCTTCGGCCAGTCGATGGTGCAGGTCGGCGGCGCGGTGGACGTGGCGTTCCAGACCTACGTCGCCCCGCTCTCCACCCAGATGGAGGCGTACGCCAAGTCGCTCGACGCCGAGATCAAGGCCATGCTCGACGCGAGCAAGGGCCGGGCCACCGAGGCGAACGCGGCGTACCTCGCCCAGCTGCAGGAGCGCATCGGCCAGATGCCGAAGACGCTCACCCCGATGGTGAACGCGGCGGCGGCCAAGGTCCGGCCGAACCTCGAGCAGCGCGCCAAGGGCATCCACAAGGCGGTGAAGGGGCTCGGCACCGACGAGAACCTCCTGTTCAACAGCCTCCGCGGCCTCACCGGGCTCACCTCGGCGGCCCTGCAGCAGGACGTCTGGCCCCAGCTCTTCGGCAGCGAAGGCGGCATGGTCGCGTTCATCGACGACGACCTCGACGACGGCGACAAGGCCACTGCCCACGCCTACCTCTCCGGCAACAACGCGCTCGGCGCGAAGCTCGAGCTTGAGAGCTGCATCCACTGGTACGGCGACGACGAAGAGCAGATCGAGAAGATCCTCCGCGATCTCCCCCAGGAAGACCGCGACAAGATGCAGAACCTCCCCGGCTGGGACAAGACGCGCGAGAAGCTCGTCTCCAACCTCGACGGGACCGACCTCGACGTCACCAAGGCGCTGCTTGCCGGCAACGACAAGCGGGCGGACGCCTACCGACTCAAGGAGAGCATCGACAAGGCACGGGCGTCCGGCGATCCCGACGCGCTCGCGAAGGCGCTCGAGGGCGTCCCGCAGGAGGACCTCAAGGCCGTCCAGCAGGAGTTCTACAACGTCCAGCACGGGGTGAACGCCGAGCAGAAGAACGTCCCGCCCGTGGATTCCACGCAGGCGGCCAACGATCTCGCCCAGTACGCCACTGCCGAGATCAAGACCGGCGACCCCTACCAGGACCAGTACCTCAACGAGAAGTTCGGCGGCGCCAACAAGGACCTGATCAGCGCGCTCGCCAAGGACGGCAAGGAGAGCGAGACGGCGGCGGTGGCCCGCTTCGAAGTGGAGCGTACGCGCGGCGGCGGCCCCGACATGGAGAACATGGAGAAGGCGCTGTACGCGCCGCCCGATCTCCAGGAGCGGCTGCACTCCCCCAACCCCGAGGAGCGCACCAAGGCCCAGGCCGAACAGAAGGAGCGCGAAGCCAAGATCCGGGGGATGTACCAGGAGCAGTACGGGAAGAAGAACGGCCTGACCATGGACACCGCGGTCGACGGGATGTTCAAGGGCAACGACAAGGAGGCGGACGTCAACCGTCGCGTGCTCAAGAACATGCTCGTGGACGGCACGAACACCCCCCGGGTGGCCGCAGACCAGATCTGGCTTGAGGGCAAGAACAAGGTCGGAACCGACGAAGCGGGCATCAAGCGCTCGCTGAGCGGCATGCGCCCCGACGAGGTCAAGGAGCTTGCGGCCGTCTACGGCGAGCAGCACGGCAACGGCCGCAGCGACACCGCCGCGCTCTACAAGGACCTCGGCGTCGTCGAGCGCAACCCCGACGGGTCGCGGAAGCAGGGCGGCGACCACAGCGGCTTCGGCTCGGAGCTCTCCGGCGACGATCGCCGCGAAGTGGAGGAACTGCTGATGGGCGACGACAAGTACATGTCGCCGCAGGAGAAGCTCGCCAAGGCGCGGCTGCAGAAGGACTGGACGGTCGGCCAGGAGAACGACGGGTTCTTCGGCAGCATTGGCCGCGGCGGGATGAGCGACACCAACGAGCGCAAGGACTTCGATCGCAACTTCGCGGCGCTCGAAGAGGCCGCGAAGAAGATGGGCCCCGACGGCAAGTTCCTCGACAAGGACGGCAAGGAGGACCCCGAGGCCCGCAAGGAGTACGAGAAGTACTGCCGGTCCGTCGGCATCAACGCCGAGGAGTACCGGGCGGCGCAGGACCGCATCGCCAACTACGCCACCACCGCGGTGGCGGTCGTGGGCGCGGCGGTGGTCACGGTGGCCACGGCAGGCGCGGGCGCGCCGGTGGCCGTCGCGATGGTGGGAGCGGCCGTCACGGGCGGCGCCTCCATGGCGATCAACGCCAGCATGAAGGGCGGGCGCTATGGCTGGGAAGACGCGACGAAGGACGCCGCGATCACCGCGGTGAGCGTGGCCACCGCGGGCGTTGGCACCAAGCTCCAGACGATGAACGGCGGCGCCGGAATCCTCAACGCCACGACCGCCCTCGACAAGACCATCCAGGCGGGCACGATCGGCCTCGGAACCGGCTTCGTCAACGGCGCGGCCAACACCGCCCTCACCGACGGCACCTGGGACAAGGGCATCGGCCAGGGCCTGTTGACCACCGGCGGCGGAGGCGTGAAGCAGGCGCTCGTGGAAGGGGTCTCCGGCGCGGTCACCACCGGGATGGACGAGTCGAAGATCGGCAAGGCGATGTTCGACCGCAACGCCTACACCGCCGCGCTCGCCAAGGGCACCGCCGCGGGCACCGGCATGACCGCCGGCACCGCCTCCGGCATCGGGTTCGACGCCGCGCGCGGCAAGTACAAGGGCGACTTCGGCGACGCGATGAAGGACTCCCTCATCGAAGGCGCGAAGCAGACCTTCGGCGCGGGCGCCGGCGGCGCGTACGCCCGGACCAAGTTCGGTCCGGCCACGGCGCACGGCAACCACCAGGAGCAGCAGTCCGGCGCGCACAACGACGCCGAGGCGAAGACCCAGGTCAACAACGGCACGCCGGAGGCGCAGCCCCAGGTCCACCCGGAGAACCAGACGCAGGTTCACCCCGAGACCCAGGTCGCACCGGTGGACACCACCACCACCACGCCGGACAAGAAGGGCGGCGGGGGCCAGGGCCACGTCGAAGAGACGGTCGTCGCGCCGCACGAGAAGACGACGCCGCAGAACACCGAGCAGACGCAGATCAAGGACCCGGTCACCGGCACCAACACCACCCAGCACGAGCAGAACAACGCGCAGGGCGGCGTCGGGGACAAGAACCAGAAGACCGGCGGATCGGACCAGGCGGTCGTTTCGGCGGACAAGGACGCCGTCTCGGTCTCCACGAAAGAGCGCACCGTCGTCCACGACGGGGACACGCTCGTCGTGAAGAACAACGACGGATCCGCCGACATCGTCACGGCAGACGGCACCCAGACCCACGTCACGCCCGAAGGCCACACGATGACCATGCTGGAAGACGGCACGGTCATCGCGGGCAAAGAAGGGAAGAACGCGGTGATCACCCCCGAGGGGGAGGTGCACCCCATCGGGCCGGACGGCAAGATCATCAACCCGACGGAGACCAGCTCGGCCACCCAGCAGCGGGAGCAAGCCGTCGCCAACAAGGTGGAAGAGGCGCTGCGCACCGGGCAGATCACCGAGGAGCAGGCGCTCACCATCCGCAACGCCGGGGACGTGTCCGCCCAGGAGACCGCCCTCAAGGCGCTCGACAAGCCCGGGAAGCTCACCGACGACCAGCTCATGGACAAGCTCGTCGACCTCGGCAAGCTCCAGAAGCCCGACAAGTCGGGGCCGATGTTCACCGACGAAGAGCTGCTGAAGGTGATCGACGCGCCGGACCCCGAGCGCGCGCTCAAGCTCGTCGAGGCCGACGCCCGGAACCAGTCCCGAGACGCCGAGGTCGCCCAGGATGTCTACGCGAAGACCCGCGTCGACAAGAGCGGGAACACGTACGTCGACGGGGTCTTCGACCACGTCACCCTCGGCGCCGGCTTCGCGGGCATCTCCAACGAGATGAGCCTACCGAAGGGCACGGGGGAGAGCCTGGTGATCGGCGGGAAGAACCCCTGGTCCAAGGCCAAGGCCAAGCTCGGTCAGCCCGCCGGAGAGAGCGAGGTCGTCAACTCCACCGCGAAGATGACCGAGACCGCCCAGACCGCGCAGGAGCGGTTCATGGCGGCCAAGGAGCACGCCGAGAACGTCGAGATCAACCGCGCAGACAACAACATCGGGGTGTTCAACGGCGAGGTGAAGGAGATCCTCCCCCGCACGGAAGCCGATCCCGCCATGCTCAAGGACTGGCCGGACGGCGCCAAGGTCCGCCTGAGCGTGAAGGACGAACACGGCAACACCATGTACGTGTACGCCAACCAGGTGGACCTCGCGGGCGGCCCGGGACCCTCACGGCAACTGCGTACTCACGACCATGGCGCCGGCCAGGACGCGCAGATCTCCCCCGAGCTGTACGCCAAGCTCAAGTCCGAGGGGAAGATCGTCTCCAGCGACCAGGGGTTCGACCCGAAGACCATCGCCCCCGGCGAGGACGTCGTCGTGTTCGGCGCCGGCGCCTCGGGCGCGTGGGGCTCCGAAGGCGCCTCGCACAACGCGGAGAGCGTCACCTGGCTTGGCAAGCAAGCTTCGCCCGACCATACCAAGGGGCTCACCCCCAACCAGACCGAGCGGCTGGGCGCGATCTACGAGAGGCTCAACGCCGCGAAGTCGGGAACGCCCGAGTACGCGGCCGCGATGAAGGACCTCGAGAGCTTCACCTTCAAGGAGGCGCCCGGCAACGGCTATCTCCCGCGCAACAAGGAAGAAGGCGGCGCCTTCTCGCCGGACATGCAGAAGGCGAATGGCGGCAAGGTCGAACTGAAGGCCGTGCCGGACGTGCAGTCGATCACCTGGGAGCAGAACCCGACGACCGGCAAGCAGCAGATGAAGATCACCGTGAAGGGCACGGGCGAGGTGATCTGGTGCGACAAGCTCGTCACCGCGATCGGACAGGACGGCAAGGCGGGCCACGGGCCCGGCTCGCTGCTCAAGGAGGTCCCGGTCCTCAAGCCGATCGTCGACGCCTCCGGCCAGCACTACGAGTTCCCGGTCGTCGTGGGCCTGGAGACGCCCGACGGGTCCATCCGGGTGCTCGGCGCCGCCGCCACCTCGCCCGCGCTCACCGAGAAGATCACCCAGGGCCCGAAGGGCTTCACCGGAAAGGACGCCGCGAAGAACTTCGAGATGCAGGCGAACCACGGGAGCACGCCTCAGGACAGCATGGGGGTCATCGGCTCGTTCCAGCACGCCGAGAAGATGATCGCCGCGGCGAACAAGGAGACGTTGGTCGAGCTGGCGTCGCTGCCGGGCGAGAAGCAGGGCGAGCTCATCGCCAAGTACCGGGATGAGCAGATTCCCGCCTACGACCACTCGAAGAACGAGAAGACCGCCACTCCCGCCTGGCAGGGGGAGATTCCGGCGCCGAAGGAGGTGCTCGGGATGCACTCCTCGGAGTTCGCCCAGAACCCCATGGCCCAGAAGACCCTGTTCGACGCCGCCGGCGGCGCCGTGGAGCGGATGAAGGCGGCCGCCGCCGCCGTCACCGAGGGGCTGTCGGGGGCGGAGGTCGTCTCGCTCCGCAAGCGCGACAACCTCAATGACTTCGTCACCGAGGTGATGAAGAAGCAGACGACCAAGGGGTACAAAGAGATCGGGGAGATGTCCGACATCATCCGCGGCCGCTTCAACCTTGAGGCCGGCGAGGACATGCAGATCGTCGTCGACCGCCTCAAGGAGACCTTCGGCGCGGACATCGTCGAGATCAAGCCCCCCCGCGACGGCTACCCGCGGTGGCACATCAACACCCGCGACGCCGAGACCGGCCTCGTGCACGAGTGGCAGGTGGGCACGAAGTCGACCACCGACTTCTTCGAACGCCGCTCGCTCACCATCCCAGAGACGGTGACCCAGTTCAAGGGTGAGCCGAACTTCCACGACGGGGTCTACAAGCTGCTCACCAAGGCTTCCCCCGAGGTGAAGGCCAAGTACGGGGTGGACGCGCTCATGCCCGAGTACAAGGCGCTCACCGAAGAGACCGGCGTGGTCACCCACGCCCAGTCCCAGCCGCAGGACTACGGGCGCCGGTACAACGAGATGGCCAAGCGGATCGACGGGATCCTCGCCAGCATCGAGCGGGATCAGCCCGGGTACTTCGACAAGGTGCTCTCCAGCGGCGGAGGCGGACACTGATGACGTGGTCCGATCTCGCGGCCGAGTGCCCCACCTGCTCCGAGCGCCGCGCCTTCTCCGGCGAGGTGCGTAGCTCGGGTGCCGAGCGGTACACCGTGCACCGTTGCGACCCGTGTGGCGCCGAGTTCACCACCTGGCGCCCCCGGTTCGACGCGTTCCTCGCCCGTTGGGAGGCCGCCCCGCCGGCCGAGCGAGAGGCGGTCCTCCGCGCGCTGCACGCGCTCCGTACCGGAGACAACGTGGCCATCGCCGCGACGCTGGCTCACCCCGGCGCCCTGCCCTTCCTCCGCTTCGAAGAGACGAAGCTCCCGGTCGACGTCGCCGGCGCCTGGGGGCGGCTGGTGCTCGATCACGACGGTTTTGTGCCCGAGCCCGGCCTCGCGGCGCGGGTGGAGGAGGCGTTGGCCATCGCGGTGCAGTCCGGGACGGCGGGCCCGGTCGCCGCCCTCGTCGAACGACTCGATACCCTCCCCATCGACGCGTTGACCGCGGCATTGTCGGCCATGCCCGCGCGTCTCGGCGCAGCCGGCGACGGCGCTGTCCTGCGGCCGCTCATCGCGGCGCTCCGGCTCCGGGGCGGCGCGTGGACGGAGCTCGCGGCGCGCGTGGATCGCCGATGGGTGCTCCCCGCGCTGCGGGTGGCGCTGGAGCCCTAGCTCACCCCACCGTCTCCGGATCCGGCGGCTCCGCGGAGGGCCACCGCCCCAACCACGCGATCGGCCCGAACTTCGCCACCAGCTCGCGCGCACGAGGGCTGCCGAGGGTGCCAAAAACGATGCCTTCCCCCTCGTCGAGCGTGGGGTTCGGGTCCGCGCAGGGGTTCCCCGAGAGGCGCACATAGCGCAGCGCCGGAAGGTGCTTCGCCGTCGCGAGCGCCTCCACCGTGGCGTCGCTGAGGCGGTTGTGAGCGAGGTCGAGCCACGCGAGGTGGGTGGCGAACGGGGTCTCGAGGAGGGCGCGGGCGCCGGTGTCGCCGAGCTTGAGGTTGAAGCAGGAGAGGCTGCGGAGGCGGGAGACGAAGGGGCTGTCGAGGAGGTCGGCGAGGCCGTCCGCGGAGGTGGCCACGAGGTCGAGGATGGGGGCGGTGCGGAAGAGCGCGTCCGCGTGGTCGAGGAACGCGCGCGGGGACATCTTCAGCCCCTCGACGAAGCCCCGGCGCCACGTCCACGCCGACTCCCAAGGGGAGCCCGGCGCGACGAACCGCTCCAGCCCCTTCCCCCAGCGCGCGCCGTGCGCTTGCACCAGCCCGTCCGCCTTGCGCTCCAGCGCATCCCACCGCGCCTCCTTGGCATGCTGGCGTCGAAGCTGGGCGATCTCCAGCTGGGTGCGCACGAGCAGCGCTCGGTCGGGGTCGGAGGCGGCCACGGCCGCGGCGAAGGCAACGCGGGCCGCGTCGTCTCGCGGGTTCGCGAGGACGGCGAGGAGGGGGTCGAGGGGCATGGCGCGTCCTATCGTGGTCGTTAGATGGGGGGAATGATCGAGGTCAAGAGCCTCGCCGAGGCCATGGCGTGGGCGCTCCTCACCGGGCAGACGCCGTACCGAAAGCGAACCCCCCGCCCCGGCGTCCACGCCTGGGATTGTTGGCTGCGGGATCAGCCCACGAGCCTGCTCTTCGTCGAGCGGCCGCACGAGGGACCCTCGCGGCTCATCACGTCCGCGCAATACGCGCAGGTCGGGCAGGAGCTGCTCACCACCTTGCCGGCCGCCACCCTCGGCTTCACCTTCCACGCCGGTCAAGCCGTGGTGGACGACGCCTTGCTCGCCGCCTTCTGCTTCCGCGAGGCCGCCCGCTTCCCCGGCGCGCCCGACCACGCGGCGGCGCTCGCGGTGGCCACCGCGCGGCGCGAATTGTGGGCCGCTGCCCTTCCCAGTCTTCCACCTGCCCGCGCCGTGGAGGCCATCCCGCTCCCCGCACATGGGTTTGTGCCGCCGGCCCGGCTCGCGAAGTTCCTCGCCACGTTCACCCCCACGCTCGCCGGCAAGCTCGACCCGAGCTTCGACGTGGTGATCTCCCTCGCCACGGAGACCGCGGGCGGGGCCCGCGCCCTGGTGCGGCACGCGCAGAACACGTTCTTCTGGGCGAACGTGCAGGCCGGCGTCATCGAGTCGGTGGAGCCGGTCACCGGCCGCGCAGCGCTCGCAGCGCTGCTGGAGTACGGGTTCACCCTGGAAGAAACGCAGCGCGCCCGCCTCCGGGCCGTCGCCTCCGGGAACGAGGCGCTCGCGGTCGTATTCGAACGCGGGTTCGGCGAAGGCCGCGCCCGCCGCCTGGTGGACGTTCGGGCGCCCGAACACACCGTCGTCTTCTGCGAGGTGGAAGCCCGCGATCCGCGCTTCCGCGGCGCCGTCGTCGCCTTCCTGGTGGACGGCGCCGAGCGCGTGCTCGGCTGGCGTGAGATCGGCGGGGTGGACGGGTACGAGATGCTCCTCGGCCTCGAAGCCGTCGCGCCCGCCCTGCCCGGCCCGGGCGGCGAACGCCCGGAAGTGGAGGCGCGCGCCGAGCTCAACGCCCACCTCACCGAGATCGCCCGCGCGGTGGAGCCGGTGCTCCGCGCGCTCGCCGCCCCCGCCACCCAAGCCGACCAGATCGCCGCGATCCGTCCCCGCCCGGGCGACGCGGAGAAGGTCTTCATCCCCGAAGTGGCCGCGCGACTGGGAACGTTGGTCCAGGGCTATTGGGATCAGGACCCGCCCCGGATCCGCGTGGCACCCGCGCAGGTCCACCTGGCGATCGCGGTCGCGCCCGCCGGGATGCTCGGGGGAAGCCCGGAGCTCCGCGCGGCGTTCCCGCGTGGCTGGGGCGAGCTGGCAGCGTCCCTGCTCCCGCACCGCACCTGGGTGGCCTGGAGCTACCGGGCGGCGCACGAAACACGCGGGCGCGACCTCGACGGGTTGGTGTGGATCGACGACCACTGGGCCTGGTTCCCGAACCTGGTGCGCCTGCTCGGCCCTGAGCACTGATCTTCAGGGTTCCCCCTCCCGGCCCTCCTCCACCCTCGCGAGCCACGACCCGCGTCGGAGGCGCTGCGTCGACGCTTGTCCTGGCTCGCGACGGCCCACCCGGGCCGGGAGGTGGGACCCCCTACCCCTTCGCCAGCCGCTCCAGCACGTCCACCAGCAGCGACCAGAACCGCTGCGTGGACGAGATGCTGAGGTTCTCCTCGGGGGTGTGCGCGTCCCGAACGTCCGGGCCGAAGCTCGCCATCTCCATGCCGGGGTACTTCTCGCCGATGAGCCCGCACTCCAGGCCCGCGTGGATCGCCATCACGTCGATCTCCTGGCCGGACTGCGCCTTCCAGGCCTCCGCGATCACCGTGACGAGCCACGCGCCCGGCTCCGGCTTCCAGCCCGGGTAGCCACCGACGCGCTGGGTGGAGAAGCCGGCGAGGGCGCAGGCGGCGTCGATCCGGTCGGCGAGGGCGTCCTTGTTCGCCTCGATCGAGCTGCGGCTGAGCAGGTTCACCTCGAAGCCCGCCTCGGTGCGCACCACGCCGAGGTTGGTCGACGTCTGCACGAGGCCAGGGATGGCCGGGCTCATCTGCTCGACCCCGTGGGGCAGCGCCATCAGCAGGTTCACCAGGGCCTTGCCGTCGCCTTCGCTCGCCACCCGCTCCGCCGCGCCGGGCTCCACCGAGGCGGTGACACCGGGGTCGAACGCGCCGAAGGTGGCGCTCCACACCGCCGCCTGCTCGGCCACCCGTGCCCGCAACGCGGCTTCGTCCGCCGCGGCCACCGTGATCACGGCCACGGCCTCTCGCGGGATCGCGTTGCGCTTGTTGCCGCCCGCGACGCTCGCGACGCGGAAGGGAACGCCCGCCGCGCCGAGCACCTGGGCGAGCACCTTGATGGCGTTCGCCCGGCCGAGGTGGATGTCGCCGCCGGAGTGGCCGCCCTTGGCGCCGTGCACCTTCACGCGCAGCGCCACGCTCCCCGCGGGCACGGGCTCCCAGGTGACGACGCGGAACGCCTCGGTATCCACCCCACCGGCGCAGCCGATGGTGACGTGGCCCTCCTCCTCGCTGTCGAGGTTGAGCAGGTACTTCCCCGCGAGCCAGCCTGACCGGAGCTCGTTGGCGCCGGTGAGGCCGGTCTCCTCGTCGATGGTGATGAGCAGCTCGATCGGGGGATGGACCAGGTCCTTCGCCGCGAGCACCGCGAGGCCCGCGGCAACGCCGATGCCGTCGTCTGCCCCGAGGGTGGTGCCGGTGGCGCGGAGCAGGTCGCCCTCGCGGCGCACGCGGATCGGATCGACCGTGAAGTCGTGGTTGGTGCCCTCGTTCTGCTCACACACCATGTCCACATGGGCCTGCATGGCAACCACGGGCCGGTGCGCGAACCCCGGGGAGGCCGGCTTGCGGATGAGCACGTTGCCCACCCCATCCCGCTCCACGGTGAGGCCGAGGGCGCGGCCCTGTTCGGCCACCCACTCCGCGGCCACGGCTTCCTGCTTGGAAGCACGCGGAATCTGGGAGAGGGCCAGGAAGTAGTGCCAGAGGGGGGCGGGCTGGAGGTCGGCGAGGTCGGTGGTCATGGCGGCTCCGGGCGTCGGCCTAACATTGGAACTTGCACATGTGGGGCGCGCTCCATACGCCGCGCCCGTTCCGAGGCACGCATGCTGTTCACCTCCCTCCTCGTCCTGTCCATGGGCTGCAACTACCCCGGCGCCGCCGACCTCCCGAAGGCCCCGCCTCCGCCCCCGCCCGTGAGCATCGACCCGGCCAAGCTCGCCACCTTCGCGGCGCTCCCCGCCCGCATGGACGTGGCGGAGGCCCCCACCGCCCAGCAGATCGACCTCGGCCGCATGCTCTACTACGACAAGCGGCTCTCGAAGAACCAGGACGTGTCCTGCAACACCTGCCACCAGCTCGACAAGTTCGGCGTGGACAACCAGCCTACCTCCACCGGCCACAAGGGCCAGAAGGGCGGCCGCAACTCGCCGACCAGCCTCAACGCCGCCGGCCAGTTCGTGCAGTTCTGGGATGGCCGCGCCGCCGATGTGGAAGCGCAGGCCAAGGGCCCCGTGCTCAACCCGATCGAGATGGCGATGAAGGATGAGGCGTCGGTCGTGGCGCTCCTGAAGTCGATCCCCGACTACGGCCCGCTCTTCGCCAACGCCTTCCCGGCCGACACCGACCCGGTGAACTACGACAACATGGCCAAGGCGATCGGCGCCTTCGAGCGGGGCCTCACCACCCCCTCGAAGTGGGACAAGTTCCTCGGCGGCGACCAGGCCGCGCTCACCGACGCGGAGAAGCAGGGCTTCCTCACGTTCGTGGACAACGGCTGCACCGCCTGCCACAGCGGCGCCTACGTCGGCGGCACCATGTACCAGAAGATGGGTCTGGTCAAGCCGTGGACGAACACCACCGACCTCGGCCGCCAGGCGATCACCAACAACGAAGGCGACGCCTTCATGTTCAAGGTGCCCGTCCTCCGCAACGTCACCAAGACCGCCCCGTACTTCCACGATGGCTCGGTGGCCACGCTGGAGGAGGCGGTCAAGCAGATGGGCGAGTACCAGCTCGGCAAGCAGCTCACCGACCAGCAGGTCGGTGAGATCGTGGCCTGGCTCGGCACCCTCGAGGCCGCGCCCGACGCCGCCTACGTGAAGGAGCCCACGCTCCCCGCGAACGGCCCGAAGACGATCGCGCCGGATCCGACCTGAGCGTGTAGGGGCGCGCCCTGGCTGCGGTCCGGCGCCGCCGGCGACCGGACCCGGCCTGGCCCATGCGCGGAAGGGGCCGTGACCACAGCCGGGCGCGCCGCCTATGGGAGGGCGCGCCGCCGGCAGGGCGCGCCGCCGGCAGGGCGCGCCGCCGGCAGGGCGCGCCGCCGCGCCTAGTTCGCCGAGAACGCCGCCGTGCTGTTCTCGCCCGGCTTCACCGTGACCGACTTCGAGGCATCCAACCCCGAGGCGTCGTTCTTCGCGCGCACCATGTAGGTGCCCGCGGGGAGCTGGTAGCCGATGAGCGGGGTGGTGCCGACCTTCTTGCCGTCCACAAACACGTCGGCCCAGCCGCCGGAGACGTTTACGCTCAGCTTGCCCTTGGGCTTCTCGGCGGGCGGAGGCGGGGGCGCTTCCACCGGCGGCTTCTCGACCGGGGTGGGGCGCTCGACCGGGGGCGGCGCGGGCGTTTCACGCGGCGTTTCACGCGGGGGGGTGGGCTCCACCTTCTTCACGGCGACGAGCTTCGCGTCCATCCGGAGCTTCTCGCCCTCGTTGACCTCGATCTCGTCGGACCAGGGCTCGTAGCCCGCGGCCTTCACCTCGAACGTGTGCTTCCCCGGGGTGAGCGCCTTCACCAGGGACACGGCGGTGCCACAATCCTGGCCATCCACCACGATCGCTCCCGCCACGGGGCTCACCTTCAACGACACGCTGGTGGGCGGGGCCGGGGCCTCCTTCTCCACCACCACGGTCTCCGGTTGGCGGTTCATCACGTAGGCGACGGCGCCGCTCACCGCGACCACGGCCACCAGGAGCGCGAGGAGACCGAGGACGAGCGGAACCTTCGAAGCAGGCGGGGCGGGCGGGGGCGGCGGCGCAGGTTCGCGCTCCTTCTCCTCCCAGTCCTCCTGAAGGTCGACCGTGGGCTCCGACTCGTGCATGCCCCGCGCGATGCGGCTGCCATCCTCGAGCCGCGCCCGCTCGGCGGCGATCTCGTCGGCGAAGAGCTCCTGCATGAAGTGGGCGAGCGACTGCTGCACCACATCCGGCGTGGCCGGGTAGAGGAACTCCATCAGGTCGGCGTGGAGCTCGCGGGCGTCCTGGTACCGGTCGGCAGGGTCCTTCTCCAGGCAGCGCCCGACGATGTCGGAGAGCCGGGCCGGGACCGCCGGGTTCACCACGGCGGCACGCTCGATGTCCACGTTGCGGACCTTGTCGAGCGTCTTGACCTCGTTGTCGGTCTTGAAGGCGCGGCGGCCGGTCAGCATCTCCCAGAGCACGATGCCGAGCGAGAAGACGTCGCTGCGGCGATCGAGGTCCTGCCCCATCGCCTGCTCGGGCGACATGTACTCGATCTTGCCCTTGAGCGTGCCCTTGGTGGAGGTCTCCACCACGGTGGCGGCCTGCACGATCCCGAAGTCGGCGACCTTCACCTCTCCCGAGTAGGAGACGAGGATGTTGCTCGGGCTCACGTCCCGATGGACGATGTTGAGGTGCTGCCCGGCGTTGGTGAACTTCTTGTGCGCGTAGTCGAGGCCCTTGGCGGCCTCCATCGCGATGTACACCGCGAATTCGCGGGGCAGCATCTTCCGCCGCTCGAACAGCTTGCGGAGGATGAGCTTGCTGTCCTTGCCCTCCACACAATCCATCGCGAGGAAGTAGTTGTTCGCGATCTTGCCGAACTCCCACACCCGCACCACGTTGGCGTGCTGGAGCACCGCGGTGACCCGAGCTTCGTCCAAGAACATCTGGACGAACTGCTCGTTGTCCGACATGTGGGCGAGGATCCGCTTCACCACGAAGAGGTTCTCGAACCCGCCGTGTCCGAACGTGCGCGCCTTGAAGATCTCGGCCATGCCGCCGACGGCGATCTTGTCGATCAGGAAGTACTTGCCGAACGCCTCCGGCGCGGGAGGGCGCGGGGCGTCAGGCGGGGCGCCGGCTTCGGACATCGAGGGAGATGCTAACGCGGGGTGGCGCTACTTGGCCCCGTTGGTGTAGTTCTCCTTCAGGTCATCGCAGCTCCACCACTCCTGCAGGCGCGCCGCATCGTTCGCATCCAGGCACTGGAGCTCCCAGTCGGGCGACGGGTCCTGGTTGGAGGTGACGCAGCTCTCAAGCTCATCCTGGGTGACCGAGAGGCCGCATTCGGCGGCCCGGGTTGCCATCGTCTGGCAGAGGTCCTGGCAGGCGTTCTGGCAGCCGAGGAGAACGAGGAGAACGAACATGGGGCGGACCATAGCGCAACGCGCGGCGACCCTCAAGGGGGCACCCGCGGCTTGGCGAATTCCCGACCGGGCTAAGCTGCCGCGTGACCACCACGCCCCGGGGCCTCGGCGTCCTCCAGATCGAGCCGACCGACCAGTGCAACCTCCGCTGCCGGATGTGTGCGCCGCATGCCGAGGCCTGGCCGACGGTGCACGGCATCCCCAAGGGCAGGATGCCCTGGGCCGTCTTCGAGCGGGTGATCGACGGGCTGGTGGCCGACGACTGCACGTTCGACCACGTGATCCTCCAATGGCTCGGGGACCCCTCGCTGCACCCCGACCTCGAGCGCATGGTGGGCGTGGCCGGGGAGAAGCTGGCGGGGCGGGCGGGACACCTCCGGGTGGACACCAACGGGCTCACGCTCACCGAGCCGCGACTCGACCGTCTCCTGGCCTGGAAGGCGCCAAAGATGCCCCTGTTGGTGGTCTTCACCCTGGACGCCGCCACCGTCGCCACCTACCGCCGGGTGAAGGGCGTGGACGGACTGGAGCGGGTCCGGCGACACGTACGCTACCTGCTGACGCGGCGCGCGGAGGTGGGCGGGGTGGACGTACAGCTGCAGTTCGTGGTGCAGCCCGGCAACGCCCATGAGGCGGCCGACTTCCTCCGGTACTGGGAGGCGCTCGCGCGGTGCCATGAACCGAAGGGCGGCCACGTGGAGGTGATGTTCAAGCGGCTCAGCGTCGGAGGGGGCGCGCAAGGCCAGGCCGCAGCGGACCACCTGTACGAGCGCACCCTCCGCGAGGCGGGGATCGTCGCCCGCACCGAAGCGGGGTTCTCGGTCTCGGTGTGGACCGAGCGCCCCTGGCAGGCCGACGACGCCCACGCCGCCCGCGGGCCCTGCCCCGGCGCCTGGTACACCCCGGTCGTCCGCCACGACGGCCACCTGATGATGTGCTGTGCCGACCTGTCCGGAGAGCTGGACCTCGGCTCGTTGACCACGCACCGGTTCTTGGAGCTCTGGGAGGGCAAACGCGCCACCCGGCTGCGCATGGCCCACCTCGAAGGGCGCTTCGAAGGGGCGTGCGCGCGCTGCGGCGGGGTGAACTGGTACGCCCTGGCGCCGGAGGCGGCGGCCCTCACGCGGGCGCGCGCGCTCGCGCTCGCCGGGTAGAACGGAGGCCCAAGGCGGCGGCACCCGCACCGGCCGTCACGGTACGGCCCGAGGAGGGAGCCGCGCCCGGTTCATCTTCGCCCCGTCGGCTTGTGCGCGTCCGCGCGCGCGGCTACCTCCCCGGGGCATGCCCGTACGCGCCCGCCTCGTGCTCCTCGCCGCCCTCCTCGCCGTCTTCGGCTGCAAGGGCAAGCCCAAGGCCCCGCCGAAGGCGAAGACCGCGGCTCCAGACGTCGCTGAGGAGAAGGCGCCACCGCCCCTGCCCGCCCTCCCGATTCCGGCCGTACAAGGGGGCCACGTCCGTGGCGACGATCCCGCCTGGGCGGCCGCCGATGGCTACCGACACACCGCCGCGGAGTACGGGGAGCCCGATTGGGATCACGTGCGCAGCTACGCGGTGGTGCACCTCGCGCTCGCCGGGCGAGACCTCGCGCGGCTCCACGCCTCCCGAAACGAGTGGGCGGAGTGCGCCAAGGCCTACACCCAGGCCGGCGCCAACGTCACCGCCGTCCCCCTCACGGATCCCGCCGCCACCCCGGTCCGGGACGTGCTGGTCGCGGGCCTCACCCGGGACGCCGCGCTCTGCGACGCCCTGGCCAAGAACACGCCGCCCCCCGTCCCCTCGGGCGGCCTCGCCGCGTTCCGGGCCCGGTACCTCGCGCTGGTTCAGCGCGCGGAGAAGGGGGAGGACGTCCGCGCCGACGCCCGCGCCCTCTCCGTCGAGCTCGACAACGCCGGCACCACCACCCTCGTAGAGCCCGCACCCACCGCCGGCGATCCACCGGCGGCCAAGGCGCTCTGGCTCGCCCGCACCTGGGACGACACGGTGGACCCCGTGGTGGTGAGCGACCCCTGGGGCAGTTGGACCGTGGAGGAGCGCCCCCGCCAGCTCAAGGGCCTCCGCGGCGCGATCGACGCGCTCGTCGCCGGTGAGAACCACGGCCTCGAGGTGCGGCCCGCCGCGCTGCTCGCCGCGGAGCCCGTCCGCTGGGACACCCTCGCCTTCAACCAGGTGCCGCTGCTCGACGCGTCGATCGACGTCGCCGGGTTCGCCGCGCCGCGCGTGGAGCCGCAGGTCGACTTCTCGGCGGACCACGCCGCCACCGTCACCGCCCTCGCCGCCCGCTGGGGGAAGATGCGTGAAGGGGAGGTCCCTCGCGCCGTGCACCTCGCCCTCGCCGACTACAAAGAAAAGACGGAGGCCGAACGGTACTTCGGCACCCTCCAGCTCCAGAACGGCGCCATCCGGGCGCTCGCCCGCGGCGGCCACTACCGCGAAGCGCTGGAGATCGTCAGCGACCAGTCGCCCCCGCGGGGCATGGAGTGGTTCGCGCCGGACCGCTCGGCGGTGGTTTTGGGGCTCCAGGGGCGGCTGCTGCTGCTGGTGGGCGACCCCGCGGCGGAGGCGAAGCTCAGCGCCGCCGTGGCCGAGACGCAGTCGTTCCTCGGCTTCGTGGCGATGTGTGAAGGGCTCGACGCGAAGGCGGCCCGCGGCGCACGGTGACACCCCGGGACGAACCCCCGCCTTGACCAGCGTTGGCCGATCGATTATCCAACGCGTCCACCCAACCTCCTGCTGGAGCGCCCTCGGGGCGCTCCTCGCATTTTTGGCCCCATGATCGTTACTCCTGCCACCCTCCGCACCCTCCGAGAAACGGCCGAGCCCATCGTGGCGCGCGTCGGATGTGAGCTTGTGGCCGTTGAATTCATGGGCGGCCCCCGAGGCCCGATCCTCCGCGTGAGCATCGACAAGGCGGGCGGCGTGGGCATCGAGGAGTGCACCCAGGTCTCGCGGCAGCTCAGCCCCGCGCTGGATGTGGCCGACCCGATCCTCGGCGCGTACGACCTCGAGGTCAGCACCCCGGGCATCGAGCGCCCCGTACAACGCGCGGAAGACTTCGCGAAGTTCGCTGGGTGCGAGGTCCGGGTGAAGCCGTTCGGCGTGGAAGCGAAGAAGCGCACCAAGGGGATCCTCCTCGGCATCACCGAGGGGATGGTCCAGGTGCGCACCCCCGAAGAAGTCCGTCAAATCCCGATCGAAGCGATCGAGCGCGCCAACCTCGTGCTCACCCTCGATCAATTCCAGAGGCTCGGTGAGGGCCTCACCCCCATCGCGGAGGCAACGCCATGAACAGCCCGCTCGCCCGTGACCTTGACCTTGTGGCCAAGGAGAAGAATATCCCCCGCGATTCCCTGATCGAGGTGCTCGAACAGGCGATGGAAGCGGCCGCCCGTAAGAAGTACGGGATGCAGAAGGACCTTGAGGCGCAGTGGAGCGAGGAGCTCGGCGAGGTCGAGCTCTTCGAGTTCAAGACCGTGGCCGAAGAGGTCGAAGACGACCAGATCGAGATCACCCTCGAGGATGCCCGCAAGCTCGACACCGAGTGTGAGCTGGGCGACTCGCTGGGCATCAAGCTCAGCGTCGACGATCTGGGGCGCATCGCCGCGCAGACCGCGAAGCAGGTCATCATCCAGAAGATCCGCGACGCCGAGCGGGAGCTCACCTTCTCCGAGTTCAAGGACCGTAAGGGTGAGATCATCACCGGGATCGTCCGCCGCTTCGAGAAGGGCAACATCATCGTAGACCTCGGGCGCACCGAGGCCCTGCTCCCCAAGCGCGAGCAGGTGATGACCGAGACCTACCGCCAGGGCGACCGGATCCAGGCCTACGTGGCCGACATCACCCGCGCCACCAAGACCCCCCAGGTCATCCTCAGCCGCACCCATCCGGGCCTCCTGATGAAGCTCTTCGAGCTGGAGGTCCCGGAGGTCGCCGAGGGCATCGTGCGCATCGAAGCCTGCGCCCGTGAGCCGGGGCACCGCGCCAAGATCGCGGTGAGCTCGGTGGATCCGGACGTCGATCCCGTCGGCGCGTGCGTCGGCATGAAGGGCTCCCGCGTGCAGGCCGTCGTGGCCGAGCTCCGCGGCGAAGCGATCGACATCATCCCCTACCACCCGGACCCCGCGCGGTACGTGGTGCACGCCATCCAGCCGGCGCACGTCGCCCGCGTCTACATCGATGAGACCGCCCACAAGATGGAGCTCATCGTCCCCGACGACCAGTACAGCAAGGCGATCGGCCGTCGCGGCCAGAACGTCCGGCTCGCCCAGCACCTCACCGGCTGGGAGGTCGTGGTGCTCTCCGAGAGCAAGCACGCCGAGATGAGCGCCCAGGCCCGCGAGGAGCTCAGCCGCATCCAGGCCCTCTCCGAAGAAGGGGTGGATCTGCTGATCCGTCACGGCTTCCACAGCCTCTCCGAAGTGGCGGACGCCGAAGCGTACGACCTCTCCGGCGTCCTCGGCTGCGACGAAGCCGACGCCCAGCTGGTCATCGACAGCGCCGAAGCCGCCCTCGAGACCGTGATCCTGGAGGAGGCCGATCGCCGCAAGGCCGCGCACGACCTCCCGCCCGAGGCCTAGGCCTCGGCCGCGGGATGCCTCCCGAACGCACCTGCGCTGTGAGCCGCGAGCGCGCCGACCCCGGCGCGCTCGTGCGCGTTTTCGCGGGCCCCGACTCCGTCGCCCACGTGGACTGGCACGGACGCTGGCGCGGCCGCGGCGCCTGGCTCACCTGCACGCGCGCGACCTTCGAGGAGGCCATGCGCAAGCCGGCCATCCTCCAGCGCGCCCTCCACACCGGCCCGCTCGAGGTCTCCGGGCTCCTCGACGAGGCGCGCGCGGCCAACGGCCTCGCGATCCTCGACCTCCTCGCGCTCTCCGCGCGCGCTGGCGCCGCAATCAGTGGAGCGGACGCGCTCGATCGTACTTCCCCGGATAGCCTGCTGGGCCTCATCCTCGCGTCGGATGCATCGGAGTCAAGTATCGAGGCACTGATCCGTCGCTTTCCGGATGTCCAACGGTTCACCGTCGCGCTCGATCGCGAGGCCCTCGGGCACCGAGTCGGCAAAGGCCCACGCGCCGCGGTGGGCTTTCGGGCCTCCGCACCCGCACGTGCGCTCATCGCGGAGTTGCGGCGGAGCCTAGCACTCGGTTAGTGCCCCGCCCGACCGCGAATCGAACGTTCGCCGCCTGCGCGTACCTGGGGACCCTGCGGCCCCTCGGCACCCACCCTGGACGAACGTTCTCCGCGTTCCGTCCGCATCAGCGGACACCCACCGTACGCGAGGGCGCGCTCTTCATGTCGAACAAGGATCTCTTCGAACGGCTCGAGAGCGCCAAGGGCTCCCCGGCCCGGCCCGCCCCCGCGCGGCCTGGCCCTGCAACCCCCGCGCCCGAGCCGAAGCAGGCGGGAGACACCCGGATCGGCTCCGGGGTCGTCCGTCGGCGTGTCGAGGCGCCCGCGCCCCCGCCGCCTCCGCCCGCTCAGCGTACGGTCATCCGGCGTCCGGCCGGCACCCACACCGACGCGAGCGCCCGCCCGAGCGCGGAGCCCCCGCCGCCGGCCGCGCCCTCCACGATCCGTCGCCCGGGCCTCGGTGGCCCGTCCGCCACGATCGTCCGCGCGGCCCCGTCGGCCAGCCCGGCGCTCGCCCGCCCGGTGGAGCCGCCCCCGGCCGCCGTGGAGCCCGAGCCGGTGCACGAGCACGAGCCGGTCGTCGAGACCGCCCCCGCGCACGAGCCGGAGCCCGAGCCCGCCCCGGCCCACGCGGTCGAGGAGGCCGCCCCCGCCCAGGAGCCCGTCGTCGAGGCGGCGCCCGTCGTCGAGCACGAGCCCGTCGCCGCCCCCGAAGCGGAGGCCTCCCCCGAGGTCGCCGCCGAGCCG
>CAIXRH010000025.1 GCA_903921785.1 uncultured Pseudomonadota bacterium
CCGCCCTGGGCCACGAGGCTGCGGCGCCACACCGCGTCGAGCCAGGCGAAGTCGCGGCCGGTGGTGTCCCGAACCTCGGGCGTGAACATGGGGAGGTGGTCCGCCTCGTCCCACGCCGCGAAGAACCCGTAGAGGAAGAAGCCGTCGGCGTACCGGAAGAACACGGTGACGTCGTCGGTCTCCACGGAGCTGAGGTTCGTGTCGTGCGCGGCGGAGGAGTGGAACTTCGCGGGCGAGAACTTCTCGAGGATCGGCAGGAACGGCCGCAGCACCTTCTGGGTGAGGACGGCCGGGTAGAGGCTTCGGTAGAGGTGCAGGCCCACGCCGAAGCGGTTCTCGACGAGGAACCGGTGGAGGAACGTGGTGCCCGTGCGCGGGTTGCCGACGATCACGATGGGGCGCTGCACCTTCGTGCGGGCGAGCCGGGGGAAGAACAGGTTGTCCAGCAGCATGAGCCACCAGACGTTGAGCCGGAGCCCCGCGTAGAGGAAGGCCACGAAGAACGGGATCACCCGCACGTGGAAGACCTGCGAGAGCACGCGGTACACGATGGCGAGGCGGCCGAGCATGGGGGGCGGCTAATCCGTCGTCGCCGTGGCCGCCGCGCGCGAGATAGCCCCGCGCCATGGTCCGCGTCACTGCCCGCTCCCGCCCCGGCCACCCCTGGGTCTTCTCCAACGAGGTGCTCACCCCGCCCATCGCAAACCTGGTGCCCGGCGGCGCCGTGGAGCTGGTGGACCAGAAGGGGAAGGTGCTCGCGCGAGGCTACGGAAACCCCAACTCGCTCATCGCCCTGCGGCTCTACTGCTCGCCCGCCGAGCTCCCGGACGATCCGGCGCTCTACGTGCGCCGCCTCCGCGAGGCGCTGGAGCTCCGCGAGCGCGTGATCCCCGGCCGCCGCAGCTACCGCCTCTGCGCCGGCGAAGCCGACTTCCTCCCCGGCGTGATCATCGACCGCTACGAAGACGTGCTCTCGGTGCAGATCACCACCCGCGGCATGGAGGACCGCAAGCCGCTGCTGCGCGCGGCGATCGAGGCCGTGATCGCGCCGAAGGGCGTGGTCTTCCGCGGCGACGTTCCGCTGCGCGCCATGGAGGGCCTGCCCCTGGAGAAGGGCGTCTGGTGGGGCGAGGTGCCCGGGCGCGTGCCGTTCGAAGAGAACGGCGTCCGCTTCGGCGCCGACCTCGTGGAGGGCCAGAAGACCGGCTTCTTCTTCGATCAGGCGGAGAACCGCGCCTGGCTCGCCTCCCGCGTCGCGGGCGCCCGCGTACTCGACGTGTACGCCCACCTCGGCGGCTGGGCCCTGGTCTCGATGAAGCACGGCGCCGCCTACGCGGCCACCATCGAGTCGAGCGCCGCGGCCAACGAGTTGATCCGCGCCAACGCCGCCGACAATGGCGTGAGCGTGGACGTGCTCCAGGGCGACGCCGAGGCGGAGATGAACAAGCTCCCCCCCGGCAGCTTCGACGTGGTGTGCATCGATCCCCCCGCCTTCGCCAAGAACCGCAAGTCCGCGGGCGTGGCGCTCGGCGCCTACAAGCGGGTGAACCAGGCGGCGGCGCGGCTGGTGAAGCCGGGCGGGCTCCTGGTCACGTCGAGCTGCTCCCACCACGTGCTCCCGGAGCGCTTCCAGGAGGCGGTGGTGCACGGGTCGCGCTCCGCGGGGCGTCGCCTTCAGCTCGTGCGCCGCGGATTGCAGGCGCCGGACCACCCGATCCTCCCCAACGTCCCCGAGACCGAGTACCTCAAGCACCTCGTCTTCGTGGTGCGCTGATGGCGTTGGTCGCGGCGGTGCAGCTCCGCTCGGGGCCCGACGTGGCCGAGAACCTCGCGCGGGTCGAGGCGCTGGTCGCCCGGGCGGCCAGCTACGGCGCCGCCTTCGTCGCGACGCCCGAGAACACCACGCTGCTCACGTCGCCGGAGAAGAAGGTGGCGGCGGCGGAGCCCGTGGACGGGCCGACGCACGGGGCGCTGGCCGAGATGGCGCGGCGGCACCGGGTGTGGCTCCTCGCGGGGAGCGTGGCGGAGGCGCACCCCACCGATCCCACCCGTTGTTTCAACACGTCCCTCCTGTTCGACGACGCGGGCACCCTCGTCGCCCGCTACCGCAAGCTCCACCTCTTCGACGTGGACCTCGCCGACGGCACCCGCTTCCAGGAGAGCGCCCACATCGCCCCGGGGGAGGAGGTCGTGGTCGTGGACACGCCGATCGGCCGGCTGGGGCTCACGGTCTGCTACGACGTCCGCTTCCCCGAGCTGTACCGCAAGCTCATGGACGCGGGCGCGGAGGTGATCACCGTCCCGAGCGCGTTCACGCTCACCACGGGACGCGCCCACTGGCACGTCCTTTTGCGGGCGCGGGCGATCGAAGCCCAGGCGTTCGTGATCGCGCCGGCGCAGGAGGGACCGCACGGCGGCGGCCGCGCCAGCTACGGCCACAGCCTCATCGTGGACCCGTGGGGCACCGTCCTCGCCGACTGCGCCGACGGCGAGGGCCTCGCGCTGGCCGAGGTGGACCTCTCGCGGGTCGCCGAAGCGCGGCGGGCCATCCCCGTGGCGCGGCATCGGCGGGTGTAGCCGGAGGATCCCGAGGCGGAGGTCAAAGGGGTGGAGCCGGGTACACCGGCGTTCCACGCGGGAGGCGTCGGCGGTCGAGCGGCCGCCGGGGCGAGAATGGGGAGGCGGGGCGGGGGCGTGGTACCGGCGTTGTACCTCCGGTGGCGCTGGGCGGCTCACCCGGTCGGGGGCGGCGGCGGGGAACCAGCCGCGTCGGGGCGGAGAACCGTGGCTACACTGGGAGCGAGAGGTTCTCATGCTGCTCCTGCTCGCGTGTGTCCTCACCCCGGACTCCACGGACCCGGTCGTCGCGACGGTGGCGTGCGACACGCTCAGCTGCGGAACGGACGAGGTCTGCATCGTCGAGGAGTACGAGCCGGCGTGCGAGAACCTCTACGACACGGGGGTGTCCTGCCCCGAAGGCACCACGCTCACGATGTGTGGCGGCGCGGGCATCGCGTGCTGCTGCGAGCCGCCGCCGCCGGCGTCCTACAGCTGCGCCACCTGCACCGGCGAGCCGTCCTGTGACTGTGTGACCTGTCCGGCAGACAAGGCGTGCGAGGCGACCGGCACCACCGGGACGTTCCGGTGCGCGGAGATGCCGAAGCCGTAGGGGGCATCGCCCCGCGCTTGAACCGGTCGTGCCCGTTCCCGGGAGCGGCGACCGGCGAAAGGTGATCGTCCAACCGGGACCCTACTGGTCGGGTAGACCGGGGAGGTTTCCCTCCCCGGCCCCCCTCGGATCCGGACGTGCAGTTTTCCCGCATCCGGCTCTTCGGATCACGTATTCGCTGTCGCGGGCGCCTTCATCACCTGGGCGTGCGGGAATGGATAGCGGGCCAGGACACGCCTGAACCGGTGCCACCATAAGCGAGCCCGTTGGGAGCGGCGGTTGAGCCATCGCTGCCAGAGTGTGCCGTCCCGGTCGTTTCGCCCAGCTCCCGTCCCAGGCATTCACCCCATCGCGCTTGAGAGGACGCAGGATGCACCACGAGACCGCACCCGTGAAGTGGTAGCCGAGGCGGGACAAATGCCGTGCAAAAGCAGTGGGATACGACATTCAGCGCGGCCTACTTCGTGGCGCAGGATCCCCCGTGGTAGACGTCGCACGCGGGTTTGTTCTCGTCGTTGACTACCGTGTACGGGATTCGCACGCGGGTCGTTGTTCCGCCCACGGTGATGCCGAGGTCGAGCGAGAAGCCGGCCAGCTCGTCGCGCCCGAGCGGCCGACCGCAGCCATGCCCATCGCAGTACTTCGCTGGGAAGACGTACACGGTGGCCGTGGCGCCCGGGACGATTGTCGTCGGCTGGTAGGGGCCGCCGAGCTTGCTGATTCGCTCGGTCCCTGGAACGGCGGCATTCGTCGATCCGTCGTTCAGGACGAAGACCACAGTGTTCCAGTCGACCGTTGCTACCTCCGTGCCGGTTGCGGTGAACCCGACGATGATTTCGTCGTTCGCCTTCTTCGTGGTGATCGTGACGCCGGGCGGCTGTTCCACCGGGCCGGGGACCGCGTACCAGTGGGATCTGGCAATGGCTAGCGTCGCAAGAATCAGAAGCATCGTTCGGCCTCCAAGCCGAGCCTATCACACCTGACCGTGCCCGCCGCCTGGGGTCCCCGAGCGTGGCGGCGGGCGCGGTTTTCCCCTCGACTGACCAACCCCCGGCGAGTCGACGCTCGGCACCACTCCGGAGCCGACGGCCGGTGCGGGGTGGGTTGGTCCTCCCTTCGTCCTCCTGGAGTCCACCGAGGCTGATCACAACTACCTCTTCATCGTGTGGAGCCCGACCGGCCCCACCAACCCCTGGCGGACCCACCGGCTCCGCGGGGAGGCGCAGCGGGTCGCCGCGCCGATGGCGACCAAGAACGCCGGCCAGGAGTTCTACGTCTGCGAGGCGACCGGTCGCTACGCCACCGTCCAGGTCACGCACACCGACCTGCGGCACGAGCAGCGTCAGGTCGCGGACCTCGCCCGGCTCACCGCTGCCGAGGCCGCCCACGGCTCGCGCCTCACCCAGACGGCGGCAAGTGCGCCGAGTGCGACATCCCCTTCCGATCGGTTCGCTGCGTCCATGGATGCAGCTTCGCCCGCCCCTCCGTCAACTTCCACCCTCCTCCGTTGACTCCAGGACATCCCCGATGAGCCCTCCTGTCCTCGCCACCCTCCAAGAGCGAATCCTCGACGGGTGCAAGGCCGCCGGGCTCGCCGCCGGCAAGATGCCCACCGACCACGAGCTCGCAGACGTCGCTGCGGAGGAAAGGAAGCACGAACGAGCCCCTGCGGAGTACACCCCGGGATCGTACCCCCCGCAGCGGGGGCCACCGCAAGGCCTCGACCCCACGGATGGGGGAGGTTTTCGGCTCCTGCGGGGGGGGCACGTGCGCGCCGAGACGGACCTCCGCACGCCAGCCCCGCGCGCGGTCTCCCGCTACGCCACCCGGCCCGCGTCCAGCGTGTCGAAGCCGGGGGCGCTCGCGCGCGCAGCAGGCCGGTGACGATCCGCGTCGACGCGGGTGCGCCCACCACGATTGTCCGCAGCGTCATCCGCTTCTCGCGGCACGGGGCCTCGTCGCAAGCCGCATTCCCCGCGAACACCCCGGTCTGGAGGACGAGGCGATCCCGGTGGCATGGCACCGGCGGGTGTAGCCGGCGGATCCCGTGGCGAAGGTCGAAGGGCTGGAGCCGGGTGCACCGGCGTTCCACGCGGGAGGCGTCGGCGGTCGAGCGGCCGCCGGGGCGAGAATGGGGAGGCGGGGCGGCGCCGTCGGATACTCCAGCTTCCCCGACCGCTGCGCGCGAGGGGGACTGCGGCGCGGCCGCGGCGAGGCGCCCTACCGCCCCGCCGCGTTCACGCCCCAGTCGTAGGAACGGCCGATCAAAGCAGCTGAGCCTGCTGGGTCTGGCTGGTGTTGTTCGCGGTGTTGGTCGTGCCCGTTCCGCCGCGGCGCATCAACATCACCGGCGGGGGGTTGATCACGCCGTCGCCGTCGGTGTCCTTGGTCAGCTCGAACCCGATGGGCTCCCCGCCGATCAGGATGTCGCCCTTGGCGCTGAGGGTGTCCTTGTCCGCCCCCGCCAGGCGCAGGTTTCCCGCGTCGTCGCGGGTGAACTGGCCGTGGAACTTGCCCTTCGACAACGTCTTCTGCTTGCCCTTCTTGTCGGCGGCCCCGAGCAGGCTGACCTTGCCGGTGTAGCCCACGTCGGTGGGGTCGTACGCCACCGTCACCCCGTTGGCGAACAGGACGCCCACCTCCTCGTCGAAGCTCACCTTGAGGGTCTCGGTGGCGACGTAGTCCCCGTCGCCCGGGCCCGGGCGGAGCGAGACCTCGATCACCACTTCCCGGGGGATGGAGACGGAGGTGGCCGTGTACGCGGTGGCAGCCAGCGAAAAGACGCCCTCCGGCTCCTCGATCAGCTCGATGCACGTGCCCTCGACACACACGGGCGCGCTCAGATCGTCGAGGGAGAGCTCGGAGGAGCCGTCGATGTAGAGGCGGTCGCCGTTGATGGCGATGTCCAACGTGGGGACGGTGTCGGTCTTGGCGAGGTAGTCCTGAACTTCCGTCTCCCACGCGCTGAAGAGCAGGTCCGGCCCGTTGAGCGCCTGCCACTCGAAGGCCGTGGCGGGGAGCGTGAGCGTCTTGCCACCCTCGATCTCCACCTGGGCGCTCACGGGCAGCGTGCTCCCGAACGTCCAGCCCTCGGAGATCACGGTCACGGAGCAGTCCGGACCCTTGAAGCCGGGCAGGTTCCGGCAGCCACCCAGGGTCACGCTCGTGAGCGGGTCGTCGTCCGAGGCGAGCATCGTCTCCCCCTGCCAATCGTCGATGAAGTGGGGGGTGCCCGAGAGCTTGACCTTGGAGGTACCGGTCTTCTTGCCCGCCACGTCGTACTCGTGCACCGTCACCTCGACGAGCCCCTCCGGCACGAGGGTGAGGTCGGCCTCCCAGACTTCGCCGATGGCGTCCCAGTACACCTCGGCCGAGCTGGAGCTGCCGTCGCCCGTGGTGGTGCACCCCGTCACCTTGTCGCAGGTGGTGACCTTGGGATCGGCGATGCTCACCTTGGCGTAGGCCACCGCGTAGGTGTCCGCGCCAGCAAGGTCGAAGGTCAGCTCGTAGCCGCCCGCGAGGGTGGGGAAGACCTGTGCGGCGAGCACCTCGAGGTCGAGGCCGGAGGTCGAGGTGTCGCAAGCGCCCTTCGTCGAGCACGCCGTGGACGAGGCGCTGCCGCTGCCGTTGCCGTCCAGCGCGATGGCGAAGGTCTGGAGCTCGGCGTTCTTCGTGTCATAAAGGGTCACGGTCGCGGTCGCGGTGCGGCTCGGCGGGGCCTTCAGCTCGGCGCCGCCGTGGAGCCACGCGTCCGCCTCGACGAACGCGACCTCCTCCGTGCCGCCGTCGGACTGCACGCGGGCATCCATCGGATGCTCGTAGTTGGTGTCCGTGCCGCCGCTGATGCTGATGACCTTGTAGCTGGTGGTCCCGGTGTCCCCGACGACCTCCCGAATCCGGATGTTCTTGACCTTCGGGGTGTTGGCGGCCTCGACGTCGGGCATCGAGAAGGCGAGGACGAGGAGGGGAGAGAAGAACATTCGGGCTCCAAAGGGTACACACCCTGGATAGCCGAAGCCCCCGCGGTCGATACCCCCACTCAACCCCCAGGGGCGCCGTTCGGGTTGCCACCCTCGAGCTACCGGCGCGGCACCGGCGGGTGTCGCCGGCGGCTCCCGAGACGACCGTCGAGGGGCTGGAGCCGGGTGCACCGGCGTTCCGCGCGGGAAACGTCGGCGGTCGAGGAGCCGCCGGGGGGAGAATGGCGAGGGGGGCGGCGCCGCCCGATCGATGTGCTGCGCCGACGGCCCCGCGCGAGGGGGACCGCAGCCGCCGCGTTGACGGAGGGGGGGCGCGGAGTGAGGATGCGAGGATGCACCGCTTCCTCCGTGCCCCGACCCGAGCGCTCGGCCTCCTCCTCGCGCTGGGGTGCGGCGGCACGCCGAGCGGGTCGGCCACCCCCGAGGACTCCGCGGGGACGACCGACTCGCGACCGGGTGACTCCCCCGAGCGCATCGGCGACGGGCCCGTCCCGACGCCCGGGTCCGCGGTATTCGCGGACGAGGAGGTCCACCCGCTTGCGCTCACGTTGGACGACGCGGCGTGGGCGAGCCTGCTCGCCGCGCCCGACACCTACGTAGAAGCAACGTTCTCCGACGGCGCCACCGAGCTCCGCGTCGGGGTGCGGCTCAAGGGGTACTCGTCGTGGCAGCCCCTCACCGGGAAGCCGAACCTGCGCGTGAGCTTCGACCACGTCGTGAGCGGGCAACGGTACGACGGGCTCGAAGCGGTCGACCTGATCAATGAAGCGGAAGACCCCGCGGCGATGTCCGAAGCGTTGGCCTACCACATCTTCCGCTCGGCGGGCCTGCCGGCGAGCCGAACCGGGTTCGCGTCGCTCACGATGAACGGCGAGGCGTACGGGCTGTACACGCTCGTCGAGAAGAAGGACGACGTGCTCGTCGAGCGAACCTGGCCAGACGACCACCGGGGGAGCCTGTACGAGTCTTCTTCGGAGCATTGGCCCTGCGACTTCGACGACCCGGGTACGCCGCGCTGTGACTGTTGGGAGCAGGACGAGGTCGGCGCCGATGACACCCGGGCCGACCTGGAGGCGCTGTGCACCGTCGCGACGGACACCCCCGACGCGGACTGGTATGACACGATCCAGACCGCGGTCGATTGGGAGGACGTGAGCCGGCACATGGCGATGGAGATCGTGCTCGACGCCCACGACCACTACGCCGGCTACATGGGCAATGTCTACCTGTATCATCGGCCGGTGGACGGCGGTTGGTCGATGCTCCCGGCGTCGATGAACTCGGCGTTCGGGTCCGCGCGCTACGTGCCGGGGAGCTGTGGGACCTCCGGGCGCGTGCCGGCCGACTTCGCGGGCGGGCTCCTCGCGCGGCGGTGCTGGGCGGACGCCGCGTGTGCCGAAGATCTCGGCGTCGCGATGGCCTGGGCGGTGGACGCGCTCGTGGCTTCGGATGCGCTGGAGCGGGTGGACGCGTGGGAGGCGCTCCTCGCTCCGTACGCGGAGACGGACACCCGTCGCGGGTATGCGCCGGAGGACTTCCACACCCACGTCGCGTGTGTCCGGGAGTGGCTGGCGGCCCGGCCGCAGTCGCTCGCGCCGTACCTGCCGGTCGAGTGCCTCGGTTCGGGCGGCGATCTCGACGTGACGGGCCTCGGCGACCTGTCGACCAACGGCTCGTGTGACCGGAATCGTCCGGACGCGGTCGCGTACGCCGTGACCACGATCGAGGGCGCCCGCGTCTCGGTCGTCGGCACGGACGGGATCGAAGCGGGAGACGAGGTCCTGCTGCTTCACGCGCAGGGGGACACCGCGGGGGAGCACGCCTTCGCCCGGGTCGTCGCGGTCGAGGCCGACGTGCTGGTGCTCGACGCCGCCCCGGGGATGGACGCCACGTTCGTGGCGCGCGTGCCCACCTATGGGACTGTCACCGTACGCGCGGGCGGGACGCTCACCGCCGGCGCGTGGGACGGCGCAAGCGGTGGGGTGCTCGCGTTCCGCGCGGAGTCCGTGAACGTCGAGCTCGGTGGGGCCATCACGATGGACGGCCGCGGCTACGTCGGCGGCGCGACCGGCGCCAGCTACAACGTGGATGGGTTCCAGGGTGAGAGCGTCACGGGGCTCGGGACCGGAGGCGCGTCGAGCATCGACGGGTACAACGAGGCCAACGGGGCGTGGGGCGCCAACGGCGGGGGCGGTGGCTGCAATGTCGGCGGCGGCGGCGGCGAACACTGGGGTGGTGCCACCGCGGGCGTCTCGTGGAGCGGCGTCGCGACGCCGCCAGCAGCCGGCGCGGTGTATGGGGCTGCGGACCGCCTCACCTATGGGTCGGGCGGCGGAGGCGTCGTGAACCTCGGCGCGGGGGCGGGCCCCGGCGGCGCCGGGGGCGGGGCGGTGTACATCCTCGCGCAGACGATCTCGGTGGAAGGCACGCTCTCCGCGGACGGCGCGGACACTACGGCCTGGGCCGCGGGGACGTATACCTACGGCGCCGGGGGCGGCGCGGGCGGCACCGTCTGGCTCGACGCGGCGGAGCTCACGCTCACGCCGGGCGCGGTGACGGCGGCCGGCGGCACGGGGTACACGGCCGTCACCCGGCCGGGCGGCAACGGCGGCGTTGGCCGCGTGCAGTTGGCGTGTGAGACACTCAATGGTGTGGTGTGTGCAGACGGAGTGGCGACGGCGCCGTAGGTCGCTGCCTCTCTGCCTGGTCGGCGGGGGCCATGGACGCCACGAGGGCGGGCATGGCCGAACGGCCGGGAGCCGAAGGTCAAAGGGGTGGAGCCGGGTGCACCGGCGTTCCGCGCGGGACGCGTCGGCGGTCGAGGAGCGGCCGGGGCGAGAATGGGGTGGCGGGGCGGCGCCGCATCTCAGAGAATCCCTACTCCCCCGCGGTGTACCGCTCCACGACGCTCCGCGCGACCTCCTCGGCCGCAGCATCGGTCGAACGGCCCATAGGGGACGCGGAAATGAGCGCGCCTCGGTCGTCATGTCGCGATACGATGGGCAATCTGCCGGCCACTCCGAGTCGTCTGATGCTCCTCCTCCTCGCCGGATGCACCGAGTACGGCCTGGACTTCTGGGACCCTCCCGAAGCCCCCCGCTCGGAACCACCCGATCCCCACGGCACGGCCTCGTGGGTGATTCCCGACGAGGAGGAGGCGTGCGACCTTCGGGCGGAGCCGGTGGCGGCCCGCCCGGAGGCCACCTGTGATGCGGTGGGCTTCGAGTCGTTCGAGGCGGTCCGGGAGCGGACGTTTGTCAACGCTCCGGCCGATCCAGGCGGCTACATGGGGATGCCGATCGCCATCCCCGTGGATGGCCGTAGCGTGATCGCGAGCAACACGTTCGTCGACCTGGACAGCGAGGGTCACCCGGATGTCTTCGCCTTGGATGGCGCCTCGCTGGAGCTGGTGGGTACCCTTGGATGCGACCTCGCGGCCGCGTTTCACGTCGCCGCCGCACGACCGATTGGCGTGAACGGGCCGCCAGGAGACACGACGTTCTTCCTTGCCCCGAGCGATGAGCATCATGCGGGCGTCTACCGCGGGGCGCTGGGCGATGAGGTGGACCGCGAGGTGTTCCTCGTGGCCGAGCCCTTCTCGTCGTGGTGGAGCTACTACCCAGCCGTGCGCGACATCGACCTTGATGGGGCGCCCGATGTGGCGGCAGGGGACCTCGCCGTGAGCGGAGGGGGCTCCTGGGTCATCGACCCCGAGAGCACGCTGGACTCGGAGGGCCCGGCGATGTGGGATCGCACGGGACAAGGCGACCTTTCGATGGGGATCGGCGACGGGGAGTACGACCTCGCGACGGGCGCCCTCACCCCCTGGGCGTGGTCGGACCGGGACATCTACGGCTCCAGCGTCGCGGTGTTTGGCGAGAGCGCGGGGCCCGGGCTCCTCGTCGTGGATCGGGACGAGTTTCTGCTCGTCGACGGCGCCGGCACCACCGACTGGACCCCCGCGCACCCCGCGGGCCGCTGGATCACCAACGGAATTCCCGCGGTCGGTGACCTCGACGGCGACCGACTCGCCGACGCGGCGATCCAAGTGGGGGAGGGTGTGTGGTTCGTGCACGCCGCCGGGCCCGAGAAGGGGACCATATTCCGACAGTATCGCCTCGGGAACTACGGAGACGTCACCGTCAGCTTCCCGGTGCTCGCCGACCTCGACGCCGACGGCACCTACGAGGCGGTGGTGTGGTCGGAGTACGGGCTCTTCATCCTCTCCGCCACTTCGGTCGCCCCGGTGTACTCCGACACTTCGATCGGCACGAAGGCCTTCAACAGCTCCCCCCTCGTCGCGGACATCGACGGCGACGGAAGCGCGGAGATCGTGGTCATCGGCGACGAGGTGACCGACCGGGACGAGTTCCACTACGGGTACATCGCCCGCAATGACACGGTGTTCGTGTACGGCGCCGCGCACGGGGAGTGGGCGCGCACTCGACCGGTGTGGAACCAGGGGGCGTACGACATCACCACGGTGCGGGACGATGGCGCGATTGTACGTTTTCCACGCCCGTCCTGGCAGCAGTACAACGCCTGGCGCGCCCAACCTGCGCACGACGGAGTCCATCCAGACCTCGCTCCGCGCGTAACCGGCGCGTGCGCGGACGTGTGCGGGCCGGGGGGCGCGGTCACGCTCACGGCGGTGGTGGACAACCTCGGCGCGGCGGAGGCGCCAGCCGGCGCGGAGGTGGTCCTCTCCACCTGGGGCCAGGGCGAGACGTGGATCCACGAGGTCGTCCGCACCACGCTCCCCGACGCGGTGCCCGTCGGCGGCTCCTCCGCGGAGTTCGCCTTCACCGTGCCCTGGGAGTCTTGGAAGGACGCGCGCGTGATTGACGTGTGGGGCACCCACTCCGACGAGTGTGACTACGTCAACGACCGCATCGACGTGGCCGAGGACCCCTGCGCCGAGTGATGACGCCCCCCATTCTCGCCCCCGCGGCTCCTCGACCGCCGCCGCCGGCCGGGCGGCAGGCCGGTGCACCCGCTCCAGCCCTTTGTCGCCTTCGTCTCCCCCGACGAACGCGCCCCCCCCCTACCGCCCCACCGCGTTCACGCCCCAGTCGTAGGGCGCCCAGCTCACCGTGTACCCGCCCTTCCGCAGCGCCTCCGCGCGCTCCGGCGCGTACCGGCCGACGAAGTTGGCCGCGGCCTCCTGCGCGCCGTCGAGGCCGGGCACGTCGAACGCGGCCTTGCCGAACTTCGGCGCGAAGTCCGCGCTGTACCAGTCGAAGAGGTTGCTCGCGGAGAGCACGCCGCCCCGGAGCGGCATCGTCGCGGCCCAGCGGCGGGCGGCTTCGTCGAGCTGCGCGTCCAGCGTGGCGCCCACGAAGACCTTCGGCGCGAGCGGCGGGCAGCCCTTCGAGGCGCAGTTGAGCGCCGCGTGCACCCGCGGGTCGCCCTGCGCGCGGAGCTTGCCCTCCAGCTCGTTGAGCGTGAGCGAGGCGCCGCCGACCGTGAAGTGGCGGGTGTCCCAGACCTTCCCGCCGTCGAGGTCGCGGATGCTGGACAGCGGCCAGGCGCCCGCCACGAGGTCGAGGGTGAGGCCGTTGTAGGCGTCGATCCACAGGGCGGTGCGGTCGGCGGGGGCCATGGACGCCACGGGGGCGGCAGCCACCTCGACGAGCCACGCGTCGAGCTCGGCGGGTTGAGCCTTCAGGGCGGCGTAGTCGATGCGGCCGTCGCGGAGGTGGGCGTCGAGCACGTGCTGGAGCGGCGCGTACGTGGGGTCGAGGGCGAGGGCGGCGGGGACGAAGAGGAGCATGAGAGGACCGTTGATCAGGTTGTCGCGACATGTACGTTTTCGGTCGCGACACTTACGACGTCCGGCAATTCGAGACGGACCCCCTCCTCGTAGAGTGCGCCTCCTTCGCCGATGTCCGTGACGCGGGCGCGCGTGATCGCGTTCGCACACTGCCCGCGCGCGAAGCCTCCGCCCTTGGGCATCACCACCACGTCGGGGCGCAGGCCGGCGTCGTGCTTCAGCCGCACGGTGAGGGCGCCGATGGCGGAGCGTACGGTCGCGAGGGCGCCGTCGGGCGCGGGGGCCACGCTCGGGTGCACCCGCAGCGGCGCGGGCCCCTCCATCGGCTCCACCCACTGCGAGGACTGGGAGAAGTCGGTGGAGATCGAGAAGAGCGAGAGGGGGAAGGCGGGGTCGGCCGCCGACAACGCGGGCGCCTCGGTGAGCAGGCGCACGCGCCCGTCGGGGGTGGCGACCTTCCCGTCCCCGTAGAGCACCTCGGGGGTGAGCGGGCTGCGCACCGCGCCGGCCTCCAGCGCCTCCAGCGGCACCTTCGGGGTGAGGAAGCGGCGTTTCCACATGCGGACGTCCTCGTCCAGCGGCACGCCGAGCCGGCGCGCGAGGGCGAAGGCGATCTGCACGTCCGTCCATGCGCCGTCGGGCGGCACCACCGGCGACACGTTGCCGAGCCAGTGGTTGCCGTAGGCGCCGACCATGTCGTCGTCCTCCAGCATCGTCGCCACCGGGAGCACGAGGTGGGCGCAGTCGGTGGTGTCCGTGGGGAGGATGTCGGCGACCACGACCAGCTCGCGGGATCGGAGCGCCCGGATCGTGGTCTCGGACTCGGGCAACATCACCACGGGGTTCCCGGCGGTGATCCACACCGCGCGGATCGGCGGGTCGTTCGCCGCGAGCACGTCGGCGCCGAAGGTGGGCTCGCAGATCGTCCGGGGCGGCGGCGCGTCGACCCAGGGGGTCGCGAAGGCCCGACGCCGCTTGAAGTAGAAGCTCGACCCCCCGCCCTTCCGGAAGAGGTTCCCGGTGACGGCGGCCAGCGCGTCCAGCGCGCGGACGATCGCGCCGCCGTTGGTCCGCCGCATCATCCCCCAGCCGACGAGGATGGTGGTGGGGCCGTCCGCGAGGCGGTCCGCGAGGTCCTCCGCCACGGACACGGGAACGTCGGCCTCGGCGCAGCGATCGGCGACGGAGCGGGCGCGCACGAGGCGGAGCCAGCCGTCGAGGTCGGCGCAGCGGGACGCGGCCTCGGGGGCGAGGCGGCCCGAGTCGGCGAGCAGGCGGCCGACGGCCAGGGCGAGGGCGAGGTCGCCGCCGGGGCGGGGCTGGTGCCAGGCGTCCGCCATGGCGGTGGTGCGGTTCGGCACCGGGTCGATCGCCACCAGCCGCGCGCCGCGCGCCCGCGCCTCCTTGAGCACCGGCACCGTGTGGGGGCTCGACGTGTGGACGTTCTTGCCCCAGATGAGGATGTGCTTCGCGTCCCGCAGCGTGAAGAGGTCGCTCGAGTCCTGGTCGCCGAAGTCGAGGAGCTGCGCTTCGTCGCCCGCGCCGGAGCAGATGTCGCCGCGCTTGGTGGTGACGGGGCCGAAGTTCGCGAAGGTGTGGTCGACCAGCGCCTTGAGCATCCCCAGCGAGCCGCCGCTCCGGTAGTGGAAGATCGCCGCCGGCCCCGACTCCGCCTTGATGCGCAGGAGCTTCTCGGCCACGAGGTCCAGCGCGTCCTCCCACGACAGCGGCGTGAACGCGCGCTCGAGGGTGGGGCGCCACAGCGGCGTGCGCAGGCGCTCGGGGGCGTACTGCGTCTGCAGGTACTTGCCGGTGCGCCAGCAGAGGAACCCGCGGGTGACGGGGTGCTCGGGATCGCCCTGAAGCCGGGTAATCCTCCCCTCTTCGACGGTGGCGAGCAGCCCGCAGGCGTCGGGGCAGTCCCGGGTGCAGGTCGTCCGGTGGGTCGTGGACATGCGGTGGACTTAGCCGGGATCGCAGCTGCCCGCGCGCCTCGGCCCGATCATCTGGTATCCTGCCCGGTTGAGGACCCACCCCGATGTCGCTGCTCCTGTTCCTGGCCGCCTGTGGCAACGACGTCTCGGTGAAGCACTACAACGAGCCGCCCACCGTCTCCATCCTCTCGCCGCCCAACGGCACCACGGTGAAAGAGGGCGAGCCGATTGAGTTCCTCGCCACGGCGGACGACGACCAGACCCCGAGCAACGAGCTCTTCGTGCAGTGGTCGAGCGACATCGACGGGCTGCTCACGAACGAGGACCTGTGTTCGGCCAGCGGCAAGTGCACCTACACCACCGGCCAGCTCACCCCGGGCAACCACACCATCACGCTGACGGTGGCGGACGGTCAGTCGGAGGACGCCGAGTCGTCCATCCAGATCACGGTGCAGGAGGTGGCGAAGGCCCCGACCATCCAGATCGTGCATCCAGCGAGCGGCGAGAGCACGAACGAGGAGGAAGACTTCACCTTCGTGGCCAAGGTGGCCGACGAGCAGGACGCCCCGGACACCCTCCACGTGAGCTTCGCCTACGACGGGGACGCCGGCCTCACCGAGTTCTGCGCCCCGGCGCCGGACGCCGTCGGCGTCGCCGCCTGCGAGGCCTCGCTGCCCGGCGGCACCCTCCACCTCCTGTTCACGGTGGTGGACAACAGCGGCGAGTCCGCCACGGAGGAGGCGTACTTCGTCGTCACCCCGCGCACCGAGATCGACGACGACGGCGACGGCTTCACCGAGGTCATCGGCGACTGCGACGACGACAACAACCTCGCCTACCCGGGCGGCACCGAGATCGAGGACGGCGCGGACAACGACTGCGACGGCAAGGTGGACGAGGGCACGCCGGCCTTCGACGACGACGGCGACGGCTACTCCGAGCACGACGGCGACTGCGACGACACCACCATCGCCGTGAGCCCCGTCGCGACCGAGTCCTGCAATGGCATCGACGACGATTGTGATCTGAACGTCGACGGCACCGAAGACGCCACCGGCTGCACCGACTACTACTACGATTACGACGGCGACGGGTACGGCAGCTCAAGCCTCCCGCCCAAGTGTTATTGCCAGGAGACCGGGTATTACCGCTCCGGCTACGACAACGACTGTTACGATTACAACTCCGGCGCCAGCCCGGCGGCGTCCACGTACACCACCTCCCAGCGTGGCGACGGCAAGTACGACTGGAACTGCGACGGCACCGAGACCAAGTACTACACCTCCGTCGGCACCTGCTCCGGCGCGGTGTGGATCTGCTCCTGGTCCTCGGGCTGGGATGGCACGGTTCCCGCCTGCGGCGCTGCGCACGACTGGATCGACGGTTGCGACGGGTTCACGTGTTCGACGAGCACGGTGTCGCAGACGCAGCCCTGCATCTAGGCGTTCGCCGCGCGGGACGCGGCGCGCGGGGTGCGGGGTTCTGCTGGGTTCTTGCGGGGTGGGCGTGTCCTCGAGCGGTGAGGATGCGGGTCGGCTCGGGGTCCTGCCGCCCCTGGAGGCGGCCGGTCGCTGCGCTCCGGCCACCCCCAGGGACGTCACCCGCCCGGTCACCTCGCCCAGCACCGCCCGGCGCCACGACCCCGTCGCCGAACCCCGCGGAAACCCGCAAGCGCTGGCTGCATGCGGCTCTCTTGCGGGAGTGGGGGGACGGGCGGTGGCTGGGCCTGCGCCGGGCACGTCCCACGGCGGGACGACGCCGGCAGCGGCCGGACGCTCCGCGCCGGCCACGCCCTGGCGGCGGCGCGACGACTCAATACAGAACCGCTTGAATGTGGTAAGTACTCCCCTTCTCCCTTCGGGAGAAGGTGGCGCGCAGCGCCGGATGAGGGGACTCAGATCGCCCCACATTCAGCTGCCCGGCTCAACGACAGGCTGGGCGCTCCGCGCCGGCCGCGGCCGGTGGGTGGGCGATCGTGTCAAGGTCGTGGAGCGGACAGTTTGAGAACTACCAACCTTCTACCTGTAGGGGAAGGTGACGTGGAGCGGTCGATGGGACCAACGCAGGCGCGTGGTGCATCACGCCCAGGTCAAGGCGGACGGAGCCGGAGCGCGCGGCCGCCGGGGAACAGCGGCGCGTATCGCCCCGACACCCCATCCCGCCCGGAGGACACGCACGCTGGCGAAGCGGCTCGCCTACTTCCAGCCGAGAGGCCAAGAGGAAGCTGGTGGTTTTGGGGGACCGTGGACCCTTGACACCTGGGTGAGACGCCGTAAACTCAGGAAACATGTGGGTCCGATGGCAACCGTCCGTGTCAACCCCGCCGCAGCCGCGATGATGGGCAAACGCACCGCTCGTCTCGGCCGGCGAGTGCGCTGCTTGGAAGGGGTCGGCTGGATGGATGCTGCGGTCCCCATGCTCGCGTTGCAGGCGGGCAGCAGGCGCATCGTCAGCGCAAACCGTGCGATGTCTGCGATGACCGGGCACTCGAGGTCCACGCTCGTGGGGTTGTCCCTCGAAGCGCTTCTGCCGAGCTCGGAGCACCCACACGTCGACGTCGCCCTCCGAGAGGCGGTCAGGAATGCAGGGCTGGCGCGGTCACGGAACATGGTCTTCCACGCGGGAGGCGGGGCCCGCCTCACCGAGATTGCCTGGTCCGAATCAACCCCGGTTCGCGGGGAGAGCGTCATCGTTGCGGCGTTTCGCGAGGTGAGCCGTGAACGGGCCATCGAGCACCAGCTCCTGGCGCAGAACTGGGCGTTGCGGGCCTATGCACGCGCGGTAGAGTGCCTGACGCTCACGGGCGACCCGCGGCTGCTCATGGAGCGCATCTGCCAGGCCATCGTCACCGAGCCGGCCTACGTCCTGGCCTGGATCGGCGTGGCGGAGGACTCGCCAGGGCTGCCGGTTGGTGTCGCGGCAAGCGCCGGCCCCGCCGTCAGCTACCTGGACGGGCTGGACGTGAGCTGGGCAGCGGACCGGCCGGAGGGGCGCGGTCCCACCGGCTGCTGTATTCGCTCGGGGGAGCGGGTCGTGATGCGCGACTCTGAGGCCGAGGACCACTTCGCTCCTTGGCGCGAACGTGCGCAACGTTCTGGCATCCGCTCCAGCGCCTCCATCCCGTTCCGCGCGGGGTCCGGCGCAAGCTGCGCCCTCATGGTCTACGCCAGCCTCCCCGATGCGTTCGAGGTCGATGCGCTCGGCGTCTTCGAGGCGCTCGCGGGGCAGCTTGGGCACGGGCTCCACGCGCTGGAGCAGGCCGCGATCCTCCGGGTGGAACACGCAGAGGTGGAGTCGGCAAAGGGCCGGCTCACCGAAGCGCTCACGGCGACCATCGGCGCCCTGAGCTCCACGCTGGAGGCCAGGGACCCGTACACGGCCGGCCACCAACTCCGCGTCGCCAGGCTGGCCGTCGCGATCGGGGAAGAGCTTGGTTGGTCTACCGAGCGGATCGCGGGGCTGCGCCTGGCCGCGATGGTCCACGACATCGGGAAGATCGCGGTACCCAGTGAAATCCTCACCAAGCCCACTCGCCTCACGCCGATGGAGCGGGGGCTGATCAACGAACACCCCGAAACCGGGTACCAGATCCTGCGTGGGGTGCCGTTCGAGCGACCCGTCGCCGAGATCGTGCGTCAGCACCACGAGAAGGTCGATGGCTCGGGGTACCCCCGGGGGCTGCGAATGGAGGCGCTTCTGCCCGAGTCCAGGGTGCTGGCGGTCGCCGACATCGTGGAGGCCATGTCGTCGTTCCGCCCCTACCGACCGGCGATGGGGGTCGACCTCGCGCTCGCCGAGGTGGAGCGGGAGGCGGGGCGGACGCTCGACCCGCTCGCCGTCGCCGCGTGCCTGACCCTGTTTCGGGAGCGCGGCTTTCAGCTCGCATAGAAGCGTGGGGGTCGCCGCCCGCCCCGCCAGGCTCGCCGCGTATCGCTCCCCTGGGAACGACCTCGCCGGGGGGCAAGGCCGGTCCGCGACCTCCAGCCCTTCGACACCTCCGCTACGCCGCTCGCCCCCGCGGGAGGCTCACCTCCAACGACACCCGGCGGCCGTCGCGGAGCACGCAGAGTCCGGCAGACTCCGGGGCGCCCTCCACGAGCGCGCGGTGGAGATCGACGACCGAGGAGATCGGCAGGTTCGCCGCGTCGAGAAGGAGGTCCCCCGCCTTGAGGCCGGCCCGCTGCGCGGGCGTTCCCCCGCGCACCTCGGCGATGCGGACGGCACGTTCGCGGCCCGTCCGCGCGGCTTCCCTAGGCCCGAGCGCCACACCCTGGGCCACGATGCCGAGGCGTCGCCGCCGCACGACCCCGTGGCGGAGCAGCTCGCCCACCACCCAACCCGCGGTGGTGCCGGGCACCGCGAAGCCGATGCCGTCCGCCCAGGGCACCCGGGCGGTGTTCACCCCGACCACGGCTCCCTCCGCGTCGAGCAGCGGACCGCCAGAGTTACCCGGGTTGATCGCGGCGTCGTGCTGAATGAGGCCCTCCATTCGCACCCGGGCGGCGCGGAGGGTGCGGTCGACCGCGCTCACCACCCCCAGCGACACCGAACGTTCGAAGCGCAGCGGATTGCCGATGGCCACGACCAGCGCCCCCACCCGCACCCGCGCCGTGGCGAGCGCGAGCGGCGCCTCGTCGAGGTCGGCGATGCGGAGAAGCGCCAGGTCCGTGGCCGGGTCCCGGCCCACGAGGGTCGCGGGGAGACCCCGACCGCCGGTCTCCCGGACGATCGGGGCGCCGCTGCCGCGGACGACGTGGGCGTTGGTGAGGACCCGGCCCTCGCCGAGGAAGATCCCCGCCCCGGCCCCGCCGCCGTGCTCCACCGCCACCACGCCGCGGCCCGCCCGCTCCACCAGCGTCTCCACCTCCCGCGACAGAAGCGCGAGGAGGTTCACCGCCCGCACCCGTGCGGGTGCCCCGCGACGCGCCCGCCCACCGTCACCGACACGTCGGTGACGACCCCGCCGCGGAGCAGCCGCACCGCCACCGGCGCGTCCACCGTGGACTCGTCCAGGCGGGCGTGAAGCTCCCGCGGGTCGGCCACCGCCTGTCCCGCGAACCCGAGGACCACGTCGCCGACCTGCAAGCCGGCGGTGGTGGCGGGGCTCTCCGCGGCGACGGAGACGAGCAGCAGCGCCCGCTCCTGCCCCGCGGTCCCGGCCTGCTTCTCGTCCAGCCGCACCGGCTGAACGGCCACGCCGAGCCACCCGCGCCGGACGCCGCCGTGGGCGAGGAGGCTGGCGACGACCCGCTCCACCGTCTCCACCGGCACCGTGCTCCCGCCGCGCGCCAGCGCCGACGTGTTCATGCCAACCACCGCGCCCTCCACGTCCACCAGCG
The DNA here is from genome assembly GCA_903921785.1 of uncultured Pseudomonadota bacterium. GTDB lineage: Bacteria > Myxococcota_A > UBA796 > UBA796 > SXON01 > SXON01. The sequence goes on from CAIXRH010000025.1 coordinate 20,196, forward strand.
GTCCGCCCGACGCGCCCGGGGGCAGCGCGCCGTCCACCTCGATCCACCGGTCGATACGGCCGCCGCTCGCCGTGCGCCACGGCCCGTTGGCCGCGGCCACCATGCCGAGCCCGGCGCGTACGCCGCTCCCGGCGCGGCTGAGCACCACCACCAGCTCCCCCACCCGCCGCTTCTCCGAGGTGCGCGGCGCCTCGCTGAGCGCGGCGTCCACCTTCAGGAGCGCCACGTCGGTGCCGTGGTCCACCCCGACGACCTTCGCGGGGAGCGTGCGCCCGTCGGCCAGCGTCACCGTCACCCCCTCTTCGTGGTGGAGGGTGTGCGCCGCCGTCACCACGTGCCCGTCCGCCGACCACACGATCCCGCTGGACGGGCGCCGCCGCCCTTCCACCCGCACCACCGCGGGCGCCGCCCGCTCCACCGCCGTCGCCAGGCTCTCCGAGATTTCTTTCGCGTTCATTCCGTTCTCCTTGGTGCGGAGAAGATGCACCCGGCGAAGCGGCTCGACCATCGCCCGTATCGGCAGGACCGGCCTGCCCGATCGGGGAGGTCAGAGCATCAGGAGCCCCGCCCGCGCCGCCAGCACGACGGCTTCGGTGCGCGTGGTGGCGCCGAGCTTGTCCAGGATCGCCACCACGTGGAACTTCGCGGTGTGGTCACTCACCTTCAGCCGGCTGGCGATCTCCTTGTTGGAGAGCCCCTCCGCCAGCAGTTCCAGCACCTCCCGCTCGCGGTTGGTGAGCCCCTCGGTGCCCGGCCGCGCCGGCTTCGGCCGCAGAAGCGCGGGGACGAACGACGGGTCGAGCACCACCAGCCCCGCCGCCGCGGCCCTCAACGCGGCCGCCACGATCGCGACGTCGCCGCCCCGGCGCACCGCGCCCCGAGCGCCGGCCGCGAGCGCGACTTCGGCGCCTTCTTCGTCGAGCACGAGCGCCACGGCGGGCGGCGCGCCCGCCGGCAGGTCCGAGGCCGCCTGATCCCACAAGACCACGTTGGCGGCGACGAGCGGCGTGGCCTCCAGCCCTTCTCGCCCGAGCGCCGCTTCGAGCCCGGCGCGGGCGTAGGGGTCCGCCGAGAGCACGGCGACGAGGGGTTCGGGGGGCGCGCTCAAGGTCCGCGGAAGCTACGCACGCCACGCGCCGCGGCACCTGCCTGATCGGGCAGGCGCGCCCGCGGGGTGCGGCGTGCACGCGGCACGCGCCGCCGCCGCGGGACGGCGCTTGCGTCGCCGGTTAGCGCGCGGCCCATGATCGACCCCAACCTCGTCGCCAACGATCCCGATGCCGTCCGTGCCAGCCTCCGCCGGCGCGCCGCCTCCGAGGCCACCCTGGCGAGCGTCGAGCGGCTCGTCGCCACGATCGCTCGCCGCCGCGCGGCACAGACCGAGCGGGATCAGAGCCTCGCGGTCCGCAACCAGCTCTCGCCTCAGATCGGCGGGCTGATGAAGCAGGGCAAGGCCGCCGAGGCGGAGGAGCTCAAGGCGAAGGTGCGCACCGCGGCGGACCGCGCGGCGGAGCTCGAGACCGAGGTCACGGTGCTCCAGGCCGAAGAAGCTCGGCTCCTCCTGTACCTGCCCAACCAGGTGCACCCCGAGACGCCCGACGGCGCCGACGAACACGGCAACGTCGTGGTCCGCACCTGGGCCGCCGAGTGCCGGCAGATGAGCGGCCGCACCCACGACGACCTCGCCGTAGCCCTCGGCATGTACGATCCGGACCGCGCGGCCAAGCTCTCGGGGAGCCGCTTCTACGTCCTCAGCGGCGCCCTCGCGAAGATGGAGCGCGCGCTGGTGAGCCTCTTCTGCGACATGGCCGAGCGCGCCGGGTACCGCGAGGTGCTCGTGCCCTACATGGTCACCGCGGAGTCGATGGCCGGCACTGGCCAACTCCCGAAGTTCGAAGAGGACCTCTTCAAGCTCACCGTGGAGCTCGCCGGCCAGCCCGCGTATCTTGTGCCCACCGCCGAGGTGCCGGTCACCAACCTCCACCGCGACGAGATCCTCGACGATTCGGCGCTTCCCATCCGCTACTTCGCCTTCACCCCCTGCTTCCGCAGCGAGGCGGGCTCCGCCGGCCGGGACACCCGCGGCCTCATCCGCCAGCACCAGTTCCACAAGGTGGAGCTGGTGTGGATCGTGCGCCCCGAAGAAGGCGCCGCCGCCCTCGAGACCCTCACCGGCCACGCACAGTCGGTGCTTGAGGCGCTCGGCCTCCCCTACCAGACCGTCGCCCGGTGCGCGGGCGACGTCGGCAACGGCGGCGCCAAGGGCTACGACCTCGAGGTGTGGCTGCCGGGGCAGTCGGCGTACCGCGAGATCAGCTCGTGTACGTGGTTCACCGACTACCAGACCCGCCGGCTGAAGATGCGCTTCAAGCGCGAGGGCGACAAGAAGACCACCCTCTGCCACACGCTCAACGGCTCCGGCCTCGCGGTCGGCCGCACCCTGGTGGCGATCCTCGAGAACTACCAGCAGCCGGATGGCAGCGTGGTGGTCCCCGAGGTGCTCCGCCCGTACATGGGCGGGCTGGAGCGGATCGCGCGGTAGGCTACTCGAACGCCTGGATCCCAGTAATCCACCGCCCCAGGATGAGGTTGTGGATGTCGTGGGTGCCCTCGTAGGTCTTCACGGACTCGAGGTTCGCCATGTGGCGCATCACCGGGTACTCGTCGAGGATGCCGTTGGCGCCGTGAATGTCACGGGCCACGCGGGCGATCTCCAGGGCGATGTCCACGTTGTTCATCTTGGCGAGCGAGATGTGCTCGGGGATGATCGTGCCGTCGTCCTTCATGCGGCCGCACTGCAACGCGAGGAGCTGGCCCTTGGTGATCTCGCGGAGCATCCAGGCGAGCTTGTTCTGCACGAGCTGGAAGCTCGCGATCGGCTTGCCGAACTGGATGCGGGAGAGGCTGTAGTCCTTGGCCGAGTGGAAGCAGGCCATGGCCGCGCCGAGCGCGCCCCACGCGATGCCGTAGCGCGCGTTGTTGAGGCAGGAGAACGGCCCCTTCAGGCCCTTCACGTGCGGCAGGATGCGATCCTTGGGGATGCGACAGTCCTGGAAGACCAGCTCGCTGGTGACGCTGGCGCGGAGCGAGTGTTTGCCGTGCATCTCGGGAGCGGAGAACCCGGGGTCGCTCTTCTCCACGATAAAGCCACGGATCTCGCCATCGAGCTTCGCCCAGACGATCGCGAGGTCGGCCACCGTGCCGTTGGTGATCCACATCTTGGCGCCGTTGAGGACGTAGCTGTCGCCATCGTCGACGGCCTTGGTGATCATCCCGCCGGGGTTGCTGCCGAAGTCGGGCTCGGTGAGGCCGAAGCAGCCGATGAGGTCGCCCTTGGCCATGCCGGGCAGGTACTTCTGCTTCTGCGCTTCCGAGCCGTGCTTCCAGATCGGGAACATGCAGAGCGAGCCCTGCACGGAGCAGAAGCTGCGGATGCCGCTGTCGCCCCGCTCGAGCTCCTGGCACACGAGGCCGTAGGCCACGTTGCTCATGCCGGCGCACTCGTAGCCGTGGAGGTTCACGCCGAGGAGCCCCATCTCGCCCATCTGCTTGACCAGGTGGCGCGGGAACGTACTGTTGCGGCAGTGTTCTTCGATGATGGGGATGACGTTGTCGTCCACCCAGGAGCGCACGAGGTCCCGGACCGCCTTCTCCTCTTCGGAGAGCAGCGTGTCCATGTTGTAGAAGTCCAGCCCGTCGAACTTGGCCATGGCTACACCTGGGTGAGAGCGTGAAGGGAGGTGGCGAACAGGTCGACCGCCGTAGCGGCTTCCTCTTCGGTGAGCGTGAGCGAGGGACAGAAACGTACCGTGTTCTGGCCCGCGCCGAGGATCACCATACCGGAACGGAAGAAACAGTCCATGACCACGGCGTTGCGCAGGTCGTTCGCCCGCTCCTTGGTGGTGCGATCGGCGACGAGCTCCACGCCGATCATCAGCCCCTTGCCGCGGATGTCGCCCACGTTGGGGTGATTGCCGACGCGCTCGCGGAGCATGCCCATCATCTGCTCGCCGACGACCCGCGCGTTCTCCACGAGGGACTCTTCGAGCAGGTCGAGCGTGGCGTGGGCAGCGGCGCAGGCCACCGGGTTGCCGCCGAAGGTGCTGGCGTGCGCCCCGGGCTTCCAGCGCATCACCTCCTCGCTGGCGATCGTCGCCGACAGCGGCATGCCGCTGGCGATGCCCTTGGCGAGGCTGATCACGTCGGGCTTCACGCCGAAGTGGTCGTAGGCGAACATCTTGCCGGTGCGCCCCATGCCGGCCTGCACCTCGTCGAAGACGAGGAGGATGCCGTGCTCATCCGCCAGCTTACGCAGCTCGGGGAGGAAGTCGGCCGGGGGCACGATGTAGCCGCCTTCGCCCTGGATCGGCTCCACGAAGATCGCGGCCACCTCGTTGGGCGGACAGATCGTGCGGAACAGCTCCTTGAGATGGTCGATCGCCATCTTGGTGGCGCCCGGGCCGTGGCGGTACGGGTCGGGGTACACGGTGTGGGTGACCGGAAGGAACGGGCCGAAGCCCTCCCGCTGGCGGGCCTTGCTCGCGGTGAGCGAGAGGGCGCCCATCGTGCGGCCGTGGAACGCATCCAGGAACGCGATGAAGTGTTTCCGGCCGGTGCACCAGCGGGCGAGCTTGAGCGCCGCTTCGTTGGCCTCGGTGCCGCTGTTGCCGAAGTACACCCGACACGCGTCGCCGCGCACCGGCTGCATCTTCACCAGGCGATCCGCGAGGCGGCCCTGCACCGGGTAGAAGAAGTCGGTGCCGCTCATGTGGATGAGCTTCCCGGCCTGCTCCGTGATCGCGGCCACCACCCGAGGATGGCAGTGGCCCGTGCTGGTCACGGCGATGCCGGCCGACATGTCGAGGAACTCGTTGCCATCCGGATCGGTGATCCACACGCCCAGGGCGCGCTCGGCCACCAGCGGATGATCGCGGGTGTAGCTGGGGGAGACGGCGGCATTGCTCCGCTCGATGAGCGTCCGGGCGAGAGGGCCCGGCAGCTCGGTGCGCAGGACGGGACGGCGCGACACGGACACTCCGGAGGGGCGGGCGACTATCTGTCCGGAGGGGTCGGCGCCACCTCCCGAGGGGGGCGCGTGTCGGCGCGCGGTCACCGGGCCGCGGGTCCGCTCACCGGCCGCGTTTGCCCTTGCTGCGTCAAGGGCTGATCTATCAATCCAAGATCACAATATCCATTTGGTGGATTTCGGGCACCGCCCGACGCGGCGTCGCTTGGAGACGAACGCACGAGCCCACGGGGGCGATCTCGATGGGGGCGCCACCCACCCTCACCGCCCCCCGGACCCGGCCCAGGCGCAACGATCGGGCGGTGTTCTGTGGGTCCACCCTGGATAAACCAAGGGCGCGGTGTCGAGTGTCGACGACCGCGCCCGGGGGGTGCTGCGGGCGACAGCCCGCGGCGTCCGCGCCGATCAGGGGGTGATGGCGGGGGCCGCGTCGGCGGCGCTCGCGAGGAAGGCCCCGATCATCATCCAGCCGACGGCGAGGACGAGGAACGTGTTGAGGAGCGGCGAAGTGCCGAGCTTTTCTTCGTGCTTGACGTGGAGCGAGCGGGCCATGGGAACCTCAGGGGAGCGCAGCGGGGAGCAGCAGGTGCGGCTGGCATGAAGCAAGCCGCATGCCAGCCCCATCCGGGGCGGTCCCGGGGGCGATGACGGTTCACGGCGGGCTCCGCCCGCCGGCGCCTGAGGCGGTGGAGCGACGCGCCGACGTTGGTCTGGCGCCCCCTCGTCCTTGCCTTCGCCTACTCCAACCACCAGCGCGACAGCTCGACCTCGACCCGAAGCGCCGGCCGGAGCCCTGGTCCCGGCGCCGTCCCGCCTCCCCGGCCGCCTACGCCGCGAAGACCGCCGTTGCCACGACCCGGCCCTGGAACCGGCCCACGCGCACCCGCAGCGGCGCCCCGCCGAGCGCCCGGTGCGCCTCCGCGACCTCCCCGGACAGGCGAACCGTGGCTCGGCCCTCCACGAGCTCCACCACGTCGATCTCCCGCGGCGAGAGCGCCATCCCGGCGCCGAGCGCCTTGAGCACGGCCTCCTTCACGCTCCAAACGGCCGTGCGCTCCTCGTCGGTGCGGGCCCACGCCTGCTCCCCCGGCGTAAACCACTCGGCCACGAAAGAGTCCGAACGAGGCTCCACCTTCTCCATGTCCACGCCCGCGCGGGCCCCGCGCACCGCCAGCGCGAGGGCCTCGCCGTCCACGTGGGTGATGCTCACCTCGAGGTCGTGCACGTCCGTCACCACGGGACGCCCGCTCGGGGCGCGCTCCACCCGGAACGGCCCGTGGACCAGCGCCGCGACCGCACGGTTCGCGGCGACCTGCCCGGCCAGCCGGTCGGCCTGCCGCTTCGCCGTTCCCCGGGAGGTCAGCATCGCCCGCTCCTTGTCGGGGAGCTCCGCCGCGGCGTCCGCCGCGACGGCGATCGAGGCGCTCGGCCAGCCGCCCTCGGGCACCGGCAAACGGTCACCAGGGTCCAACGGTCCCTTCTCCACCATCCGGAAGCCCCGCACGCGCATCACCCGGCCCTCAGAGCCGTCCACGTCGATGTCGTAGACGCCCGCCCGCACGTGCACCACGACCTGCAGCGACTCGCCCTCGACGGCGGAGCGCTCGAGCTCCACCGCGTCGATGCTGGCCGGGAGCGCCATCACGCCCTCGATCGCCATCCGGTGCAGCCCGGCCGCCTGGAAAGCGGCTTCCAACACCAGCGGATCCGTCAGCAGCCCCTCCGCGATCGGCCCATGTTCGACCACGGCCTCGGCGAGCAGCCCCTGCACCGCGACGGCCTCGGCGCCGCGGAGCACCTGGAACCGCGCTCCGTGGAAGTAGCGGCGGTAGATGTCCTTCTGCGAAACTCGCTCTTCGGGGAAGAAGGCGCTGGGGAGCAGCGGCAGGAGCGGCATCTCGGCGAGCTGCACGCGCGCCTCGAAGTGCGAGGTCACCTGCTCGCGGCCGTTCTTGAGCTTCCGGGTGCTCCGGAGCACACACTTCCAGGCGCCGTCTTCGTCGGGATCGGCGGTGATCTCGATGCGGGTCGGCTCGTCGCGGTGGAGCTTCAGGGGCGCGGAGAACGTCACGTCCTCCAGGCCGGCGTAGCGGCCCCGCGGGTTGGCCGCGAGCGCCGTGGCGACCATCATCTCCATCCCCATCACCCCCGGGAGAACCGGGACGTTGTCGATGGCGTGGTCCGCCATCCAGGGGTCGGAGTGCAGGTCCATCGTGCGGCGACCGATCGCACGGTCGCCGACGAGCTCCACGGAGTCCAGGAGCGGGTGCAGCGCGGGCGACTGGAAGTCTCCGAGCTTGCCCGCCACCACCAGCTCGCCGGTGACGCCGGCGGCGATGAGGTCGCAGAGCACGCGGGCGCCGGCCCGGGGCGGGAGGAGCTCCACGCCGCGGCTGGTGAGGAGCTGCTCCATGCCGCCGCGTACGGCCATGCCCACGTCCGCCCAGGCGGTCCAGGCGATGTGCAACGAGCGGGCCCGGGTGAGGCACACCTGCGCCATCGCCTCGTTGGCCGCGCTGTAGTCGACCTGGCCGGCGTTGCCGAAGCGCCCGGCGATGCTGCCCATGCTCACGAAGAACGTGGAGGGGTCGAGCGAGGTGGCGAGGGCCAGCCCGCCTTCCGCCTTGCCGTCGAAGACGCGACGGAACGCCGCCACGTCCTTGTCGGGGAGCAGCCGGGACTCTTCCACGCCGGCGCCGTGCACCACCAGGTCGAGCCGCGCGTGCTTCTGCCGGAGGTCGGCGATCATCGCCTTCACCGCGGCGGGGTCGGCGAGGTCGAGGCTCCGCAGCTCCACCGTGGCGCCGAGCTTCCGCATCGCCTCCACGTTGGCCCGGGCCTCCTCCGCCACCCGCATCGGCTTGAGCTTGTCCTCGATCATCTTCGGGGTGACCCGCTTCTCCGTCTTGCCGAGCTCCTCCTTGATGCGAGCGCGGGTGACCTCTTCGTCCAGCGGCACGGCTCCGGGCAGCGTACGAGCGACGAGCACCAGCGTGCACGGCCCCCGACGGGCGATCTCGAACGCAACCTGCGCGGTGATGCCGCGCGTCCCGCCGGTGAGAACGGCGATCGGGTGCGCCGGCCAGTGGCCCTGCGTGGGCACGGCCTCCACCGCGAGCGCGACGACCTCGCGCTCGCCTGGCCCGACCCACACCTCGTTGGCGCGGTCGCCCTCGCCGAGCTCGTCGACCAGGGCGCGCGCGGCGTCCTGGGCGCCCCAGCCCGCGCGCACCGTCACCACGCGGGCGCGGCACGTCGGCCATTCGCGGCCGAGCGCCTTGCAAAGGCCGGCGCGGGCGCCGTTGTCGCGGACGACGGTGAGGTCGGTCGCCGGGGTGAGCGCCGAGACCCACTGTCGGGGGCGATGACCGTCGAGGTGGCGCGCCTGCTCGAAGAGCTCGAGCAGGGGAATCCCGCAGTCGATCACCACGTCCGGATCGCCCTCGGAGCGGGCGCCGGCGGCGACGATCTCCGAGCGGAGCTCGTTCGCGAGCTCGCCACTGCCGAGCACCCACACCACCTGCCCGCGCAGCGTGCCCACGGGCAGCTTGACCTGGCTCACCCGCACCGGGCGGCGAACCCGGAAGTTCTCGGGGAGCTGGTCGAGGTCGTGGGGCTCCGGCGGCGACACCAGATCGGTGCCGGGCACGAGCGTGATGCTCGGGGTGAGGGACGCAAGCGCGACCGAGGCGGAGGCCGGCGCGCCCACGACGGACGCCGGCGCGGGCGGGGCCACCTTCGCCGCTTCGGGCGCCGGCGGCGCGAGCAGCAGGGTCGGGGCTTCCGCGTCGAGCAGCAGGGTCGGGGCCTCCGCCGCGGCGGCCTGCGCCGCCACCCGCTCCGCCATCCACCCGGCGAGCTTCTCCACCGTGGGGTAGTCCGCGAGCTTGAAGCTATCGTCCCGCTGCAGACCGTACGCGTCGCGAACCTCGGAGAAGATCTCCGCCTGCTTCACAGTGTCGATGCCGAGGTCGGCTTCCAGCTCATACGCCGGGTCGATCTCCCCCGGCTCGTAGCCGGTGCGGGCGGCGACCACGTCGATCAGCTTCGTGAGCACCGCCGCACGGTCCGGCACCCCGCCGACGGACGCCGGCTTCGGCGCGGGCGTCGGCGTCGGCGTGGGAGTCGGCGCAGCCGCCGGCGCAGCTGCCGGAGCGGGTGCGGCCGGCACGACCGCCACCGCCTTCGCCACGACCGACGGCGCCGGAGCGCCCCCGCCACCCGAAGGACCACCGGACGGCCCGCTCGGCGGCGTCCCGCCCTGCTCGGCCACCTTGTCCGCCATCCACCCGGCGAGCTTCTCCACCGTGGGGTAGTCCGCCAGCTTGAAGCTGTCGTCGCGTTGTAGACCGTACGCGTCGCGCACCTCGGCGAAGATCTCCGCTTGCTTCACGGTGTCGATGCCGAGGTCCGCCTCCAGCTCGTAGCTCGGGTCGATCTCGCTCTCATCGTAGCCGGTCTTCGCCGCCACCACGCTCACCAGCCGCTTGAGCACCGCGGCCCGGTCGGGCACCCCGGCCCCGCCGGTCGCGACGGCCGCAGCCGTCGTGGCCGAGCCCGCCGCTGGCGCCACCGTCACATCGCCGCCGGTCGCGGCATCCCCGCCGCCCACGCCGCCCCCCTGCTCCGCCACCTTGCCCGCCATCCACCCGGCGAGCTTCTCCACCGTGGGGTAGTCCGCCAGCTTGAAGCTGTCGTCCCGCTGCAGACCGTACGCGTCGCGCACCTCGGCGAAGATCTCCGCCTGCTTCACGGTGTCGATGCCGAGGTCGGCCTCAAGCTCGTAGCTGGGGTCGATCTCGTCGCGCCCGTAGCCGGTCTTGGCGGCCACCACGCCGATGAGCTTGTCGAGCACGTCCGCCTTGCTGACGCCTGCGGCACGCGCGACCGGGGCCGCGACGGGGGCCACGACCGGCGCCGGAGCGGCCGCCACCGGCTTCGCCGTGGGGTCCACGACGAACCGGAGCTGACGATGCTCCACGATCACCCGGCCGGCGCCGCCCGCCACCTTCTGCGCCCAGGCCGCGGCCATCCGCGGATCGGACACCCGCGCGTCGCCATTGGCGATCTTCTTCCACGCCGCCAACGCCAGCTGGCTGCCGAACCCCGCCGCCAGTCGCAGCGCGAACTTCACGTCGTAGTGGCCGCCGGTGCTCAAGGTGAGCGGCCCGAGGTCGGGGTCCGGCTCCTTGAGGTTGGGGATCGGCGGCACCAGCTGGTACTGGAGCGCCTTCACGGCCACCGTGTCCTCCACGCCGGCGCCCATCGGGTGGCCGGTGTAGCCCTTGGTGTTCGCGATGATCATGCGGCTCGCAGCCGCGCCGAACGCGTGAGGCAAGCTGGCCATCTCGGCCGCCGCGGAGCCGCCACGGGCCGGGGTGTACGTCTCGTGGCTGAGGAAGACACACTGTTCGGCGAACTGCGCGTGGGTCACGCCCGCGGCAGCGACCGCCTTGTCCGCGAAGGTCTTCACCTCCCGACGGATGTGCTCCGCGTCCAGGCGGGTGCCGTGGAACGCGCTGTTCGCGATGTGCGTGCCGAGGAGCTCGGCGATCGGCACCATGCCGCGCGCTTCCACGTCGCCCTTGCGCTCGAGAATGAGCCCCACCGCGCCCATGCCGAGGATCATCCCATGCCGGCGACGATCAAAGGGCAACGCCGCGTTCTCGACCTCGGCCGTGGTGGTGGCGGCGCCCGCGGCCATGAACCCGGCGCCGATCCACTCCAGCATGTTCTCGTTGGTCACGTCGTCGGCACCGACCACGATCACGCGCTCACAACGCCCACACCGCAGCCAGTCCTCGGCCACGGCGAGGGCCTGGGTGGTGCTGGCGCACGCGGCGTTCACCGCGGCGTTCGGGCCGCGCGCGCCGAGGAACTGCGCGAGCTGGCTGTGCCCCATGGTGAGGATCTGGAACAAGAACCGACGATCGAAGTGACCTTCGCCGTCGCCGCCGTTGAGCCCCATCTTCTGGATGAACTGGTCGTACCCGGCGAACGCGCTGCCGAAGACGATGCCGGTCGTGTCCCGGAGGGACTCGGGGAGCGCCCAGCCGGTGGCCACGGCCTTGCCGGTGGTGGTCTGACGCCACGTCCGCACCAGGGGGATGCCCGCGTCCTTCAACGCCTCCAACGCCGCGGCGAACGCCAACTGCGTCGAGATGTCGAGGCTTCGCACCAGGGACGCGTCCACGCCGTAGTCGGCCACGAGGTCGAAGTGGGTCTTCTGGCCGGCGAGGCGGATGACCTGCTCCCGCGTCTTCACCGGGAGGAAGCCGCCTTCGCCCGTCTTCGGGTCCTTGGTGAGCCGGACCAGGTTCTTCGCGATGAACTTGTCCTGGTTGTCCTCGCTCACCTTGCCGATGCGGTTCTCGCCCTTGAGCATCCGCTGGATGCCGTCGGGCTCAAAGACCTCGGCACCGCCAGGAAGCCCGAGCGAAGCCCCTGAACACACGATCACGTCGGTGCGGAGGCCTGCGCTGGCCGGGGCCATCGGCGCCGGGATCGGACGCGAGGGCGCGGCGGAAACCATGGAGGGGGTCGCCGCGGGCGCGGAGACCGGGGCGAGCCCCGCCAACGCCGGACCCTGCGCGGCTTGGAACGCGGTCCACGCGGCGCCGAGGAAGCCCTGGAGCGCGGGGAGCATGGCCGTGGCGAAGGTGGCGCCATCGAGGCCCCGGAGGTCCTGCCCGGCGATCTGAGCCAGGAACTTCGCGGCGGAGTCGGCGGGGAGGGTGGGGGCGCCGACGTGCACGACCGGGGCAGGATGCGCGGCGGCCGGCGCGGACGGCGCATGGGGGACGTGCACCTCCCCGTCCACGGTGCCGCGGCGGGCGGGCATCGTGGAGGGGCGGGTGGACCCCGCTTGTTGCGCCGCGTAGTCCACCAACTGGCGGAGCGTACGGTGCTGGCCCATCCGGAAATGAGGGTCGGGCTCCAGCTTCAGCGAATCGCGGACCTGACTGATGATGTCCGCGGTCTTCACCGTGTCGATGCCGAGGTCGGCCTCGATGTCGAAGTCGAGCTGCAGCTCCTCGATGGCGAAGCCGGTGCGCCGGGCGACGATCTCCAGGATCGTCCGCGCGATCTCCGGCGTGCCGACGCGCTCCGCTTCGGCGGCCACGGCCGGGGCGGTGTTGCGGCCCGCCAGGAGCGGCGTGGTGCTGCGACGGGGGAGGAGCGGCGCGAAGATGTCGGTCGTCTTCTCGGGGACGCCCGCGATCGGGAACCCAAGCACATACAGCTCAGCCAGCGCGTCGATGAAGCTCGGCACGCCGCCGCGCTTCGGCTGGTTCGTGTAGAGCGCACGGTGGGGGCGATGCTTGAGGATCTGAACCACGAAGCCCGACAAAGCGCGCTTGGGTCCACACTCCACGAAGATCCGCGCCCCGTCGGAGTACATGCGCTCGACCTGCGCGATCCACTCCACGGGTGCCGCCACCTGCAACGCCAGGTTCTCGATGATCTGCTCGCGGGCGCCTTCCCCCGTCGGGTAGTACCGACTGTCGACGTTGGTGGTGATCGGCCGCAGCGGCTCACGGATGTCGAGCGTCTCGAGCACCCGCTTGAGCGGCGCGCTGGCCGGAGCCACGATCCGGCTGTGGAACGCGTGGCTCACCGGCAGCGGGTAGACGGTGATCCCACGGGACTTGAAGAGCTCCGAGGCCGCCTCCACCGCGTCGGACTCGCCGGCGATGACCGTCTGCGTCGGGCAGTTCTTGTTCGCCGGAACCACGTAGCCAGGAACCTCGGCGAGGACCTCCATGACCACGTCGGTGCTCGCGGCAATACCGGCCATCTTGCCCACATCGTCGAGCTTCACCGCCGCCATCTCGCGACCGCGCGCGCTCACGGCGACCAGCGCGTCCCGGAAGCTGAGGATGCCGGCCGCGACCAGCGCGCCGTACTCCCCGAGGCTGTGCCCGGCGACCATGTCCGGACGCACCCCGTACGCGGAGAAGAGGCGGAGGATCGCCACGTCTACCGTGAGGGTCGCCGGCTGAGAGATCGCCGTGTCCCGGAGGCGATCGAACTGCTCCTCCTCCGACATGTCCGGGTCACGACGGATGAGCGACGTCAGCGAGCGCCCGAGCAGCGGGGTCATCACCTCGTCCGCCTCGGCGAACGTCGCCGCCACGATCGGGAATTGCTCGGCCAGATCGAGGCCCATCCCGACGTACTGGCTGCCCTGTCCGGTGAAGAGGAACGCGAGCTTGCCGTCGCACGGCACATCCTCCAGCGCGATGCCGCGCTGGCGCACGAGGTCGTAGCCCTTGCCCTTCTTCACCGCGGAGACGACCTTCTCCACCTGCGAAGCCAACTCTTCCTGATCGACGGCGCACGCCGCGACCCGGAGCGGGGCGTCCGGCTCAAACGGCGCGGTCTCGCCACGCTCCACCAGCGCGGCGCAGCGCTCCACCATCTCCTCGGGGGTATCCGCCGACAACGCCCACATCCCCTTCGGCACCGACACACTGGTGCTGGGACGGGCCGGCGCGGCGACCGGCGAGGGATTGGGGGCGCCATACGAGGCCGCGCTCCGAGCCACCGCCCCAGGCGCAACGACCGTCACCTCGTTCTTCGACCCGCCCCCCACCGAGGTGGTGATCGGAGGCCAGGCCGAGACCGCCACCGTGGTGCTCGACGCCTTCGCCATCCCCGGGCGGAAGCCTTCGAGCACCATGTGGAAGTTGGTGCCGCCGAAGCCGAACGCGCTCACGCCGGCGAACCGCGGGCCGCCGTGCTCCCACGCCTCGGGCGCGGTCTGCACCTGCAGGGGCACCACGCCCAGGTCGATGTCCGGCCGCGGGTTCTTGTAGTTGATGCTCGGCGGGAGCACGCCGTGGAACAGCGCGAGGCTCGTCTTGAGCGCGCTGGCCGCGCCGGCCGCGCTCTTGAGGTGGCCGATGTTGGACTTGATCGAGCCGATCCGGGCGGCCCGCGTGCGCCTCCCCGGGCCGATGAGCTCGGTGAGCGCCTCCACCTCCACCTTGTCGCCCACCACGGTGCTGGTGCCGTGGCACTCGAAGAGGTCCACGTCCGCGGGGTCCACGCCGGCGTTCTCGTAGGCTCGGCGCAACGCTCGCTTCTGACCTTCGGGGTTGGGCGCGGTGATGCCCTTGCCCTTGCCGTCGGAGCTGCCGCCGAAGCCCCGGATCACCGAGTAGACCTTGTCGCCGTCGCGCAGCGCGTCCGAAAGCCGCTTGAGCACGAGGATGCCCACGCCCTCGCCCATGACAAAACCGTTGGCCTTCGCGTCGAAGGGGCGGCTGCCATCCGGAGAGAGCGCCCCGATCTTGGAGAACTTGGCGTAGGTCGGCACGCCCATGCTGCGATCGGCGCCGCCGGTCACCGCCATGTCGAAGTCGCCGTCCTGCAGGCCCTTCACCGCCGCCTGGATCGCCGCCATCGAGCCGGCGCAGGCCGCGTCGGTCGTGAAGTTGGGGCCGCCGAGGTTCAGCGCGTTGGTGATGCGCCCGGCCACCACGTTGGCCAGCTCGCCCGGCATCGAGTCTTCGGTGATCGGCGGGATGTTCCGCTTGAGCTCGGTCTCGTAGGCGTCGAGGATCGCGGCCCGGGACTCCGTGGGCAGGGCGGCGAAGCCCTTGACCTCGGAGAGCGCCTTGCGCATCGCCGGGAACATCACCCGGAGGGTGTACTCGTCGGTGATCTCCCCACCCATCGAGTTGCCCAGGATGGTGGCCACACGGCTGCGATCGAAGTCCTTCGCCTCACCGTAGCCGGCGTCCTCCAACGCGTCGGCCGCGGCCTCCAGCGCCATCTGCTGGATCGGGTCCACCAGCTTCGCGACGGAGGGCGGGATCCGGAAGCGCTTGGGGTTGAACGTGAAGTCGGTGACGAAGCCGCCGATCTTCGCGTAGGTCTTGTCGGGGACCGACTTGTCCGGGTCCCAGAAGAGCGCGGGGTCCCATCGGGTCTTCGGCACCTCGATGATGCCGCTCACGCCCGTGACGAGGTTCTGCCAGAGCGCCGCGTGGGTCGCGCTACCGGGGAGCCGGCATCCGAGGCCGATAACCGCGATCGGCTCGTTCGCGCCGATCGCGGCGAGGGGGTCTTCCACCGGCGCGGCCGGCACGGGGGGGCTGAGCACAACGGCCGGAGCGACCGGCACCGTTGGCTCCTCCGTGGCGCGCCAAGCGCGCACCGCCGCCAGGAGCGACGGGAAGCGGCGCGCCACGTTGCCCGCGTGGAGCAGGCCCGCACCCGCGGGCCACGCCTTCTGGTACGGATCGTCGCTGGCGTACAGCCCCGCCGCCACGGCTTCCACCCGCTCGCCCGCGATCACCCGCCGGTACGCCGGGCTCGCCAGCGACGCGACGAAGTTCTGTTCGCCGACCCGACGGAAGTCGGCCACAGCGATGCGATCGACCCGGGCCCGCATGCGGGCACCGAGATCGAACCACGCCGCGAGCACGTCGGAGAGCACGATGCCGACGCCTTCCGGCGCGGGGACTTCCGGCGGGTGCGGCCAATCGGCGAGGATCGCGGCGTCCCCCACGGCGCCACAAAGTTCGCGCACATCATCCGCTCCTGCCCGGCCGCCGCTGCCCAACCCGCGCAGGTACACGCCCGCGAAGCCGGCCGGCACCGCGCCGCCCTCCGAACGCTCCAGCCAGGTGGGACGCGTCGGGTGGGGCTCCCCGCCCATCACCACCACGGGACCGGACCCCGGAGCGTTTTCAGCGCGGCGAACGCGCACCCACGCTCCGTCCGGCACCACCGCGTCGTCGCTGGTGACGTCCACGATGACCGCCACTCCAGCGCCGAGCAGCGCGGGCGCGAGGGCGACGCGCGCCGCAGGCAGGAGGACGAAACGGCTCGGCACGGCCATGGGCAGGCTCCACAAGCGCGCGCATCTATCCACGATCGCGCCCCGGTGCGAATGAGCGGCGGTTCACCCGCCCTTTCGCAGGGTGCGCCGCGGGGGTGGCACCCACCTCAGATCGCGAGGCGGGCTCGCGAAGGAAGGTCCACGAACAGGCTGGGTTCCTCGCCCACCCAGGCGGGCTTCGCCCCCGCGGGGCTCCGCCACCGGGTCCGCGCCGACCACGACCGGTGCGTCTTCGCGAGCCTCGGACCAGACGCGGGTGCGGAGGGGATCAGCCGCCGGACCCACCCCGGTCGCACACCGTGCGTCGAGCGCAGCCGCGAACGCCAGGTCGGTCGGGCCGGTCTCGCAGGCCCGGAGCGCGGCGAGGAGCATGGCCCCTCGCTCTGCAGGCGGTGCGCCGAACTCCCAAAGCCGGTTTTTTGCCACTTGACGGTCCGACCTCCGTCGGCTCCGACGGCCGTCCGTCGGCAGCGTCGCCGAGAGTGCACCTTCGTCCGCCGGCACGCCGGGTGCATTGACCCTGCCCGGAGGTCGTCATGCTTTGGTGGTTCGCGACGGGGTGTGTGGGCGGTTCGGGCTCGACCGAAGGGAACAACGGGGCGCCGGCGCCCGAAGCGGCGGACACGGGCACGTCGGACGTCGGGCCGGCGAGGCAGGGGTCCGGCGAGCCCGCGCCCGCGGACACTGGCGACGACACCGCCGCCGACTCCGGCGCCGAGACCTCGCCCGCGGACACGCCGACCGTTCAGGAGGTCACGGCGCCCTGCCGGGAGGACGCCGTCACCGCCCTCACCCTCGGCGGCGACGGCGCCCTCTGGCTCGGCTGCGGCGGAGACCGTGGCCTGTTCCGGTCAGACGACGGCGCCTCCAGCTGGGAGGAGCCCCTGGTTCCGGACAACGCCTACGGCTTCCGCGTGGCCGCGCTGCTCCCGACCCGCGACGGGGTCTGGAGCTGCGGCTTCGACCCCACCGTCGACCCGCCCGTCCTCCTCTGGCGCCTCACCGCCGACGGTGCGCTCGTCGCCCTCTCCCGCTCCGACGGCGCCCCCGACGCGGACGAGCTGCCCCTGTCCACCTGCGCCGCCGTCGCCACCACCGGCGACCAGGCCCTCGTGCTCGCGCCGGAGGGCCTCGCCCTCTCGGTCGACGGCGGCGTCGCCTGGCGCGTCGTGGACGGCGCTCCGCCCGCACGAATCGCCGCGATCGGCGCCGAGCTGTACACCCTCTCCGGCGACGGGTCCGCGCCGCCGGTCCTGGCCGTCCTCGGCGGCCCCCGTCTTCCCGGCGGCCGGGCCGCCCTCCCCGTGGCCCTCGCGTCGCCCGACGGTGGCACCACCCTCTACGTGCTCGGAAACCGCCCCGATGGCGCGTCCCTTGCGCGCAGCACCGACGCCGGCGTCACGTGGACCACCGCCGATCTCGGCGCGTTCACCGCCCGTTCCCTGGCGTTCACGGGCAACGAAGGATGGATCATCGGCGGGGCGCTCCCCGATGCGCCGTCCGCGGGCACGCTGCTCCACTCCACCGACGCCGGCGCCACCTGGTCCTCGGGATCCGCCGAGCTTCCGCCGCTTACCGCGCTCGCCACCGACACCTCGGGCGCCTGGCTCGGCGGACCCGGATGGTTGGGACGCGCGGAGTGATACGGTCCGTGACGGACGAGGATCGCTCCCCCGTCGCGCCGACGCGGAGCGAGTCCGTGCAGCAAGCAAAACCGGGCCTCCCGGCGTCGAGTGAAAACCTCGTCCTTGTTCGCCGACGGTTCAGGGTGAGGCGACGGAGCGGGTGACGTCACGGGCGAACCGGCCGAGCGCAGCGAGGGCCGGGCGCTCGCGGCGGCAGGACCCAGCGCCAACCCTCACGTTCGCCGAGGCGACAGTGGCGGAACTCGCGACGTCGGGAAGCCCGCCCCCCCGGCGCCGCGTCCTCGCCGGACGAGCGGTGATCACAGCGGGTCCGTATGAGCCCCCAAAACGTCGCCGGCCAATGCCCTTTGCGAACGCCGGATGCCGCTCGACGCTCGCCGCCCGACTACGCGGAGCGGCGCCGCCGCCCCGAGGCCAACAACCCTGCGGCCACCAGCCCGAGCCCCGCCACCCGGGGGTCGGCCACCGAGCACACGCCGGGGATGATCTGCGGGGTCTCGCCTGCCGTGTCCCCGCCGGTGTCCGCCGCGCCGCTGCCGGTGTCCACCGCCGTGTCTTCGGTGCCGGTGTCCTCGGGCGGAGCGTCGGTGTGGATGGTGTAGTCCGTGGTGTACCCGTCGATGAAGCCGGTGTAGGCGTCCACCCGGGCGGAGTACACCCCGCCCTTGAGGCAGCTCCCGGTCTGGAAGTCACCGCCGAAGTCGACGATCCCGGCCACCGCGTAGGTGCCGTCCTCGTACTGGCGGAGGAAGGGGCCACCGGAGTCGCCGTGGCAGGCGTTCTTGTCGGTGTCTTCGTCCAGCGTGTACATCAGCCGGGAGTCGTAGGAGTCGAGCGGGATCTCGGCCGTACGCTTCTTGGAGATCTGGCTGGTGTCGTTGTCGCTGGTGATGCCGAAGCCGACGAGGCGGAAGAGCTCGCCTTCGTCCTTCCGGGTGAGGCCCCGATCGGTGAGCGGCATGTACGGCCCCTCGTGATCCGACCGAAGCTCGACGAGCGCGATGTCATGGTACTCGTCGTTGCCCGTGTAGTCGGGGTTCGGGTACCAGTCCTTCGCCAGCTCGGAGTTGGAGTTGTCCATCTCGTTGGAGTTGTTCACCCACCCGACGTACACCTGCTTGATTTTGAAGTCGGGCGTGTCGTAGACGCAGTGGCTCGCGGTGAGCACCCAACGCGGCGCGATGAGCTCTCCGGTACAGCCCGCGGCCATGCCCGACGAATCAAGCATGTAGAGCAGCACAACCTCAGGGTAGTCCCTGGTGATCTCTCCGTTGACCACGGGCGGCGGCGCAGCGGCCAGGGCGAGGGCGGACACGAGGACGAACATGGGGGGCCCCGAAGCGCCGCAAGGCTACCCCAGGCACGGCCCCGCTGCGCGCCGAACTCGCAAAAGTTCCGTTCGCCGATCCGAGTCTACGACGCGCTACCCGTCACGCTCTGCGTCGGTCCGGTCGCCCGCCTCGGTGAAACACCAGCGGACCTCAGGGCACCGGGTCACGAGCGCCCGCTCGAACTCGGCGACCGCTTGGTACACCGCGGGCACATCCATCGTGGGTTCAAGCTCGATCTTGCACGCCACGATGACCTCACCCGGTCCCTGCTGCATGGTCATCACCTTCACCAGCCGCTTCACCCGTGGGTGGTCGATGGCGATCTGTTTGGCCGCTTCGGTGATCTCGGGGTCCGCCGCTTCCCCGACGAGCAGGGACTGAACCTCCCTCGCCAGGAAGATGGCGACGCCGAGCAGCACGATGCCGATGGCGATGCCGCCCGCGGCGTCGTATCGACCGTCGCCGGTCTGCCAGGCGAGGATCATCGCGACGATGGCCAGCGTGAGGCCCAGGGTGGCGGCGGCGTTCTCCCCGAACACCACGACCAGGTCGCTGTCCTTGGTGTCCGAGAGGAAGCGGAAGAACGGCGCACCCTTGGCCCGCACCCGCAGCTCCTTGATGTTCCCCCAGCAGGACCAGCCTTCCAGCGCGAGGGAGAACCCCAGGATGCCGAGCCCCAGCGCCGCGTTCTCGATCGGCTCGGGGTGCTCCATCTTGTGGAACCCCTCGTAGATGGAGAAGACGCCGCCGCCGGTGAACAGCAACAACGCCACCATGAACGACCAGAAGTAGACCACGCGCCCGTAGCCGAACGGGTGCTTGGCATCGGGCGGACGCTGACCCTGCTTCACGCCGATGAGCAGCAGGATCTGGTTGGCGCAGTCGGAGAAGCTGTGGATCGCCTCCGCGAGCATGGCGCCGGAGCCGGTCCACACCGCGGCAACCGCCTTGGCGACCGCGATGGCGAGGTTCGCGGCGAGAGACTGGTAGATGTGAGCGGTGGAGTCAGCCATGGGCGGCCCGCCTAATCCGTCCAGGCGACCCGCGCGCTCGGGTCAAGAAACGTCCGAGGGCCTCAGATTCCCGGACCTTGCGCGTTGCACCGGTGTCCAACCGACGAGGAGGCCGATGCGCACCGGCGAACACCTGCAGGTCGAGATCGACGGCGAGCGGTTCAACGCCCGGGTCGTGAGCATCCTCGACCGCCGCGGCCACGAGCTCGCCGCCTTCGTCGATTCCGCCCCGCCCCCGTTCACCACGCTCGTCCTCGAGATCGAAGCGCTGGGGTGGCAGCGCGTCGCCATCCCGCTGTGGCTCGCGGAGCCGAAGGTGCGCGTCGAGCGGCTCGTCGCCTGACGATCAGGCGCCCAGGGCGGCGAAGACCCGGTCGAGCTCCGCGGCCAGCGCATGGTCGCGCTCGGTGACGCGCCCCACGTCGTGGGTGGTGAGCCGCACCCGCACGTAGCCCCACCCGAAGCTCACGTCGGGGTGGTGCCCCGCGGCCTCGGCTGGCCCCACGATGGCGGACACGATGCGGAACGCACCGAGGAAGTCATCGGCGCGAAGCTCTTGTTCCAAGGCGCCATCTCGCTCGGCCCACGCCATCGCCGCTCCCCGGTCCGCCGCCGGTAACGTCCGCCCCGCGCCCGAGCGCGCGTCCTGACCCGCTGACCAGCTCTTTTCATCCGCTTCTCGACCGGAGACTACAGTTCGTGGGAACCTCGTTCCCCGAGCCGGTGTCGGACCCGACGTGACTCCCGAAGCCCGCAAGGTCGAAGCCCTCCTCCACATGGGGCGCGCCGAAGAAGCCGCTTCCCTCGCGGAGTCGCTACCGGAGCGCGAGGCGCCAACGCCCGAGTTCCTCCGCCTCCGCGGCCGCGCCCTGCGCGCCACCGGCCGGTTGTTCGACGCCGAAGGTTCGTTCCGCGACGCGCTCGCCCTCTCCCCCGGGGACGCCGGCCTCCTCGCCGACCTCGCCACCACCCTCCTCGGCCAGAAGCGCCACCGCGAGGCCCTCGCCTTCGCCCGCGAGGCGGTGAGCGCGAAGCCCGACGTGGCCGCCTACCGCGCGCTCCTCGGCGTGCTCGCCGAGTCCCTGGGGATGGACGAAGAGGCCGCCCGCGAGCTGGACGCCGCCCGGTCCCTCGCCCCCGGCGAGGCCGATCTCCACGTCACGTACGGGTTCCACGTGCTCCGCCAGGGGCGCCCCGAGGTGGCCGAAGCCGCCTTCCGGGACGCGCTGAAGAGTGAGCCCAACTGCGCCGAAGCGTTCCACGGGCTCGCCCGAGCGCTGGCCCAGCGCGGCCAGAAGCCCGAAGCGCGCCTCGCCTGGAAGGACGCGCTCTCCCTCGATCCCACGCTCACCGACCTGCGGCTGCAGCGGCAGCTCGACCCCGCCGCGGAAGGCGACGTGGTGGACAAGCTCGCCGCCATGCCCTCCTGGCTCAGCGTCGGGCTCGCCGTGCTCGGGATGGCGGGAGGTCTCGTCACCCCGCTCATCGCGCTCCCCCTCTTCGCGGCCGCCCTCGTGGGCCCCGCGGCCCGCCTCTGGGCCGAACGAAGGGGCGAACCTACGTGAATCAGGAGAGGTCATGTCCACCGCGCTGACGGCCCTGCGGGAGGCCCTCGCCCTCTCGCCCGACAACGTTCCCCTGCGCGTGCACCTCGCCCGGCAGCTCCTCGAGGGGGGCCGCGCGGAAGAGGCGATCCTGGAAGCGCGCGCGGCCGTCACCCGCGACGGCGACCGGATTGACGCCCGCGAGGTCCTCGGCGCCTGCGCCGGCGCGCTCGGGGACGACGCAGGGCTGGTTGAAGCCTGGCATCCCATCCGCGCCCACCTCGACGCCGACTCGTTGCGTACGCTCGCCCTCGCCGCCGCCCGCAGCGGCCGCCTCGTCGAAGCTCGCGAGGCCTACGCGGCCCTCCACTCGGCGGACCCCGGCCTGCACGACCTCGAGTTGGACCGGGCCATGCGCGGTCAGCCCGCCGCCGCGCCCGCCGCCCCTACGGCCCCCACGGCGCCCGCCCGCCCGACGATGGCGCCTCCAGCCGCGCCTTCGGCCTCGTCCCCGGCCGCGAACCGGCCGCCTCGCCCACCCGACGCGACCAACGAGCCCGTCGGCGCCCGCGCCAGCCGCCCCACCATCAACTTCTCGGATGTCGGCGGGTTGGACGCGCTCAAGGAGCGCCTGCGCATGGACATCGTGTACCCGCTCCAGCGGCCCGACCTGTTCAAGGCGTACGGCAAGCGGATCGGCGGCGGCGTGCTGCTGTACGGGCCCCCGGGCTGCGGGAAGACCCACCTCGCCCGCGCAGCGGCCGGCGAGTGCGGCGCGACGTTCTACGTCGTCGAAATCCAGGCGGTGCTCGACATGTGGCTCGGCGAGTCCGAGAAGCGCCTGCACGCCATCTTCGAAGAAGCCCGGGCCAACTCCCCGAGCATCGTCTTCTTCGACGAGATCGAGGCCATTGGCGGCGCCCGCCACCAGCTCAAGCACGGCCCCGGCCGCCGCCTGGTGAACCAGCTCCTCGCCGAGCTCGACGGCGCCGGCGCCAGCAACGACTCCGTCCTCGTCATCGGCGCCACCAACGCCCCCTGGGACGTCGACCCGGCGCTGCGCCGCCCCGGCCGCTTCGACCGCGTGGTCTTCGTCCCTCCGCCCGACGCTGGAGCCAGGGAGAACGTGCTGAAGTTGGCGCTGCGCGAGCGGCCCACGGAAGGGCTGGACCTTGGCAATATTGCCCGTCGTTGCCTCCGCTTCTCCGGCGCGGACCTCAACCACCTCGTGGAAGTCGCGAGCGAGCGGGCCCTCACCGAAGCGCTGCGCTCCGGGAAGATGCGGCCGATCAACCAGAGTGATCTGCTCGCCTCGCTCGACCGGGTGAAGCCCACCACCACCGAGTGGATGGAGACCGCCCGCCGCTACGTGAGCTATGCGAACCAGGCGGGTCTCTACGACGACGTGGCGGCGTACTTCAAGAGCCTCGAGGCCTAGGCGCCTCCGGGGAGCTCGGGCCAGGGGTGGACGATCCAGCCGATACGAGCTTGATCATTTTGTAGCACATCCTTGCCCCCTTCGGGCGCTCACCGCCGGGTGCTCCCGCACCCCCGAGGCCCCGCCCCTTTGCGCTCCTTCCGCTGGGCGGGAGCGTCCGGCGGCCAGGACTCCCTCCGCCGACGTTCGTCGTGGCTCGTGAGGCCCGGAGTGGGCCAGGCGTGGGAGGGCCGGGAGGTGAACCCAATCCGCATCAACCGCCGATCGGCAGCTCAGCCCGGAGCGGGCGCGACCACCCGGGCCCCGACCTCGGCGCCCCGGATGTTCTTGACGATCGCCCAGGGCCATTCCCGGCCGAGCGTCACCCCCAGCTCCGCGAGGACCGCCTTCACCGCCACGGCGAGCGCGTCGGTGTTCCCGGTGTGGACCTTCACCGCGATGCCCTGCCGCGCCCCCGGCCGTGCGACGCAAAACAGCCCTTCGGCGCCGATCTTCACGGTTAGCGGCTCCGAGGCCTGCTGCACGACCGCGAGGTCGAGGCGGTCGGTGCCGCTCATCAGCCACGGCTCGCGGTGCATCGCCCAGCCGACGCGGCCGAGCGTGCCCTCGTCGTCGGCCATCGCCGCCGCGAGGGTGGACCACGCGCGCGCCTGCGCCGAGAGCGGCGCGTGAAACGTGGGGATCGAGCAGCCGTCCACGCCGGTGCCGTGGCGGACGCCGGCCACCTCGTCAATCAGCGCGTGGTTCCCGGCTTGGAGCGGGTGCGCGAGCGCGCGGTAGTCGGGGTCCCAGCCCCGGGCGTGGCTCGCCGCCAGCATGAAGGTGTGTTTTCCCGAACAGTTGCTGTGGAGGTTGTTCGGGGTGACGACCGTTCGGGCGGTGGGCTCGTGCATCGGGAGGTGGGCACCGCACTGGAGCCCCTCCGCCGCGAGGCCAAAGCGGGCCAGCAAGCTCGCCACCAGCTCGGTGTGCCCCGCCTCGCCGTTGTGACTGGCCGCGCCCAGGCTCAGCGCGCGATCGTCGAGCCCGGCCACCACCTCTGCGGTGAGCTGCCGGAGCGAATTGTAGAGCTGGAACGGCTTGGACGCGCTGCGCCAGAAGCTCGCCACGTCGGCACCGCGGGACCAGCGCACCTTCCCGCCCTCCACGAGCACGGCGCTGAACGGGTGCACGGTCTCCACGAGGCCGTTGCGGGTGAAGTGGACCTCGCTCATGCCGACACGCCCTCCGTCCGCCACCGGCGGCTCCGCTCGAGCTCCGCCGCGAAGGCGGCGATCTCCTCGTCGCGCCGCGCATCCGTCCACCCGAGCTTCGCCTGCATCCGCGCCGCGACAACCGGCGCCGCCGACAAGCCCTGGTCCGCCGCGCGGAAGTAGAGCTGCGTACGCCGCACCAGCACGTCCCGGACCGTCTGTGCGAGCTCCCGGTCCACCGCGAAGTCCACCTGGGCGAGACGCTCCGGCCGACCGGGAGAGATCGGTGCGTCCAAAGAGGGGTTTGCCTTGATGAGCCGCGCAACGTCGACCGCGCGGGTGCCGTAGGTGTGCACGAAGAGCTCCACGCTGTCCTCGTCGAGCTCCGGCGCGACGCTCTTCACCAGCGCCTCCACCCGCGCCGGATCGTCATCCTCGGGCCACCCGACCGCGCCGGGCAGCGGCTGCCGGGCCGTGTACGCCTCCCGGAGCGGCGCCGCGATCGCGCCGGTGAGGCGGAGCATCGCGACCGCGCGGTCCACCACCTCCGCCGACATCTTCCGGTAGGTGGTGAGCTTTCCGCCGGCGATGGTGATCAGCCCGTCTGCGTCCACCACGATCTCGTGCTCCCGACTCACGTTGGAGGCACTGCCCTCGCTGGAGATGAGCGGCCGGAGCCCGGCCCAGGTCGCGAGGATGTCGTCCGCGGTCAGGCGCGCGCCCGGGAAGTATCGAGCCATGCACGCCAGCAGGTAGGTGACGTCCGCGGCGTCGCAGGCGACGTCGGCGGGGTCGCCCGTGTAGTCGGTGTCGGTGGTGCCGATGTAGCTGCGGTCGCCCCAGGGAAGCGCGAAGAGCACGCGCTTGTCGTCTGGGTGGGAGCACACCACCGCGTGCCGCAACGGCAGGCGTTCGCGAGGGACGACCACGTGAACCCCCTTGGTGGGGCGAAGGAGCGGCGCCTTCGCGTTCCCGGGATCGCGCACCGCGTCGGTCCAGGGACCGGTCGCGTTGATCACCACCCGCGCCTCCAGGTCGACCATCTCCCCATCGAAGGCGCGCTTCGCCCGGACGCCGGTGATGCGGCCGGAGGGATGGCGGAGGAAGTCCACCACCTTCGTCCAGGTCAGGAGCGTGGCGCCGTGCGCCTGGGCGTCGAGCGCAGTCTCCAGGGTGAGGCGGGCGTCGTCGGTGGCGCAGTCGTAGTACAGCGGCGCGCCGCGGAGCCCATCCCGACACAAGGACGGTTCTTCCTCCGCAACGTCGCGAGCGGAGAGCTTCTTGTGGATCTTGGGCGAACGGAACAACGAGAGCCCGTCGTAGAGCCACATCCCGAGGTTCAGCGCGAAGGGTCCGAGCTTCGCGCCCTGGTACACCGGAAACAAGAACCCGAGCGGCGTGACGAGGTGCGGGGCGATCTCCATGAGCACCCGTCGCTCCGACACCGACTCGAAGACCAGGGAGAACTCCCCTTGTTCGAGGTACCGGAGCCCGCCGTGCACCAGCTTGGAGCTCCGCGAGGAGGTGCCGAAGGCGAGGTCCTGCTGCTCCACGAGCACCACCCGTAGGCCGCGCATCGCCGCGTCCCGCGCCACGCCCGCGCCCACGATCCCGCCGCCGATGACCAGGAGGTCGGTTTCCATGGTCCTGCGCTATCCGGCGCCGCCCCGGAGCGGCAGCCGTCGTCCGCCCGAGGCCGCCAAAAGCGACGACGGCCGGCTCCGCGAAGAACCGGCCGTCGGGCTCAGGGCTTCGCGCTCAACGCCGCCGGCGCCGCCAGGCAAACATCCCCACGCCGAGGCCGAAGCCCAGCGCGGTGGTGCCCGTTCCCGACGCGGCGAAGCAGCCACGCTCGATCGCGGGCGGGGCGTTCACGCTGCAGAAGTCGGTCCCACCCGGGTTCGGGTTGGTGCCGGCGACCAGCTCGTCTACGTCGTTCACGCCGTCGCCGTCCACGTCGTAGGTGGCGCCGGCCAGTTGAACGGCATCCAACGCGGTGGTCAGCGACGCCGAGTCGGACACCACGAAGCCTTCGGCCTCGAGCGATCCGACGAACGCCTGGTTTGCCGTGCCCGCTCCGCCGGACGGCGTGTCGTGGCAGAGCATGCAGGACGGACGGCAGCTCATCGCCACGTCCGTTTCTACTTGGCCGGGAAAGCTCGAGAGCGCGTGGGCCGTCCCGAGAATGAGGAGGATTCCCATGGCGACCTCAGAGGAACATGTGGAGCTGAACGAGCCCCATCGGCGAGGGGGCAACCCCGGGGGTACAGTAGAGGGTGCCGTACATGCCATCGACGCGCACGTCGAGGTGCGGGGCGAAGAACCAGAGGGCGGTGGCCCCCCCACGAACCGTGGTGTCCTTGGTGTCGGAGTGGTCGTCGTCGCACCACTCGCCGGTCGCCTTGAGGTGCAGTCCCTGCACCGGCTCGGTGTCCACCTGCAGGTACCCGACGCTGCCGACCACGCTGTTCGCCTGGTCCACCGAAGAGAGCGTCGCTTCGGCTTCGGCGAGCACGCGCACCTTCTCGACCGGCGCGTACCGGGCGAAGACACCGTGCGCCTGCCGGAGGCGCTCCGCCTGCACGTCCACGTCGAGGGCGGCATGGGTGACCAGGGACGACACCCCGAGCTCCAGCTTGTTCATCGGCGCGTAGGCGAAGATCGCGGAGTAGCCCCGCTCGCGGTAATCATCGGGTCCCAACTGGTAGTTCCCGGCGATGCCCATGAGCTCGGCACGGATCTTCTTCTTGCCGTACACCACGTCGAGCCCGAGCTGCTGGTCGTCGTTGGTGGTGGTGCGAGTGGCGGTGCGGGCGAAGAGGATGTGCTCCTCACTGCGGATGCCGAACGGAAGCGCGAGGCGCCCCGCGCGCACCATCGTGCCCTTCGCCACGTCGTAGCCGAGCCAGTACTCACGCGACACGACGTTTCCGCCCGTGCCGGTGTTGCTGGTGATCCAGGCGTTGTCCGCGCCTTCCGTGACGTAGCCGACGCTGCCGTAGGCGTGGAAGCCACCGAGCTTGAGGTGGCCACGGAGGTCGGCCTGCATCAGGATGTCCCGGAAGTTGCTGGGCTCCGGGATCACCATGTTCCGCACGTCGCCTTGCAGCTGGAGCTGCTTCGGCAGCGGCACACCGAACGCGAAGTCCTTCACGGACCCCACGTCGTATTCGGCGGCGCGCTTGCCGTAGACGCTACGCATGAAGATCTCGGCCTGTGCACGGCCGTACTCGGTCAGCGCGCTCCCACCCGAAGGGTCGGTGTGGCAGACGTCGCAGGCGGTGTACCCGTGCCCGATCATGAACGGGTAAGCGGACGCGGGGCCCACGAAGAGCCCCAACGCCATCATCCAGATTCCGAGGAGGTGTTTCACGGCTCTTCCGTCACAAAGATGGTGGCCTTGGCGCTCTGGTTGTGGTCCACACCCACGCCCATGTACGTGACCGCGGCGATGCCGAGCTTGTCGGTGTCGTAGCTGAACTCGCCCTTGATCTTGAAGCCGGGCTTGGTGCGCTGCACCGTGTACTTCACCGACACGGGCATGGTCTTTCCGTGCCCCGTGAACGTGCCAGCGGCGGTGCCCGTCTCCGACTTGCCAACCTCGGTGGGCCAGTGGACGTCGGCCTTGGCGAAGCTGAGCACCATGTCGGGGTACGTGGCGCAATCAACGTACTTCGCGGAGCACATGTGCTCGTCGCGCTCGTCGATGCCGGTCTTCACCGTGGCCAGCGGGACGGCGATCTTCACCGTGGTCCCGTCGTCGGTGACGACCGCCTGGGTGCCGACAGCGTCGATGTCCAACGCGCCGGTGGTGCCACTCGCGAGGAAGTGGATGTCGGCAGGCTTGGGCTGCTTCGCGTCGAGGTGGAGCGTCCCAGCGAACGCGGCGGTGGAGAGGAGGGAGAGGGCCGCGACGAGCACGGGGCGGAGGACAGAAGAGCGCATGGTCATTCTCCTAAGACGCCTGGACCGAGGTTTCCCCTCCAGCCAGTTGTCACGTTGCGTACACCGGGGAAGGTACCCTGTTGATGCGAGGTTTTTTCGGGTTCCGACAATTGACGGGTGTCGGATGACGGATGCGGGTGGCCGCTCATCGCGCGCACCGGAAACCGATGAAGACGCCGCTCTGGGTGAGCTCGACCTGCGGGCTCACCACGCCGTCGTCGCGGCGCCACCGCGGCTTCCCGGCCTCCTGCCGGTACTCCATCCACGGCTGGACCGCGCCTTCGGACCACTTCAGGGGCTCGGCGTCCACCGCGGCGAGCCCGCCGTGCCCAGAGCAATACGCGGACGCGAGCCCCCAGGTGACCGCCACCGCGGGCGCGCCCTCCTTTCCGGCCGGCGGGGTGAGCCCCTCCCAGCCACGAAGGTACTTGTCGTCGGCCTTGTTGGCCGCGAGGACGGCGTCGTGCTGCCAGTCGGGGTGCTTCGCCAACCACGACGCGAGCTGGGCGTTGGTGATCGCGGGGCCCGCCTTCCCGGGCGCGCTGACGACTGCGGCGTCGGGCGCGGGGGACGCGGGGACACTCGCGGGGGATTCCGTCGGCTTCTTCGCGGCGTCCACCGGCCTGGCGGGCGAGGTGGGCGCGGTGGGGTGCACGTCCGCCACGGCGGGCACGGCCACCGGGACAGGCTCCGACGGAGGGGCGGGCGACGATGCGGGCGGAGGCAGAGGCGCCACCAGGGCGGGCGCGGGGGCAGACTTCGGCGCCTCGACCCCGCCGCCGCCTGCGCGGCCCAGCGCCCAGGCGCCGGCGATGAGCACGCCGACCGCGAGGGCGCCGCCGATCCAGCGAAGCGCGCCGGAGGAGCCGCGCCCGGCCGATTCGGACCGCGGCGTTGGCCGCACCGGCGCCGGACCGCCCGACGCCTGAGCCCTGGAGTTCCTGCGCTCGACCGTCGAAGCGGTGGGCGGGCCGGCCGGAGCCCCGCCGACGGGCTCCGGGTCCTCCGGCAGCGGCGCCAGGGTTCCAGCACCGGGCGAAAACCCGGCAGCGGTGGGCCGGACGAACGGTCGGGACGCGAACGCATCGGGCGGCGTCGTGGCGTTCGAGGGCCGGAACGGCTCGTCGGGCACCATCGTACCGCCCCGCGGGGTCTCCGCGGCACCGCGCTTCGGGGGCTCGCCGCCGCGGGAGTCGGGGAATGTGTAGTCGGGACGAATGTCGGCGAGGTCGACCTGCTCGGCGCGGGCGAGCACGGCGGCGGCGGAGACAATCCGCGCCTCCGGATCGGCGTTGGTCATGTCCCGTACGAGCTCCCGCAGGGCGAAGGGCACGTCCAGGCCGGGATCGAGCGGGGCATGCCCCTGCTTCGCGGTGAGCACCTGGTAAAAGCGCTGGGTGCTCATGCCTCCGCTCGGCACGCCGAAGGCGGTGAGGCCGGTGAGCGCTTCGTAGGCACACACGCCGAGGGCGTAGAGGTCCCACTTCACGGGGTCCAACGCCCCGACATGCACCCACTCGGGCGGGACGTAGGCGACCGAGCCCATCGCCTGCCCGCTCTCGCTCAGCGTGCTTCCGTCCGCCTCGGTGGCGATCCCGAAGTCGACCAACGTCGCGTCGCCCCGGGCGTTGACCAGGATGTTCGACGGCTTGATGTCCCGATGCCGGATGCCGCGGCCGTGGAGGTAGCTCAGGGCGCTCGCGAGCTGCCGGAGCCAGCGGAGGGTGGACGGTGCGTCCACGGGGCCATCGGCGATCCGCCGCTCCAGGCTCCCACCCTCGACGAACTCCATCTCAAGGTAGGGCGGGTCGGCGTCGAGCCGTACGTTTCGGACCTTCACGATGTTCGGGTGGTCCAGCGAGAAGAGGATCTCGGCTTCGCGGACGAAGCGGGCGCGGGCCTTCGGCGAGCGCTTCAGCCCGTAGTCCAGCACCTTGATCGCCGCGAGGATGCGGCGAGCATCGCGATTGTGGCAGCGGTAGACGGAGCCCATGCCACCCTGCCCAAGGGCGCGCTCCACGATCCAGATGTCGATGGCATCGTTCGCGGTGTACACGGCTGCTGCACCCTCTATCCGCCCGGGCTACCCTGACGACGTCGCGCCTTCGCGAGGACAACGTCTTCGCGAAGGCCTGGACGCCTCCCTTTCGCGCCGGAGCCCAACCCGATGAACTTCCTGCTCCTCGCCGCCGTCGCTCACGCCGACTCGTTCAAGGTGCCGGACGACTACACGTTCGCCGAGGCTGTGGCGGCCGCGTACAACAACTCCGGAAGCGACACGATCGATGTGGATGCGACGTTCGACGGCTCGGACGAGGACGCGGTCGACATCGGAGGCCAGGAGTTGGAGATCATTGGCAACGGCGCCATCTTGCCCGCGATGTACGGGGATGGGGCCTCCGTGAAGCTCACGGAGGCGGTGCTCACCACCATGGCCACGTTTGAGCCCGATCCGTCGCTCGACACCTTCGACTGCGCCCTCTGCCTCGAAAACTCTTCCGCGAACCTTGAAACCATCTCGATCGCCACCTCGTACGCCGGCGACGGTGTGGTCCTGGTGGACACCGATGCCGCCATCGCCGACCTGGACGTCTCCGGACTTTGGAGCGATGGCGGTTCGCACGCCCAGGGCGTAGGACTTGTGGTGAAGGGCCTCAACAGCGCCCCGGCGGTCACGGTCAGCCGCAGCTCCTTCGCCGACACCCAGAGCATGGCGATCGCGGTGCAGGGAGGGACGTTCACCCCGTCGGTCGAGCTGCACGGCGTCATGATCGACGACTGCGGCTCGAACGTGGGCGCCATCGCCCTCGTCGCCGCGGACCTCTCGATGGACGACTCAGGGAGCACCTCCTCGATCACGAACTCCGGGAGTTCGGCGGGGTCGTACACCACCATCTACGTGTACGGCTCCACGTTCTCGGCCCAGAACACCACGTTCACCGGCAACGGCGGCATCGCAGCGGGGCTGCTCTACTCGACGTCGGGGAGCGCGTCGTTTGACGGGTGCACGATCGGGGCGAACGACTCGTCCTCGGGGGTGGAGATCCAGGCGGAGAACATCACCCTGCGGGACGTCACGTGGACCGCCCACGGCTCCGTCAAGACCTCGTCGAGCTTGGACGTGACCGACAGCCTGATCGACCTCACCGACATCGCCGGCACGGGGTTCACGAAGTGGGTCGACAGCGCGGATGGGCCGGTCGTCCTGCGGAACAACACGATCTGCGGCGTGGGCTTCTCCGATCGCCAGACCACCGCGCTCGTGTCCGCCCTCAGCGGGCCGGTCGGGGGTAGCTTGGCGTTCGACGGGAACATCGTGACCCAGGCCGGCGCGATCGCGGGCTCGCTCTTCGTCCTTGACACCACGACGGCCTCGTTCCACGACAACACCATCGTGGACTCGTTCGGTGGTCCCTACTACTTCTCCGGATCCACGAGCGTGCTGCAGTACGAGAACAACCTCGTCTCCGGCGGTCACGTCGACATGGGGCTGGACTCAGTTCCAACCGGCGTCTCCGACTACAATCTCCACGCAAACACGCTCGGACCGTGGACGGGGCTCCCCTCGGGGAACGACAAGAACAGCCACCTCAGCAGCGGCCTCGGCGACCCTCCCCCCGGCTTCGTCTCCACGTTTGACCCCGCCGTGTGCGGCTCGCGGCCCGAGCTCGACGCGTCCTCCTGGGCGATCGACCACGGGGACCCCGCGTTCCTCGACGCCGACAGAAGTCGGAGCGACATCGGCGCGATCGACTTCGGCGGTGGCATCGTCGACACCGGGGACACCGGAACGGTCGACACCGGCGACACCGGAACGGTCGACACCGGGGACACGGGGACGGCCGAGACCGGCGACACCGGTACCGTGGACAGCGCCGACTCCGGCGTACCGGACACCGGCGCCGCGGACGAGGACGGCGACGGGTATGGGGAAGGGGACTGCGACGACCACGACCCGGGCGTGCACCCTGGCGCCGTGGACGAGCCCGGCGACGGACTGGACCAGGACTGCAGCGGTGGGGACGCCGACGTGACCTGGGCGGGCGGTTGCGGCTGTGACGGCGGGGCGAAGCTCCCCGGCGGCCTGGCCCTGCTGCTCGCGCTCGGGCTGCTGCGGAGGCGGTCGGGGTGATCCTGCTTTTGCCAGCTGCATTGCTCGTCACTGGCGCCGCGATGGCGGCCGACGGGCACGGAGCGCCGGTGGTGCCTTGCGCTGTTGATGCGTCCGCGCCCGTCGTGGCGTGGCATCCGGGCGCTGCCGAAGCCCGGACGTGGACGGCTTGCGCGACGGTGGAAGCGGCCAGCCAGCCAGTCATGGCGACCGTCACCGACGACGGCGAGTCTCGCACCTTCGCCGCGCTCGACGACCTCGTGGGCCTGCATGTCGCAGGGAGCTACGGTTTCGGCCGCGTCGGCGTCGGCGCCGACCTGCCGTTCTGGCTCGCCTCGACCTCCGACGGTGAGTCGAACCCGCCCGTGGTCGGCGACGCAAGGTTGTACGTACCGATCAGCCTGGTTCAGGCGAAGGGCCCGGGCGCCGTCGGCCTCGATGCCGTGGCGGAGCTGACGGCCCCGACCGGCGACGCGGCTTCGCTGCTTGGCGCCGGTCCGGGTGCGGGTGCTCACCTGGTCCTCGGCGCGAGCGGCGAGCGGCTGGGCGGCGACGTCGACCTCGGTGTCGGCTACTCCTCGGGCGAGCCATTGACCGGCCTCGACACTCGTTTGTGGACGCGGCTGGCCGTGTCCGGACAGTGGTTCGTGGTGCCGCGCCTGGCCGTGGGGGCTGAGGCGTGGTGGCAGGTCTCGCCGCTCGCCGGCAGCGCGTTCTGGCCGGCGAGTCCGGGCGAAGCGCTGTTGCGGATCGGGGTAGATCTGGGTCGTGGGCTCAGCGTCACGGCCGCGGGGGGGACCGCCATCACGCCTGGCGCGGGAGCAGCCGAGGGCCGCGCCTACGTTCGACTCGGCTGGGCGGGAGGCGCCGCGAAGGCATCATCCGTGCCGGACGCCTCGGCCAAGGCGGCGCTCCCGCCCGGGCCGTTCGACGTCCTGATCTCGGTCCGCGATGAAGGTGGAAAACCCGTCGACGCGCAGCTCAGCTGGGAGGGCCCCGAGGCGCCGGGGGCAGCCCCGTGTGGAGCCGACGGCGAAGGCCGCGCCACCCTCGCGCCAGGGGCGTTCCGGCTCACCGTCTCCGCCGCCGGCTTCGGCACACAACGGCGAGACGTGATCCTCGACCCCGACCGCTTCCACGCCGAGCGGGTTGAGGTGGTGCTACTCCCGGACGCAGGCAGCGGCGCCGTGCGCCTCGCCGTAGAGGACGCCGAAGGCCGAAAGGTCGACGGAGCCACGATCGCGGTCGATGGACGCCCGGTCGGCACCACGAGCACCGGCGGGAGCGTGGAGATCGGCGGACTGGCCGCAGGCGACCATGCGCTCGCCGTCAGCCAGCCCGACTTCCGCGAGCACCGGCCGGTGACGGTGGCCGTGCCGCAGACCGATGCGGCGGTCGCGACCATCACCCTCGAGCGCCCGCCGGGCAGCGTGCAGGTGATCACCCGTGGCCCGGCTGGCCCGGTCTCCGACGCCCGGGTGCGGTTCGCCGGCCCCGAAGACCTTCCCGCGCAGAACATCGGCGCCGATGGAGAACGAACCTTCACCCTGCTCCCCGGGCATTGGATCCTACTGGCCAGCGCCGAGTCGCTCGGCACGCAGGAGCGGGAGTTTGAGGTCGAGGCGGGCAAGACGGCCCTGGTGGTCATCGACGTGCGGATGGCCCCCACGGAGGCGGGCTCGTCCCGGCTCATCGTGCGCGTGGTCGACCCGACCGGGAGGCCTGTGGACGGAGCCGAGGTCCTCGTTGACGGGAAGAGCGCCGGCCGTACCAGCAACGAAGGGAGCATCTCCCTCGCCGACCTTCGCGCGGGAGAGCGGTCGGTCGTGGCCCACGCCGACCGCTTCCGCGATTCGTCGAGCCGCACGGTGTCCCTCGGCGAAGGGACTCGCGAGATCACGCTCCCGCTCGCGTGGCGTCCGGGTCAACTGCACCTGCTCGTGCGTGGCGTCGAAGGCGGCATCGTCGATGCACGGGTGCGCTTCTCCGGTCCGTCGGAGGTGCCCGCGGCCGACCTCGGCGCCGACGGCGAGGCCTGGTTCAGCCTCGACCCTGGCACATGGACCCTGGCGATCAGCTCCGCGAGCTACGGCCTGCAGCAGCGTGATGTCGAGGTGCGACCAGACGACGTGGCGCTGGTGGACATCGACGCGAGCCTGCTCAGCGCGGACGGCGAGGCGGTGCTCGCCCTGCGCGTGGTGGACAAGAAGGGCACCCCCATTGGCGGCGCTGCGGTGCTCGTGGATGAGCACGCTGTCGGGACCACCGCCACCGCGGGCACGGTGGAGATCAGCGGGCTGCGGAAGGGCAAGCACACGATCATGGTCAACGCGGACGGGATGAAGCCACGCACGCAGCCGGTCACGCTCGGCGCTGGCACCACGAAGGTCGAAGCCCGGCTGGACGCCAGCGCGCGGGGGGTGGACGTCTTCGCCAAGGCCCCGTCTGGCCCCGCCACGGACGCGCTCGTACGAGGCTACGGCCCCGAGGTGCTCGCGCCGACCCCGGTCGCCGCGGACGGCCACCGACCGCTCAGCCTGGAGCCGGCGCCGTGGACGCTCGTCGCCGTCTCCGAGCAGTTCGGCATCGCGCAGCGGGACATCGACGTGAAGCCGGGCGCGAGCCCCATTTCCGTTGAGCTGGGCCTCCACCCCCCGGCCACGGAGACCGGATCGCTCCTCGTGGAGGTGGTGGACCCGGCGGGCAACCCCGTGGCTGGAAGCAGCCTCGTGGTCGATGGCGCGAGTCAGTCCCTCGGCCCCAACGGCGTGACGGTGCTCGCGGATCGGCGGCCGGGAACCCTGAAGCTGGCCGCTTCGGCGCCCGGCTATCGCGCCCGGCCCGCGGAGTCGGTGTCCCTGGTCCGGGGCGTGCAGACCCTGCGACTACGGCTGGAGTGGCTGCCGCGCCCCGTCTCCGTGCAGGTCACGGACGCCGGGGGCGCCCCGGTCGACGCAGAAGTGCGGGTGATCGGCCCCGGCCGGGGAGCGCCCACGCGCTCCGGCGGCGACGCCGCACACTTCGAGCTCCTCCCTGGAACCTGGCAGATCCTCGCCAGCGCCAAGGGCTTCGGCCCCTGGCGATCGGAGGTCGAGGTCGGCGCGGGCGTGGCGCCCGTGGTCGTGGTTGCGGCGCTGGCCGCCGAGAAGGTGGAGGTGACGCGGACGAGCGTGGTGATCCGCGAACAGGTGCAATTCGCGTTCGACAAGGCGGACATCGAGCCGGGGAGCCACCCGCTGCTCGCCCAGGTGGCATCCACCCTGCTTCTGCACCCCGAGATCCCCCGCATCGAGGTGCAGGGTCACACCGACACCCGCGGAACCGAAGTCTACAACCAGGATCTTTCGCAACGACGCGCCGAGGCCGTGCGCGCGTACCTCGTCGGACAGGGCGTGGAACCGGGGCGGATCGAGGCCAGGGGCTACGGGGCCACCCGCCCGCTGGGCGACAACAACTCCGAGTCCGGACGGGCCAAGAACCGGCGGGTGCAATTCGAGATCGTGTCGGGCAACAGCGAAGGTACCCAAGCCTCTCCTCCGTGAACGTCCCGGTCCGGGTGCCGCGGTGCGCGCGGCTCAAAAGTGACCTTCGGCGCGGTTGACGCTCGCGACCCGGTGCGGCACGTTGCCACACCGGAGCAACGGATGGAGAACGAGGACGCCGGCGGGGTGTTCGGCAACCGCTGGAAGGTGCTCGATCTGCTCGGGGAGGGCGGCGGGGGGCGAGTGTGGCGCGTGCGCGACCTCGCAAACGGCGACGAAGCGGCGCTCAAACAAGTCCGTGTCCAATCCGAGACCCAACGCGTTCGTTTCCGACGCGAGCTCGCGGCGCTTCAGGCGCTCCGGATTCCGGGGGTGGTCCGGCTCTTGGAGGTGGGGGAACACCGCGGCGAACCGTTCCTGGTGACCGAGCTTGTCCGCGGGCGACCCTTTCCGGGGATCTCCGGGCGTTGTTCCTGGTCCGAGCTCCGGGAGCCGACCCTCCGCCTGCTCGACACCGTGGCCCGAGTCCACGCGGCGGGCATCCTCCATCGGGACCTGAAACCAGCGAACGTGCTCGTCGACGAGGAGGGGCGGGTCACGATCCTCGACTTCGGCCTCGCCCGCGGAACGCGGGGAGACCAGACGGTGACCGGAGAGCGGCGTGCGGTGGGCACCCCCCGCTACCTCGCCCCCGAGCAGCTGGCCGGAAGCCAGGTGGATGCGCGAGCGGACCTGTATGCCGTCGGCGTGATGCTCTTCGATGCCCTCACGGGCACCGACCACCTTGAGTCGGCTTGGTTCGCGAGCACGCCCGCCACCGCGGGGTTTCCTCCCCTCAGCCAGCTGGAGAGGAGCGTCCCCGCGGAGGTGGCCGAGACGATCGACGCGCTGCTCCAGGACCGGCCGGCTGCGCGACCCGGGAACGCCGCGGAGGTCCGCCACCGGTTGGCCGGGGGGGAGGCCGAAGGGTTCGGACTGGTGGTGCCCGCGCTGGAGATCGGCGCGCTCCTGGACGACGTCGTCGCCGCGGTCCTCCAGGGTCAGCGCGTCTCGATCGCGGGCGGGCGCGGCCACGGCCGCAGCCGCTTCTGCCGAGAGCTCACGACACGACTGCTGAGCCAGGGCATCGCCTCGTGCACAGTGGGTGCCGGCCGACGTCCACTCACCTCGTTGCGTCCGGTCGTGGGCGAAGCGGCGTTCGCCGAGGGGCCTGTGGCCGCGGAGGCCGCGCTTCGGGCGCGCCTGGGCCGCGGCGAAGTGGTCGTGGTGGACGGCACGGACACGGTGGACGCATGGTCGAAGCGGATGCTCGAGCGGGTCACAGACGTGGGCGTCGTCGTGAACGTGGGGGTGCGCGAGGCGGACCGGGAGCTCCGGCCACTGCCGCCCGCGGCGCTCCGGGCGCTGTTTGGTGGGATCGACCTTCTTTTCCATGTTGGGGAAGACGCCGCGGCGCTCCTGTATGCGCGCACCGATGGCGTGCCCGCCCGCGTCGTCCGCGAGCTCGACGCATGGCTGGCCGTCGGGCTCGCCCGACGGGAAGGCGGGCGGTTCATCCTTGATCGTGAGCAGATCGAGCAGCTCTCGAGCGCACGCGTGCTCGCGCCCGAACCGGCGCGGGACGTCGATGACGAGCTCGACCCCGGGCTCATCGAGCTCCTCTCGTGGCTCGCCCTGGCCGGCGACGTCGGGACGCCCGCGCTGGCCGAGGCCCTGGCCCTCCCCGTGTGGGAGGTGGAGGTGGGCGTGGAGGAGCTCTGCCGCGAAGGTCTGGCCCGACGACTCCCCAACGGAGACCTGAAGGCCATCGCCGCGGCTGGCTCGCTGCACACCTGGTCGGAGGAACAGCGGGTCTTCGCCCACGCCCGACTCGCCGCGGTCGCCCCGGCGGCAAGCGAAGCGCGCCTGGTGCAGCTGCTCGCCGCTGGCGACCTCCATGCTGCCGCGGCGTGCGCGATCGTGTGCGCACGCTCGATCCTCTCCGCGGGGCGCCCGGGCCGCGCCTTCGGGGTCATCCACCCGGTGCTCGCACGAGCGCTTCCGGTGCTCGACGACCCTGGCCCCCTGGCGTGCGCGTGCACGAACGTGGCGCTGGTGGACGGCGTGGGCGCCACCCTCCGAGCGATGCTCCTGACCCTGGAGCGCCACGAAGCCCGCGTGGATCCTGCTTTGTGCGCGCTCATCCGCTCGCAGTTGCTGGTGCATGCGGGCGAATACGAGGAGGCGCGGCGCCAGGCCCAGGCCCACGGGCCCCTCGCCGACCTCGATCTCGAGGGGATGCGGTACGCCATGCTGGTCCGATGTGCGAACCGGCTGGGCTACGAGTCCGCCGACGCGGTCATCGACGAGTTCGAGGCGCTTCATCCCCACAACCGTGATGTGGCGCGGCGCGTTGCCATCTGGCGCGGGCTCATGGCGTACTACCGGATGGAGTTCACCCGATCGGCTGAACATCACCGACGGGCGGAGTCGCTCGCGACCACGCCGGCCGAGCGCGCCCTGGCCCTGGGCAACCTCGGCGCCACCCTGCTGGAGCTGCCCGACCTCCCCGCCGCGGCTGCGTGCGCGGCGGAGTTGGAGGCCCTCGCCTCCGAGCTGCGACTCTCGCGGTTCGAAGCCATCGCGGTCACGACCGGGGCCCAGGCTCGGTACCGCGCGCGCCAACCGCTGGAGCTGCCAGAGGCGCTCCTCGAGGCCAGCGAGGTCGCGGGAGACGCCGTGCGCCATGCGAGCCTCTGCAACGTGATGGCCGCCACCGCGTACCGGGCCGGGGACCTCGACCGTGCCCGCCGACTGAGCGCGGCCGCCATGAAGTGGACCCAGATCGGGAGTTGGCCGCCGGCGCTCGCCTTCTCAAGGTCGTTCCGAGTGCTCCTGCGTGCGCCCGACGCGGATGTCCATGAGGCGGTGGAGAGCGTGACGAGGGTCACGGCCACGACGGTTCGTGCGCAGTGTTTCGGGATGATCGCCGCTGTCGACCCGGCGGCCATCGCGCCGTACCGGGACGAGGTGGTGGCCACGGCCGCCGGCATGCCCTCACCCGAGATCTGGCGGGAGGTGATCAGCCCCGCCGAGATCCTCGAGTTCGCCTCCCGCGCCTGAGCCTACTTCGTGCCGACGGCCACGCCGAAGAGCATGTGGTCGACGATCTTGTCGCCGACGCTCACCGCGTGCAGCTTCGCGAACTCGGGGGTCGCGGTGCGGTAGACGGCCCGGATGCCTTCGCGGGCCGTCTCGGTGATCGCGCCGGTGTCGGACCAAACGTCGACGTCCTCGACGCTGATCCAGTCGTGCACCACGACCGAGCTGGCGCCGCCCTGCGAGAGGAGGCTCGCGAGGTCCTCGCGCAGGTAGAAGTTACGCCGGGCCTCGTTCCGGAGGCGCAGGATCTCGAAGTACTCGACCTTGTCGGCCTCGCCGTACGCACAGAGGTGCACGAGGCACACCCGGCCACCGGGGCGGAGCACACGGAACATCTCCTTCACCGCCTGCTTGTCCTTCATGAACTGGGTGCCCTGACGGCACACCACGAGGTCGAAGCTGGCGTCGGGGAACGGGAGGGCCTCGGCGGGGCCCTCCATGAACTCATCGACGTAGGCGGAGGCCTGCTCGGCCATGGCTCGCGTGATGTCGACCCCGACGATCTTGGCGACCTTGCCCTTGAAGTGTTTGCTGACCATGCCGGTGCCACAGGCGATGTCGAGCAGGACGTCGGTCGGCTTGGGGGCCAGCGCCTTGACGGTGAACGCGCCGAGCTCCGGGTCGTCGACCCAGTGGCTGGACCGGTTGTACTTGGGGGCACGCGCGGTGAAGTGGGCGTGGACGAGGGCGTCGATGGCCATGGGCGCTCCAGGGGTAAGCGGCGCCACCTGCTACCCCGTTTGTCCCGAGCCTGCCCACACCGGACGCGCTAGGCACTCCCGATGCTCCTCGTGTACGGCATCCCCTCCTGTGGCACCGTGAAGAAGGCCCGCGCGTGGTTGGACGCGGCGAAGCGCCCCTACCGCTTCGTGGACCTCCGCGAGACGCCCCCCGCGCGCGCCCAGGTGGAAGCCTGGGTCGCGGCGTTCGGCACCAAGGCGTTGCGCAACACCTCCGGCGGCAGCTACCGGGCGCTCGGCGCCGAGAAGGACGGCTGGTCGGACAAGCAGTGGACCGACGCCTTCGCCGCCGACCCGATGCTCATCAAGCGCCCCGTCGTGGAGCGCGGCGGCGCGCCGTGCTTCGTTGGCTGGACGCTCTCGGACGCGGAGCTGGCCGCCCGGCTCGGCGGGTGACCCAAGCCGAATTCCTGGGCGACCCCGCGGCCCCTGAAGCTTGGCCTCCAGCGCAAAATCCATAGGCCAAACCTACAGAATCGACAGGAGCCATGGCGATTCCCCGCCCTCCGCTCCGCGAAGCCACGCACCCGGGGCCCCGGGAGGGGCCGGCGGCAGGTGCCGCTCAACGGCTCCCGCGACTCCCGTCCCCTGAACCTGCCGATCGGCTGACTCGCCCCCGCCACTCCAGGGCTGCGACGGCCAGCCGGACGTCGCTCAGTCGTCGCGCTCGCCGCGCACCACGCTGCGCTTGTTCTTCGCGAGCTCCCGCTTGCGGATGCGGATGGCCGAGGGGGTGATCTCCACCAGCTCGTCCTCTCCGATGTACTCCAGCGACTTCTCCAGGTTCATCTGGACGGGCGGCACGAGGATCTGCTTCTCGTCGGCGCCGGCGCTGCGGATGTTGTTGAGCTGCTTCTCCCGCGTACAATCGATGTTGATGTCGTTGTCGCGGCTGTTCTCGCCCACGATCATCCCTTCGTACACCACCGTCTGCGGGGTGATGAACATGCGGCCGCGCGGCTGGAGGTGGTACAGCGCGTAGGTCGTGGCCTCCCCGAGACGGTCGGCGATGAGCGAGCCGTTGGTGCGGCTCTGGATGAAGCCGGCGTGCTCGTCGTACTCGTCGAACAGGGTGTTGAGCAGGCCCTGGCCGCGCGTATCGTTGAGGAACTCGCCGCGGAACCCGATGAGCCCGCGCGACGGGATGCGGAAGAACAGGCGCACGCGCCCGCTGCCATCCATCTTCATCTCGGTCATCCGGCCCTTCCGGAGCGCCATCTTCTGGGTGACGACGCCCATGAAGGACTCGGGGAAGTCCAACTGCGCGATCTCGTAGGGCTCGAAGGTGCGGCCCTCCTTCTGCTGGAAGCGCACCTCGGGACGCGACACGGAGAGCTCGAAGCCCTCCCGGCGCATGGTCTCGATGAGGATGCCGAGCTGGAGCTCGCCGCGCCCGAAAACACGCATGCTCTCGGCCGAACCCGTCTCCTCCATCTTGAGGGAGGGGTTCATCATCATCTCCTTGTCGAGCCGCTCGCGAATCTGGCGCGCGGTGACGTACTTGCCTTCACGGCCGCCCAGCGGCGAGGTGTTGGCGGAGAACGTCATGCCGATGGTCGGCTCATCCACCTTGAGGCGGGGGAGCGGCCGGGGGTCTTCAAGGGAGGTGAAGCTGTCGCCGATGTTCACGTCGGGGATGCCGGCGATGGCGCCGATGTCGCCCGCGATGAGCTCGGTGGCGGGGAGGCGCTTGAGCCCCTCGAACTGGAAGAGCGTGCTGACCCGAACCTTCTTGGGCACGCCGTCCGCGCCGACGATCGCCACGTCGGTCTTCTCGCGGATGGCGCCGGTGGCCACGCGCACGATGGCGAGCCGGCCGACGTAGTTGTCGTAGTCGAGCTGGTTCACCATCGCCTGGAGCGAACCTTCGAGGCTCACCTTCGGGGGCGGCACGCGCGCCACG
This sequence comes from uncultured Pseudomonadota bacterium, assembly GCA_903921785.1. Classification (GTDB taxonomy): domain Bacteria; phylum Myxococcota_A; class UBA796; order UBA796; family SXON01; genus SXON01. The sequence continues at coordinate 61,561 of CAIXRH010000025.1, forward strand.
ATCGTGTCGAACATCGACTTGAGGTTGTCGGTCTTCTCGCCGTAGGTCGGGGTGCACCAGCCATCCCGAGCGACCGCGTAGAGGATCGGGAAGTCGATCTGCTCGTCGTTGGCGCCGAGGTCGATGAACAGGTCGTAGACCTCGTTCACCACTTCCTGCACGCGGGCGTCGGGCCGGTCGATCTTGTTGACGCAGAGGATGATCGCGAGGCCCTGCTCGAGCGCCTTGCGGAGCACGAAGCGGGTCTGCGGCAGGGGGCCTTCGCTCGCATCGACGAGCAGCATGGCGCCATCGACCATCTTCAGCGTGCGCTCCACTTCGCCGCCGAAATCGGCGTGCCCCGGGGTGTCGACGATGTTGATCTTCGTGTCGCCGTAGTGGATCGAGGCGACCTTCGCCATGATCGTGATGCCGCGCTCCCGCTCCAGGTCCATCGAATCCATGACCCGGTCGGCCACCGATTCATTGGCGCGGAACGTGCCGCCTTGCCGAAGGAGCCCGTCGACCAGCGTGGTCTTGCCGTGGTCGACGTGGGCGATGATGGCGAGGTTGCGTACGTTCACGACGGCGCTCCAGAGGGGGGCCGCCGTTTCACCCGGCGCCGGCCGACGCGCAAGCGCGACCGTGCGCTTTCAGAAGTTCGGGAAGGCGTAGGTGAGCGTGAGCGGGTCCCCGTCGAAGGGCGGGAACTGGATCGCCTTGACCGCGGAGGACAAACAACTGTCGAAGTCGGTACCCTGCCACTCACCGGAGGGGATCTTGGCCGAAGAGACCGTGCCCGCGGGCTGGACGGTCATCTTCATCCGCACGTTGCTCGGCAGCGTGTCGGAGGCCTTCTTCTCCTTGATGTAGCAGAGCTTCACGCCCTTGTTGCTGGTGATCATCGTGTCGATCACGCGCGTGTCGAGCGAGGTGGCCTTCGGCTTGGTGTCCTCGGGGGGCGGCGTGGTCGTCTTGCTCTTGCTGGAGCTGGACGAGGTGCTGTCCGACTTCGGGGGGATGCGCTCGGGCGAGCGGCTGGAGCTGCTGGACACGACCGGCTTTTCGACTGGCTTTTCGACGGGCTTCGTCGCCACAGGGGCGGGCGTCGGCGCGGGCGCCGGGGTGGGCTCAGGAGCGGGCGTCGGCGCGACCTCCACGGGGGGCGCGGGCGTGGGCTCCATCGGCGGGGCGACCTCGGTGGGCGCGGGGGCCGGCGGGGGCGTGGGGACGGGCGCGGGCGCCGGGGCTGGCGCCGCGGGCGGGTTGTTCTTGGCCACCACCGGCGCCTCCGCCGCGCCACCGAAGAAGCTCACGGCCGCGAAGTGTGCCACCGCGAAGATGGCTGCGAGGATGAACCCGCCGCCACCACCGAGGATCGCGCTGCCCGGGCGCGTGCCACGCCCGCCGATGAGCACGATGAGCAGCGCGCCGACGACGCCGAACACGGTGAGGAACGTGCCGACAACCCCCAGGGCGTTCTGCTGGAGGAAAGGGAGCGCGTTGACGACCGGGATGAACGTGCCGAAGAGCGCCGCGACCAACAACAGGGCGACGACCGTGAAGTCCCCACGGGGATCATGGGCGGCGCGCGCGGCAGGCGCCGACGCGGGGACGATCGGCGGAGGCGGCGCGGGCGGGGTGATCTCCACCGGCTTGGGGGCGGCGGGCGGCGCCGCGACGACCGCGGGGGGCGTCGGCTCCGGTGCCGACGGCACGGGGGCGAGGGGCGCGGGCGCCACGGGGGCCGGAGGGGCCGCGGCCGTGGGGACGTAGGGCGGCGGCAGCTGCCGGGCGCCCTGCACCGCGCTCGGCGCCGGGGCGTAGGCCGGACGGGGCTCCGGCGGCGGCTGGATCAAGGTGGACCGATCGCCGCTCGGCTCCGGCACCGGCTCAAGCGGCCGCAACGCCGCATCATCCCGGGGGACGGTGGACTCGTGCGAAGAATTGTCCGGAGAGACCTGGGTGGGCCGGGGATCCATGCTGCCATCGTCGGGGGCGGCGCTGACGCGGCCGCGCGCCTGGCGCTCGAGCTCGGCGGCGCTGGTGATCAGGGTCCGCTCTTCGCCCTCCGCGGCGGGCGCGGCGGGGGCGGCGGGGGTCTCGACGATCCGCTGGATCACGATCGTGTTGCCACACTTCCGACAGGTCGCCTTGTTGACCTCCCGGGTGAGCTTGGAGTCCGGAATCTTATAGGAAGCACCGCAGTTGTCGCAGACGACGCGCATGGCTTTGTTCCCGAAGGGGTGACGACCGCCGAACCTACGGGTTCGGGGCCCATTTGTCAATCTGTGGAGACCGTCACAGAATAGTGAGCATCCTCGCGGACGACGACGACGGGCGCGGGCTCCGCGAGCACCACGCCGAGGGCGGTACCGCCCCCCGCGACCCCGACGATCGCGGTCCAGAACCACCACCGGGAGGTCACGGGCCGGTTGGGGTCCTCCGAAGGGCGAACCTCCCGGATCGTCACCGGCTTGTCCGACCTGGCTTGCGACTGGACCCGCGCCGGCGCGCGCGGCTCCACGGCCGGGCGGCGGGGCGCCTCGACCGGTGGTTCGGCTTCGTCGGGCTCGTCCGGGGCCTCGGGTTCGTACGCAGGCACCTCGGCCGCGGCGACCGGGCGCGGGCGCGCCGCGCTGCCGCCGTGCGTGGCGCGCTCGACCCGCTCGGCGAGGCCTGTCCACTCGGCCGCCGCCGCGTCGACCGGCAGCGGAACGATCGCGTCCACCTCCCAGTCGGCGCCGTCGCCCCCGAGCACGTGCAAGGTCACGGCGCCCGAGCCGTCGATCACGCCGGCCACCACCCACTCCGGCGCGGCGGCGCGGAAGGTGGCGTCGACCACGTCGCCGTCGACCTGCCAGGCTTCCTTCGCGAGCCCGCCTTCGATCTCCGCGAGCATGCGGCTGGCGGTGCCGGTGGCGCCCCGCCCACGGCTCCGCGCATACCCAGGCCAGAGCTGGGCGACCCCGGCGAGGTCCTCACGGGCATGGAGGGTGTCGCCGGCACGAAGGCGGGTCTCGGCGAGGAGCCACAACACGTCGGCAAGCTCGCCACGACGCGCCGTGGCCGACCCGGCGGCCAGGTGCAGGGTGACGGCCTGGGACAACGAGGCGACGGACCCGGTGAGGTCGCCCTTTCCGGCGGCGGCCCGTCCGGACGCGAGCAGCTCGCGGGCGCGCCGAAGGTCGGCTTCGTGGCCGGCGGTGAGCGCGGACGCCAGCTCGGTCGCCCGGGGGATGTCGTGCGCGCCCTCGGCGGTCAGCGCATCGCGGATGGCCTCGGTGGCCGCATCGGCGCTCTCGGCGTTCACCCCGCGCGCGTCGAGCGGGAGGACCACGAGGGTGGAGGCGGCGGCGATGGCAAGAAGGTAGACCAGGGGCATGGCGCGGCGGAACGGAGGGGACGGACAGAGCTTACGCCTTTCCGCCGGCCCGCGCTAAGCTGCCGGATGCTGCTGCTCCTCCTCGGCTGCGTCCCAGCCGGCGTGTACGGCCTCCGCTTCGACGGCTCGATGCCCGTGAACAGCGAGTTCGCCGCGGTGGGGGGCGTGTTCCCGGGCTCCACCGGGAAGGATCTCCCGCTCGGCGACACCCTGGTCACCGGGCTGCAGGTTCGGCAGCGGGTCACGCGGGACGTGGCGGTGGAGGTGGCGGGTGGCGTCGCGCCCGCCTCGGGGGAGGACGCCCTGGCCGGCTCCGTAGAGATCGAGGTTCAGGGGCGCATCCTCCGCGACGCGCCGGTCACCGTGAGCCTCACCGGCGGCCTGAACGCCTACGGCCAGGTGGACGCCGACAGCCTCATGTTCGGCGCGGACGTGGGCGCGGTGGTCTCCCGGGGCCTCCCCGGCGATCTCCGCCCGTTCGCGGCGGTGAAGCTCAACCCGATGTACGCGCCCGGCGACGGGATCTACCCCTGGTTCCAGTACGGTGGCGGCCTGAGCTGGCGCCCGGAGCTCGTGGAGGGGACCCGCGGACTCGTGGCGTTGGAGGCCAGCGGTTACCACGGCTTCGGGGCGAACGTGCTCGACGACACCGACATCGTGACGTGGGGGGTGATGATGCAGCTCGGCGCGAGCTTCGGATCGGGGCGCAGCCAGGAGTGAGCGGGGACGATCAGCGGCGCCGACTTGACGCTCACCGATCGGGGGTATACAAGGCGTCGCGCCTCTTCGGAGGTGTGGCCGAGTGGTTGAAGGCAGCGGTCTTGAAAACCGCCGCCCTCGAAAGGGGGCCGTGGGTTCGAATCCCACCACCTCCGCATCAGCATTGGCAAACCTTCGGAGACGTGACCGAGTGGCCGAAGGTACACGCTTGCTAAGCGTGCGCACCCGAAAGGGTGCCGAGGGTTCAAATCCCTCCGTCTCCGCCAGCTCGAAGTTCTCAGCTTCAAGCACCCATAGCTCAACTGGATAGAGCATCTGACTACGGATCAGAAGGTTGGAGGTTCGACTCCTTCTGGGTGCGCCATACAAGTCGACCGGCAGTTTCCTCACGGGGACTGCCGGTCTTCTTCGTTTTTGGCTCCGGCCTCAGCCGGAGCCCGCCGTCGTGGGCCGCGTCCGTCGCCGGGTCCCGCACGAAGGCGAGGCGGTACAGCGGGGCGCCGGTTCGGCACTCTGCGCGTCGTCAACCGGTTCGCCTGACGGCTCACCGACAGCTCGCCCCTCCCGCCGCCCACCTCGCCACGAGCACCACCTCCCCGACGGCCCGATCCACGAGGTAGTTCGCGCCGAAGACGTCCCAGCAGAGGACGACCGGGTCGTCCGCCCCCCAGTGGGCCGCACGCGCCGCGTCCGCCGGGGCGACCTCTGCCTGAAACGCCTCCAGGCCGAGGCGCTCCGGCGCACGGAGGGTGTAGCAGCCGGCTCCCTGCGCCGTCCCCAGCCGATAGGACGGCGACGGATCCGGAGGCTCCGACGCCCCGCCGCCGCCGGAAACAGAGCGCAAGCACGACGGCGAGCAGGCGTTCCCTTCCAGGCGCACGGCCTGCACCCGGTGCTCCGCGTCGAGCGTGACCGCGGCGCTGCAGTGACGCACCGTGCCCGGCCCGGCCGCGGCCGCCTCCGCCGCGGAGACGGGCGTCCCCGGGTACCGCCACCGATGAAGCGGATCCACCGCGAACGACCGCTCCACCTGGACCTCCACGGGACCCGGCGGCAGCTCGTCCGTGGCCCCCCAGACGGCGAGTACGGCCTCCACCGCCTGACCCACCCAGTAGTCCCCGAGCCGCTGCTGCTCATCCGGAGTGGCCGCCTGGTTCACCAGGAAAACGCTGCTCTGGTGCGGCGCACATCCGGCCGCAAACACCGCGAGCACCCCGCAGAGCGCTCCAGCCCAGGCCACCCCCCGCGTCACCGCCCCCCGCGCCGCGAGTCCTCGACGCCCTTGCGCGCCAGGGCGTCCGCCCGCTCGTTCTCGGCGAGGCCCACGTGGCCGGCCACCCACTGCAGCGTGGCGCCGGGGCGGGCCTTCAGGCGCACGCGGATGCCGGCGATGAGCTCCACGTTGGCCTTCGCCTTCCAGTTCTGGGTGAGCACACCCTTGGCGTACTGGGAGTCCGAGAAGATCACCACCGGGTCGCCGGGGGGGATGGCGGCTTCGTCCAGCGCGTCGAGCGCCATCTCGATCGCCGTGAGCTCGCCGACGTTGTTGGTGGAGAAGCCGAGGGCCTTGTGGCGCTCCACGGCGCGGCCGTCGGGGAACTTCACGAGCAGGCCAGAGCCGGCGGGGCCGGGGTTCCCGGTGCAGGCGCCGTCGGTGAAGCAGCGGATGGCGTTCGCCGCCGCCGTGACCTGCTGGGTGGCGGCAGCCTTCGCGGCGGAGGCCTGCGCCGCGGTACGTGACCCGGCCGAGCCGAAGCCGCTGCCGCGGCCAGAATGGGGGGCGTTGCGGGGGGCTTGCCCCCCGCCCCATGATCCAGGAGCGCTCCCTGCGGTGGACCCCTCCCCGTTCTCGACGACCGCCTGCCCGTCGGGCAGCTCGACCGGCTTCTCCCCCGAGGGCTGCACCCGCGCCGCGCCCGCCTGGTAGATCGTGGCCCCCGCCTTGTCGGAGTACCGGACCGCGATGCGGCCCGCGCTCACGACGGGAGCGCCGTCGGCATCGACCTGCGCCCACACGCGCTGGCCCTTGAAGTTCACCCGGGACCACAACATGGGCGCCCGCTAACGCGCCGGGCCCCCGCCAGTCCGCACCGACCGCCCGCTCAGACGGAGACGCCGAAGTCCCGGAGCGCGGCGTTGAGCGACACCTTCTTGTCGGTGGACGGCTGCCGCTTGCCGATGATGAGCGCGCACGGCATCCCGTACTCGCCCGCGGGGAACTTCTTCGTACGAACGCCGGGGACCACCACACTGCGCGCCGGCACCCGACCGACGTGGCGCACCTCTTCGGGCCCGGTGACGTCGAGGATCGGCGTGGACGACGTGAGCACCACGTTCGCCCCGAGCACCGCCTCCTCTTCCACGATCACGCCCTCCACCACGATGCAGCGGCTGCCGATGAAGGCGCCGTCTTCGATGATGACCGGCCGCGCGCCCGCCGGCTCCAGCACGCCGCCGATGCCCACCCCGCCGCTGAGGTGCACGTTCCGGCCGATCTGGGCGCAGCTCCCCACGGTGGCCCAGGTGTCCACCATCGTGCCGGCGCCGACCCAGGCCCCGATGTTCACGTAGCCGGGCATCACGATCGCCCCGCGCTCCACGAACGCTCCGTACCGCACGGTCCCCGGAGGCACGACCCGCACGCCCGCCGCCGCGAGCCCCTTCTTCAGCGGGATCTTGTCGTAGAACTCGAAGGGGCCGACCTCCATCGTCTCCATCGGGGAGATGCGGAAGAACCCGAGGATCGCCTCCTTCACCCAGGCGTGCACGATCCACTCGCCGCCCACCTTCTCGGCCACGCGGAGCTCGCCCCGGTCGAGGCGGGCGACGGCCTCGCGGATGGCATCGGGATCGGCGGCGGCGACACGGGCGGCGAGGTCGGACATCCGGCCCGCTTATCCACGATGCCCGCGACCGGATACCTTCGCCACCCTCCCTGGAGCAGCCATGTCCATCCTGATCAAGAACGGCCGGATCGTCACCGCGGTGGACGACTACGTCGCCGACCTCTTCATCGACGGCGAGCAGATCACCGCCATCGGCAAGAACCTCCAGGTCCACGCCGACCGGGTGTTCGACGCCGCGGGCAAGCTGGTCATCCCCGGCGGCATCGACCCGCACACCCACATGGACATGCCGTTCGGCGGCACCACCAGCGCCGACGATTTCGACACCGGCACGGTCGCCGCGGCGTTCGGCGGCACCACCACGATCGTCGACTTCGCGATCCAGCAGAAGGGCCACAGCACGCTCGACGGCCTGGAGGTCTGGCACCAGAAGGCCGAGGGGAAGGCCACGATCGACTACGGCTTCCACATGATCGTCACCGATATGGCGGTGGAGCGGCTGGCGGAGATGGAGAAGCTCGCGGACGCGGGCGTCACCTCCTACAAGATGTTCATGGCCTACCCTGGCGTTCTCTACGTGGATGACGGTACGCTCTACCGCGCCTTCCGGCAGGCCGGCGAGAACCGCACCCGCATCTGCATGCATGCGGAGAACGGCATCGTCATCGACGAGATCATCCGCGAGGCCCGCGAGGCCGGCCACACCGAGCCCGCCTGGCACGCCAAGACCCGCCCCACCCGCATGGAAGCCGAGGGCGTGCACCGCGCCATCGCCATCGCCGAGGTGGCCAAGGTGCCGCTCTACATCGTGCACCTGAGCAGCCATGACGCCCTGGAGCAGGTGCGCATCGGCCGAAACCGCGGGGTGGACGTCCAGGCCGAGACCTGCCCCCAGTACCTCACCCTCGACGACTCCTGGTACGACCGTCCGAACTTCGAGGGTGCGAAGTGGGTCATGACCCCGGCGCTGCGCGAGAAGTGGAACCAGGGCTCGCTCTGGCAGGGCCTCCGGTTCGGGGACCTCAGCGCGGTCGCCACCGACCACTGCCCCTTCTGCTTCAACGGCCAGAAGGAGCTCGGGCGCGACTCGTTCACCAAGATCCCCAACGGCGCGCCGGGCGTGGAGAACCGGGTGAACGTGCTCTACGACGCCGGCGTGCGCACCGGCCGCATCTCGCTCAACCGCTGGGTGGAGCTCACCAGCACCTCGGCCGCCAAGACCTTCGGTATGTTCCCCAAGAAGGGCACGATCGCCGTGGGCTCCGACGCCGACGTGGTGATCTTCGATCCGAACGAGACCCGCGTCGTGAGCATCCACGACAAGCGCACCCACCACATGCGCGTGGACTACTCGGCCTACGAGGGCCACGAGATCACCGGGTGGTCGCAGACCGTCATCAGCCGCGGCCGGGTGATCGTGCACAACAGCCAGCTCGAGACCCACAAGGGCGGCAAGTTCATCAAGCGCGCGCGGGTGGGCGACCTCCTGCGCTAGTCCGGGAATCCTCGTAGGGGCAGCCGGGGCGCCAGACCAGGTCGGCGCTCCGATACCACGTCCGGCGGCGCCGCCGGGCGGCTCGGGCCGCCCGGCGCGAACGGTCGGCGTGAACTACAACGTAAGGATGTAGGCCATCAGATCGTCGATTTCTGCGGGCGAGAGGTGGCTGGTGCCCCCGTTGGTGTCGGGGACTCCGTTCCGCTCGTTGAACCCGCGCTCCCCCGGATGGAGCGCCGGATGACCGGGGGTGCAGATCGCCTCGCGGAGCCCCTGCGCCCGCCCGTCGTGGTACATCCGCGGGGCCCGATCCCAGAGGCCGCGTAGCGGGGTCGCGTTGATCCGTAGGTTGCGAACGTCGTCGCAGGCGGCGGGGTCCTCGGCGCACGCCGCCTCTCCACAGAGCGCCTCGCAGGTGTCCTGCTCGACCATCGGGAAGATGCTCTGGAAGCCCACGGACACCAGATCGAGGTTCATCCCGGCATCACTGTAGTTTGGGGTCACGACAGGGTCCATGCGCACGGCGACCCCGGCGGGGTTCACGTCCGTAGACACTGCGAAGCCCGGCGCCGGGTGACAGCTCACGCAGTTCGAGGTCGTGCTCTCGAAGAGGGCCCTGCCGCGGAGCGCGGTGGGGTCATCAGGGTCGTTGGGGTTCGGGAGCAGCGCCGTGTTCTGCAGCAGGAACACACCCAGGGACTTGGTGACGCCGTCCAGATCGAGTGGAATCGGAGAGCGAGCGCCGGTGAGCAGGTCCTCGGCGTACACCCCATCGCCGAAGGACTCCGTACGCCCGATCACCGCCTGGGCACGCTCGAGGTAGAAGGCCTCCCGGGTCAGCGACGAGGTCGGCCTCGGATGCGCGAGCGCGGAGCCGCGCACAGCCGTGATGCCGTCCGGAGTGTAGGCGTTCGGCTCGTCAGCACACTCGGGCGGAGGGTTCGACGCGCAGTCGGCCGGCGCTCCGTCGGGGAACAGGGTGTAGTCCTCACAGCAGAAGTTCTCGACACGCGCGAACTCGTTGATGACCGGCCGGAAGTTGGTCTGGTCCATCGCGCCCTCGAAGAACCATGGGCGGGTATCCGCAGCGCCCCGCGCGGCCATCGTCATCCGGCTGTTCTGCCCACCATACACAGAGAGGGGCATCCCGAAGACCTTGTTGATGTTGCCCTGCTCCCGGTGGCAGCTCGCGCACACCTGGTCCCCGTCCACGCTGAACTTCGACGTGACGAAGTTGTACAGCTCACCAATCTCCGCGTCAGTGGCGGGGAAGTCCCCATCTGACACATCGCCTACAACGATGTTTTCCTCCACGGTGCCGTCGGCCTCGTACACGCCCAGCGTCTCCCCGAGGCGGTGCGCGATCACCACCCGGCCGTCGTCCGTGACCGCGATCCCGTGCGGGTTGTGGCCCGCCGTGTCGAACACCTTCCCGGCGGTGAGCGCGCCCGTCGTGACGTCCACATCGAAGCGCTGAAACTGGTTGGAGCCGGAGTAGGTCACCCAGGCGCCGTCCCCGTCGGCGACCACCTGCTCCGGCAACGCCCCGCCCACGATCCAGGTGTCCGCCGGGGGCAGCAGCTCCCCGTAGAGTGCGGCGTCGGCCGGATCGATGTCCCGGAAGTCCTTGCAGCAGATCGTGTCCGAGGTGTAGCGGTGGACCACGGTGCCCGTCTCCGGGTCGATGACCGCGATCTCGTTCTGGCTGTCCTGGAAGTTGCTGTTCGGCGTCCCATCTCCGGGCTGTCCATCGCCATCCGTGTCCGGCCCGGCAAACGGCAGGTGGTTGCTTGAGGCCGAGAGGGTCGGGACCACCAGCCACTCCCCCACGAACGCCAGACCGTTGGGCGGCGCGCGCAGGTCCACGGTCTGGACAAGGTCACGGCTTTCGGTGTCGATGATCGACACGGTGAGCCCCGTGAGGTTGGCCACCGCCACGAAGCGGCCGTCGGGGCTCATGGCGAGATCCCGGGGGTTGACTCCCACCTTCACGCCCCCCACCTCCGTCGCCCGCCCATCAGCGTCGAACTCCCAGATGCGCACCTGATCGAGCCACCGGTTGGTCACCCAGAGCGTGGATCCGTCGGGAGAGAAGACCGCCTCGGTGGCATAGAAGTCGGTCGGAATCCGGTCGACCTCCACGTTGCTCTCCGAGTCGACCACCGACATCCAGTTCGAGAACCGATTGAGCACGAGGACCGACCGGCCATCGGGGCTGAGGACCAACCCCTGCGGGTTGGAGCCCACCTCCACCCGGTCGATCACGGAGCCGTCCGCGAGGTCGATCACGGCTACCCGATCGTCGGGAACGTCGGAGGTGCCCGGAAGTGAGACCCACGCCCGGTCGCCCTGGGTGATCACCTCCTGCGGCTTGGACCGGTGCGGCTGGGGCGCCCACTGGGGGTCGTCCTTGGGGAAGGGATTGGCGTACGGGGTGAGCGAGGCGGCGGTCCAATCGGGCGTGCACCCGATCCCCAGCGTCATGAGAAGGCCGCCGGCGACGCCGCAGCCCAGGCCGAGTTGCGATGGCTTCATGGTCCAGTGTCCTCCGGGCAGATGGGATCGGCGCCGGTGTGAATGCACGGGTCGTCGTCGACCAGCGTCCCGGAGGCGGACACGACGCAGTACCGGCTGACATCCTCCACGCGCACCACGAGGTCGGCGCCACGCCCCTCGTAGTAACTCAGGTAGTTCGCGGTGAAGAAGATCAGAATCTCGTCGCTCAGCCCGTCCACGAACGCGACCCCGGGCTGTTTTCCGTCGATCCGGTCGGCGCCCTCCACCACCATGGACATGGCCGCGTCCCCCGCCGGAAAGTCGCGCTCCGAGGTGCCCACGTACGCGGAGACCAGCAGGAACCCCTGAAAGCCCATCTGCAGCTCGAGCTCCGCGTTCTCACCGAAGGGAGCGAAGCCGCCCTCCTTGGTGAAGCTACCGAGTTCGCAGGTGAATTCCGACTTGTCGGCGCCGTCGCCCCCGCCGGTGTCGGGTGAACCGCTGGCGCACGCCGCCGCACCGAGCGCGAACGCCACCCGCCTAGAAGATCGCATCGATCCCCCCACCGAGCAGCCAGCCATCCCGACTGGTCTCGTCGGGGAACACGTCGTGCCGCAGCCATAGGCGATCGACGTGGGCGGAGAGGCTCGCCCGGCTCGCCGGACCGAGCCCGTACAACGATCCCTCCACCGAGAGGCCCCCCTGGCCAGAGGTGAGGCCGCCCAGATCGAGGTCGCCGGTGCGCCACTCGGACGCGCTCGCGTAGCCCGGCCCCCAGAACGAGGCCGCGCTCTGCCGGGCGTATCGCCCGTTCGCCCGGACCGTGAGATGATCATCGAAGAACGACCGGACCAACGACAGCTGGACCGTGTGCCCCGTCACCTCCCAGGTGTCGAGGTAATAGCGATATCCGGCGTGCATCGCGGTCGCGACGCCGAACGCCTGTGACACCCTCGCGGCGGCCGCCACCCGCCCCCGCACCCCCGGGTGCCGTTCGGACAGGCTCAGCCCGTCCTCGAGGCGGACCTTCCGATACGGGCTGGCATCGCAGCCGAGCGCCTCGGCGCACGACTCGAATTCGCCGGTGGCGAGCAGGGTGGCGGTGGTGCTTCGCCCGAGGATCGTCCGCCCGCCCAGGTCGAGGGTGTGCACGTTGGCGGGCGCGGCGTACGCCGCGTCGTCCGCCCGCCCCACCGTCTCGAAGCGGGCGTGGTAGTCGGCGCTGAAGGTGACCATCCGCCCGAAGGCGTCGGCCTTCATCCCGACCCCGGCCGAGTGGGACACGAAGTCGGACTCGGCGCTCCCGGAGTAGGATCCGTGAACAGACCAGTCCGTCGAGGGCGCCCGGTCGATCCCCAGGGTCAACCCGTGGCGGGCCTCGGTGAACCGTGTCGCCGAGGAGACCGCGTCGGTGGTGATGTGCGGCGTCGCCCCGCTGATGATGTCGGAGGCCCAGGCCGCGTCCACCGTCCAGCCGTGGGTGAGGTCGACCTTCACCCCGGCGCCGGGCGCCACGACGGTGATCCATCCGTCCGCGAAGTGGTCCACCCGAGCGTTCGTTTCCGTCACCCGAGGGGCGGGGGCGGCGGGAGCCGGCGCCACGGGAACCGAGGCCGGATCTCCGGGCGTGGCGGCGGGGGCCTCGCCGGGCGTGGCGGCGGCGGACGCCTCCGGTCCGCCCCCTGGAGGATCGTCGGCGAACGCCGCGCTGGGCAGGAGGACTAGCGGCAGCCACATGACGCACCCGACGCGACCGTCGCGCCGGCCATGGCTTCGCGGACCTCGATGACATGGGCCATCAGGGCCGCCTCGGAGGGATCGTACGGATCCTGCATGACCCGCGTCATCAGCGTCGCGCGTTCATACGGAGCGAGGTGGACGCAGCCCGAGAGGAGGATCAGCAAGAGGGGGAACATCAGGGGGCCTCCGACCAGGCGCGCAGCGCCTCGTAGTCCGGGTCTTCTGTGGACTGCCAGATCACGCCGCCGAGGTGAGACATCCCCCCAACCGCGGGATCCAACGGTTTACGGGCCAGCTCCGAGGGCGGGAGGCTGAACCCGGCCGCGGAGAGGAAGTTCGCACGGGTCTCGTCCGCCGTCAGCTCGCCGTCGGCCCAGGCGTCCGCGGGGTCCATCCGATGGCGATGTACCGCGTAGATCTGGAGGGGACGGTCCACGTTGCCGTGGCAGGAAGGGTTCGCGCAGCTCGCCGTGAGCACCGGCTCCACGGTCTCGACGAACTCGCCGCTGTCGCCGAGATCGAGCTGGACGTCGGTGTTGTCGCCGAGGCAGCCCAGGAACAGGACGATCATGGCGTGCCCCTCCACGTGGCGCCCAGGTCGATCCATCGGGTCACGGTCTGGATCTGATCGGTCGTGAGCCCTCCGTGGGGCGTGCCGGGCGTGGCGAGGTCGGCGGTGGCCGAGAGCTCCTCGCCGGTGAGCACCTCCACGAGGTGGCTCTGGTAGCTGCTGCCCGGCACCACGTCTCCCGCGAGGAGGGCCTCGTAGGCTACGTCGAACCACGTGGTTCGGGTGTCGGCGAGGTCGAGGCCGTCGGCCGGCGCACTGCCCGAGTGGCACGCCGCCGAGGCGCAGGTGGAGCTCAGCAATGGGGAGATGTCCCGGCGCCAATCCACCTCCACACGCGTGGCGTCCCCGGCCTCCGGCGCGGCGATCGGCCGCCGCGGGTCCTTGTTCTCGTACTGGGCCAGCGAGATCGAGGCGGTGCTCATGATGTCCGGCTCCACGAAGACGTCGGCGGGATCTCCGCTGAGCGAGCCGTGGCACACGGAGCAGGAAAACGTGTAATAATGTCCGTCTGTCGCCGATACCCCCTGGGTGAGGGTCTGCCCGGGCGCCACGTAGTACCAACGATTGTAGTTCAGGTCGATCGCGCGGCCGGCGCTGTCGAGCGGCTGGAGCCGGAACGACACCCCCGCGGGGACGGAGCCCTGGAGCGAACCGTCCGCGAAGATCGGCAGCTCCGCGAGCACCCGCGCCGGCGGGTACACCCCGATCCCCGTGCTGGTGGCCCCGGGCGCGGAGTAGGGCAGGTCCGCCGCCGGCACCGGCTGCCGCTCCGCCGGAGTGAGCGGCAGTGCTTCCACGAGGCGGACGCCGACCACCCCGTAGGCCACGGGCTTGGCGCCGGTTGGTGGCAGGTCCAGGAGCAGCGAGGCGATGTTCCCGAGACCGAGCACGCGCACCAGCCCCCGCGGCTCCGCGGGATCCCACGACAGCTCCTCCACGACGTTGGAGGGACGCCGGACGTACACCGGCTCGGGATCATAGGTCGACATCCCCGCTTCGCCCGCGACCAGCACCTCGCGGGAGGCGATGGAGGGCCCCTTGCCCCGCACCGACTCCGCCAGGGTCAGGCGCTCGATCGAGAAGATGGGCGCGGCGTCGGGGTCCGCGAGGTCGAGGGTCCCGGCCGCACGCGCGACGAGAATCCGCCCGTCCGCCTCGGGGCTGGGGTCGCGGTAGAGGCTCGCGGTGACCCCCTTCGCGGCCGATTCTTCGTCGAGCCTGGCGATGGGGTCCGCGTAGAAGGGGATCGAGGCGTCGTCCTCCCCCCCGGCCGGAATCTCCGGCCCGAAGTTCCGCTCCACGACGGCGAGCCGCCCGCCTACCCACACGTTGTCGACGTCGGAGAGGATGACCGGGTAGCGACCGTCCGGCAGCTCTCGCATGTCGTAGAAGACGTTTTCCGGTGCGGTGATCCCGAAGTGCGGGTGGTACTCCGTCCGGAGTCCTGGAGGGAAGCGGAAGATGTGGGCCCGCCTCTTGGAGGGGATGGCCTCGCGGAGCGCGGTGAAGCCCACCTGCCCTCCGTTCTCGGGGCCCACCACGAAGAAGACCGGCTTCCGCTCGATCTGAGGTGACCACGTGCGGCGGGTGAGCTGGGAGCCATCGACGGCCACCGAGTAGAGCTCCGCGTCGAGCCGGACGCCATCGTCGGCGAGCACCCCCGCACGGGTGGAGGAGAACCAGAGCTGCCCATCGGGCGACCAGGTCGGATCACGATCCGCGCCTGAGGCCTCGTCCGTGACCTGCGTGGCCACGCGCGTGGTGAGGTCGAGCACCCAGAGGTGGTGTCCAGCGTCGTCGGGCCCGCGCATCGCGAACGCGAGCGCGGTGCCCTGGGGGTTCACCGCGGGCTCCCGGATGTCCGCCGGCCACGTGTGCAGCGCCGCGGTGAGGTTCTCTGTCGTCCCGTCCGCGTGGGCCCACCAAAGGTCGCTCCCGGGGACGTAGGCGTCGAGATCGAAGGTGTCCTCGGACTCCACCGGCCCTCGGACGTACACGAAGCCGTCGGTCTGCGGCTCGCAGGGCACGTCGAGTCGAGCCTGCCGTTCCTCGCAGGCCCAGGCCTCGACCGCCTGGACCGCCGCGTCGTCGGGACCCGCGAAGAAGGCCTCGTTGCCCCCCTTGTGCACGATGCCCCCTGAGCCCAGCCGCAGTCCCTTCCGGAGCAGCCGGGACTGGGTAACGTCGCCGTCGAGGGACACCATCGCGAGCGCAGTGGCGTAGTTGGCGCGGGTGGCGCTCCGGGAGAACTCCCCTTGCAAGCCACCGTTGAAGCGGTAGGGCAGCGCCGCGGTGAGCCCGTGGCAGTTCGCGGTCATGCATCCGCGCGCGACGAGCTGGGGCTGCACGGTGTCGGCGAAGAGCTGCTCCCGATCGTCGAGCTCCGGGACGTTCTCACCACCGCCGCTCTCGCCCCCGATCCAGTCCCGAATCGCCTGGTAAGCCGGGTCGTCGGTCGAGGTGAAACACGCGCCGCCGTAGTGCGGGCTCCCACCCAGCTCCTGGGGGAGCGGGCGGGTGAGGACGGACGAGAATTCGGGCGCCTCGTCGGTGACGATGAACCGCTTCACCGTGCGATAAGCTTCTTCCGGGTCAGAGAAGTCGCCGCCTTCATCCAACTGGAGTTCCAGCCGTTTCCAGTCGATGGTGAGCTCGGGCTCCGCGCCGGGAGCCACGCCGTGGCACGCGGTGTCGGCGCATCGGGCGTGGAGCACAGGAACGACGTCGGCGTCGAACCGAGCCCGGCCATCCAGCTCGGGGGTGCAGGCCATCAGGTGGACGAGCAGAGTGAGCATGACGACGCCATCCCCGCGAAGGGAGGATAGCGGAAGGACTCACAAATGACAAGGTTATCAGCCTACAAGGTTGATAATACACATCGGATATTCAACCGATGAGTCGTGTCCTGGGCGCCGTTCAGGGTCGCGCGTCGTTGCGCCACGCCACGACCGGGAGCCCGGGCGTGCTGCGGACCCGCCCGAGCTCGTCGATGGTGAGCGCCTCGACGCCCAGGCGCTCGGCGAGCGCGATACCCGCCACCGGTCCGTCAACCATCAGGGCGGTGGACAAAGCGTCGGCTCGCGTCGCGTCGGGAGAGACCACGGTGGCGGCGTGCAACCCGCGAGCGGGCATCCCCGTGTGCGGGTCGAGGATGTGGTGGTACCGCACGCCGCCCAGCTCGAAGTAACGCTCGTAGTCGCCGCTGGTGGACACCGAGGCGTCGGTGATCGCGAGCACGGCGAGCGTCTCGTTGGGGCCAGCCATCGGGTCCCGGACCCCCACGCGCCACGGAGCCGCGGCGCCGTCCCGGTGGCCGGCCGCGTACACCTGCCCGCCGGCGGAGAGCATGAAGTCCACCCGACCGAGCGCCCGCAGACGCCGCTGGGCCAGGTCCAACGCCCAACCCTTCGCGATGCCGCCGAGCCCGATGCGCATCCCCGCCACGGGCAGGCGCACGGTCCCCTCCCCAAGCTCCACCTTGCGGTAGTCGATGAGGGGGAGCCGGGCTCGGATGGCGGCCGGGTCCGGTACCGCGGGCACATCGAAGTTCCACAACCCCCAGAGCGCCGCCCAGGTCAGGTCGAAGGCGCCGTCGGTCTCCCGGCCCAGCTCCACGGCGCGGCGGACGAGCTCGTAGGTGGGCGGCGGCACCGCCATCGCCGCACCGCCAGCGTGCGCGTTGACCTCGGCGAGAGGGGAGCCCTCCCGCCATTCGTTGGCGTCGTGCTCGACCTGGCGAAAAACGGTGAAGACCTCCGCCGCATCCGCCCCCGCCCGGGCGTCGTCTTCGAGGATCACCTCGATCCTCGTCGACATCGCCTGGATCTCGAAGGAACGGAGGCCGGCCGACGCCAGTGCGATCCACAGGAGAGTCATGGCTGTTCCAGGGTGAGGGCGCGGAGCTCGAGCTCGACCTGCCGCAAGTCGGTCGCGCTCAACTCGCCGTCGTGGCGATGGCGCAGGCGTCCCGCCCCGTCCAGCACCCATGTGACCGGGAGCGCCGCCGGTGCGAGCTGCCCGACGAAGGCGGCCCTCGAATCGAGGGCCACCGGGAGCCTCAGCCTCAGTCGCGAGACGATCCCTCGAGCCGGCGTCGGGGTCGCGTCCACGCTCACGGCCAGGAACCGGAACCCCTCGGGGGCGAGACGGGCGGCCAGGGCATCGAGGCGGGGCAGCTCGGCGAGGCAGGGCGAGCACCAGCTTGCCCACACGTTGAGCACACCGGGCGCGCCCAGGAGCGCTTGCTCCGTGACCGCGCGCCCATCCAGGCCGGGGATCGAGAAAGAGGGGAGGCTGGAGGGCTCGGGGGACGCGGCGGACGCGGTGGGAACCAGGGCCCGGAGCAGGGTGCGCCCGAGGCTCGCCGTCGGCTCACACTCCGACACCGTGGCCGTGCGGTCGCCCGCCCCGTAACGAACGATCACGCCGTGCTTCTCCCCGGTCGAAAACAGGTTCCCGCCCGCGAAGAGGACGTCGTCTGCATGGCCCCAGGCTGCGTGGAGATGGTCCGGTGTGAGCGGGAGCTCCGGGCGCAGCCAGCCGTCGTCCTGGAGGAGCGCCACCGTGCCGAAGTTGCCGGCGACTGCCACGTCGGCGCCCGGCGCCGTCCAGACGCCGGCGAGCGGCTGACCCAGCTCGGTGGCGTCCACCTCGCTCCAGCTCAGGCCGTCCCAGTGGGTGACCAGGGGCGTGCCCAGGCCGCCCACCGCCCACACGTCATCGGCGGCGCGCCCCCGCACGGTCAGCAGGTGCCCGCCCCCGGCGTCCACAGGCACGAGCACCCCGTCGCCGTCGAGGTGCCAGGCCACACCATCCCCCACGAACCACCCATCCCATACCTTGAAGACTGCCCCGGCCGCATCCTGGAGCACGGGGCTCCAAGTGCCGGCGGTTCTCCGCCAGATCTCCCCGGTGGAGCCGTTCTCGTCGAAGGTCCCGCCCACGGCCCAGACATCCGCACCATCCATGTACACGCCGAAGAGCGTAGCGTCCGTCGGCACGTCCTCCCGGGTGCGCCCCGCCGGCGTTGCGTGGACGATGCGCCCCGCCTCGCCCACGGCGTACCACTCCCCAGCGCCGTCCCCGTGGATCCACCAAAGCGTCTTGTCCGCGACCGCCCGCTCCACGCAGAGCGACTCCCCGTCGTAACGCGCGATCACCCCCTCCGAACCGCCGATCTGCCCGCCGGAGAACAAGACGTCGCCTCCGTCGTCGGTCGCCGAGAGCAGCGCGCCCCCCGGGATGTCCTCGGCGAGCACCGAGAAGTGGGGCCCGTCGCCCGTGTCCGTTGCGGTGGAGCTGGAGGTGCACGAGGCGAGTAGCCAGAGGAGCATGGGTCCATCCAGTGAGGATCGCGGCGGAATCATCGGGTCACCGCGTGGCGGCCGGGGACCACATCATCAAGCACGGTCGTGCCCCCTTCGAACCACTCCACCGTGAGCCGATCGGCGCTCGGATAGCCCCCCAACCCCACGAAGAGCTCGGCGGCCGATGAGGAGCTGACGGTGCCGGGGAGCATCCATTGGTACGTGGTCCGGCCCCCGACCTCCGCGACGAGGCGGGCGCCGATCCCCTGTCGGTTCCCCGGTCCTGCGTCGAGGGTCAGGACGACATCCCCCCCGCAGCCGCCCGAGAGCTTCCAGGTCTTAAGATAGTATTTTCCGGTCGTGACCAGGTCGGGCTGCCCGTCGCGGTCGAGGTCACCCACCACCACCGAGCGGCCCCGCGCCGGGTCGCCGAAGCCCCACCCGTCGGTGCGCTCAAAGCCGCCCTCGCAGTCCCCGCGAAGGATGACATCTGGCTGATTCTCAGCGTCTATCCATCCTTGTTGGAGCCCCGCCACGGCGTCGGTGTTGGTGCCGGACTGGCCGAACATCAGGATGAGGTCCTGGCAGCGGTCGCCGTCCACGTCGAGGAAGGTGGTCCCCCACCCGGTCATGGTGCTCGGGTCGGGCGGCACCAGCGAACCATTGGCCTCCGTCGCGTCAACAAAATGGCCAGAACCGAGGTTCAGGAGGTAGTTCGGTCCGCCTACATCGGAGATGTACAGGTCTGGGAGCCCATCGTTGTCCCCGTCGCCGACGGCCACGCCCATCGAGAACATCGCCAGCTCGCAGCCGCAGTCGGCTGCGCGCGCGAAGTGTCCCGCGCCGTCGTTGAGCCAGAGGTGGTTCGGATCCAGGAAGGGGCCGGCGTCGTTGGCCTCGTAGACGTCGAGGTCCCCGTCGCCCTCGGCGTCGAACCAACGCCCCTCGAAGGTGTGCCCGTGAACCTCCCGAGTCGGGAGCTCTCCGAGGGAGAAGTGGCCGGCTCCGTCGTTGAAGTACAGGCGCTCCGGCTGCCCCTCCATAGTGCCGGCGATGACCTCCGCCGCCGAGACATTGGCGATCCCGGTCGCAAGCCACGCGTCGAGGTCACCGTCGGCGTCCGCGTCCGCCAGTTCTGCGCTCAGGGTGATGCCCAGGTTCGGCTCCGCGAGCGGCTCGAACGTGAGGTTGCCGGCCCCGTCCCCACGCAAGACTCCGTCGGACGCCAGCGAGCGGCCGAGGAGCCCGTCGAGGTCGCCGTCGGCGTCGAGGTCCGCGAGGGCGACCGCGTGGGCGCCGCCGAGCACGGCTCCGGCGTCGTCGAGGAGCGGATGGTCCACCGTGAGTCGGCCCGCTCCGTCGTTGAGCAAGACAATGGCCCCGGCTCCGCCCGCAAACACGGCGTCCAACCAGCCATCCCCGTTCAGGTCACCTAGGGCGACACCGGTCACGCCGCGCTCGTCTGCCCACTCCAGCGCCTCGATCTCCGCGCCTTCCCACGCGTCCACCCCCGTGATGCTCACCGGCACGCAGTCAACCGGTGACGCGGAGTCCCCGGGCGCCACCAGCGCTCCCCCAGACGTGCCAGGGCCCATGCAGCCCACAAGGCAGAACGCGGCGCTCAACCTGCGGCCGCCCCACGACCGCGCGCCGGGGCGGCCCGACATCATCGCCGCCCCAGATGCTCGCGCGACGAATACATTGCCCCGATATACCTGGCGATCGGCCACCGCACCATCGGTCGCCGGACCGATGGCGCGGCGCGGTCGTCCGCCAGGCTCGCCAGCGGCGCGCCGGGCGTGGAGAATCGCGCACAACAGCCAGCTCGAGACCCACAAGGGCGGCAAGTTCATCAAGCGCGCGCGGGTGGGCGACCTCCTGCGCTAGTCAGGGAATCCTCGCAGGGGCAGCCGGGGCGCCAGACCACGTCGGCGCTCCGATACTCCGTCCGGCGGCGCCGCCGGGCGGCTGGGGCCGCCCGGCGCGAACGGTCGGCTCACTGGGGGGAGGCCGGCGGGGACGAGCCCGGTCGGCGCGTCAGTCGGGGTCGGGGTCGGGAGCGGGCCGCAGGACCCGCTCCATGAACGCCGCGCGGTTGTTCACGCACGCCTTGAGCACCTGGTACGGCGCGGTGTCTTCGTAGCGGACCTCGGCGATCTCGCCCTCGTCGAAGGAGAGGATCTGCGCGCCGGGGAGAGCGAGCAGCACTGCCGAGTGGGTGGCGATGATGAACTGGGTGTCGGGCGAGGCGGCGAGGAGTTGGTCGAGGACGAGAAGGAACGACAACTGCCGCTGCGGCGAGAGCGCGGCTTCGGGCTCGTCCATCAGGTAGAAGCCGCCCGGGCGGAGGCGGTGCTTCGCGAGGGCCATGAACGACTCGCCGTGCGACTGCCGATGGAGGGGAAGGCCGCCGTACTGCGCGAGCATCTCGCGATCCTCGCCCAGGTAGGTGGCGAGGTTGAAGAAGCTCTCGGCGCGGAGGAAGAACCCGAAGAGCAGCTTTCGGGCCCACGACAGCCGCAGGGCGCCCGCCAGCGGCGCCGAGCTCGCGTTCGCGTCCGTCGTGTCGTGCCGGATGTGGCGCGAGCCGCCTTCCCGGCCCAGCCCGAAGCTCTCCGCGATCGCCTCGAGGAGCGTGGACTTGCCGCTGCCGTTCTCGCCGACGAAGAAGCACACCCGCCGGTTCAATTCGATCGTGTCCAGGCGGCGGATCACGGGAACGTCGAACGGATAACGAGCGCCCTCCGGCACCCGCGCCCGCAGCAGGCGGACGCTGCGCAAGGGCGGCGGGTCGTCCATGCCGAACCGGCGCGTGGGCGGCGGGCTTCTACGCAAGACGACGGACCTCTCGACAGGTGCAGGTAAGCTCCTGCCCACCCAAGGGCGAGCTCATGCGCTCTTTGCGCGCGTGATCTCCCTGGAGACCCCAGGATCGACGCGACGGTCGACATCGCCGCCGCCCCCGAGCGGGCGCGGGCCGACGTGCTGCGGTGGCCGGAGTGGACGCCGACCGTCACCGCGGTTCGGCCGCTCGGCGCGCCGAAGGGTAGTCCGGGGCGGATCGCCGAGGCCGCGGCGGGACGGTGCGCCCACGGCGACAACGCTGGTTCGACGATCGTTGACACCGAGTGACCCGCCGATTACGGCGCGCGGCCCCGAGGGTACCCCCCCCGGGCGCTCTTTCGGTTTCCCGTCCCAGGCCACCTGATGATCGATCCGAACATCTGGAGGCGCGCGGCGCCCGCCATGGCGCTGGTGAGCGCGATGACCAGCTCCATGCTGGCCGGCGTGCTCCTCGGCTCCTGGCTGGATCGGCGGTTCAACACTGGACCGTGGTTCACCGCCGGGCTCACCTTCCTGGGGTTCGGGATCGGCATCCGCCGCTTGTTGAACGCTTCAACCACTCCCCCCGATGACCCCCCGAACCCTGCTCCGTGATGCCGCCGTCGCCGCCCTCGTGGTGGTCGTCGTCGCGTTCGCTTTCGGGCAGCAGCTCGGCCTGGGCGCGCTCGCGGGCGGGCTGGCGGGGCTCGTCAGCCTCCGGGTGCTGGTGATGACCACGGGCGTCGTCGCCCGCACCGGCGTCCCGGCGCTGCTCGGCGGCAAGACCCTGGTGAGCGCCGCGCTCCTCATTCCCCTTCTCACCATCCTGCCGCCCCTGGCGGTCATGGCCGGCTTCTTCGCCCCGCTCCTCGCGTTCAGCACGCGCGGGGTGATGGGCGCCGTCGCGGTCAAGGAGTCGTAGATGACCGTCTTCGCCAGCGGATTCTCCTGGTATCAGCTGCTTCCCGGCGTCGGGGATGGCTCCCTGGGCCACACCCTCGGCCTCGCCACTCCGCACGAAGCCTGGGTCATCCCGGCGGCGTGGGCGGGCGCGTTCGTGATCCTCGGCGTGGCGGTGCTCGCCCGCATGGGCCTGGAGTCTGCGCTGAAGAAGGATGGGCCGGAGCGCTTCATCCCCGACAGCGGCTTCACCCCCCGCAACCTCCTGGAGATCTTCGTCGAGGGCTTCTACAACCTCGTCGAGGGCATCCTCGGCCACAAAGAAGCGCCGCGGTTCTTCCCGCTCACCGGCTCGATCTTCCTCTACATCGTCGTCAGCAACCTCATGGGGCTCATCCCCGGGCTGCTGCCGGCTACCGAGAACTTCAGCAACAACCTCGCGATGGCCCTGGTGGTCTTCGTGGTGTTCAACTACGCCGGCCTCTCCCGCAACGGCATGGCGTACATCCGGCACCTCGCCGGTCCGATGCTCGCCGTGGCGCCGCTGCTGTTCCCGCTCGAAGTGCTCGGCCTGCTCATCCGGCCCGCTTCGCTCACGATTCGACTCACCGCCAACATGTTCGCCGACCACACGGTCAGCATGGTCATGCGGCAGGTCAGCGGCGACCTCCTCGGTTGGCTCGGCGCCGCCGTCATCCCCGTCCCCTTCTACGCGCTCGGCTTGTTCGTGTGCGTGATCCAGGGGTTCGTGTTCAGCCTCCTCTCCACCGCCTACGTGGGTCTGTCCACTGCCGACATGTCCCACGGTCACGACGATCACCACCACTAGTCTCTCTGGAGCTCACATGAAGTCCGTCCTCACCACCGCGCTGCGCACCACCGCCCTCTTCGTCGCCACCACCGGCATCGCCCTCGCGACCGATGGCACCGAAATCGGCAAGACCGGCAACTGGGGCTGGGGCGTCGGCGCCGGCCTCGCGATCGGCGTCGCCGCGCTCGGCGGTGGCCTCGGCCAGGCCCGCACCGCGGCCGCCGCGATCGAAGGCATGGCCCGCAACCCCCAGGCCGCCGACAAGCTCCAGACCCCGATGATCCTCGGCCTGGCGTTCATCGAGTCCCTCGTGCTCTTCGGCCTCATCGTCGGCATGAAGCTCGCGGGCGTCTTCTAGTCGGCACGGGCCGGTTCGCCGGCCCACCCCTGGAACCTGTCACCCCGTCCGGGTCTCCCGGGCGGGGTGGTTGGCTTTTTGCCGCGTCGCTCAGCGCCGGCGGCGGGTGACGAGCGCCAACGCCACCAACGCGCCCGCCCAGCCGAGCGGCGCCGGGGTGCCGCACAGGCCGGACGTGCCCGCGCCGTAGTCCTCGCCCACCTGGTCCGGGGTGTTCGGCTCGTTGAACGGGGCGTTGCTCGGCGAGCCGTTGTCCGTGCCCCCGCTGTCGGCGGTGCCGGTGTCGCCCGAGCCGGTGTCCACCGGCCCCGTGTCCTCGGGGTACATCTCGTCGTAGCTGTAGACGGGGACGTAGCCCTCGATCCAGGAGATGTAATGGTCGACGCGCACGCCGCCGGTGGCGCCGGTCGCGCACGGGGTGTTGCCGCCTGCGATCGAGTAGACGTACCCGTTGACGAGCGAGAGCTCATACATCCCGTCGCCGAGGATCTCCAAGCCCGCCCCGCCCGAATCCCCAGAGCAGACGTTCTGCTTGTCGACCGGGTCGTAGCCGACCTGCAGGAAGGTGTCGAAGTCGTAGAGCGGGATGTCGGCGGTGCGCTTCTTCGTGGAGTCCTGGCCGTTGTCGGAGGTGATGCCCCAGCCGACGTAGCGGTAGTCCGTGCCGATCATGCTGTTCTTGAGGACGTCCTTGTTGACCGGCATCGGATCGATGGAGGTGATCTTGGTGGAGAGCTCCACCAGCGCGATGTCGGCATGCTGAGACGCGGTGTCGTAGTTGTTCGGGTCCCACCCAGGGTTCTGGTACCAGGCCTTCACCTTGGCGTTGTCGGTCATCCCCGAGGACTTGCTGATGTCGTAGCCGACGATGGCGTAGTGCTCATTCATGCCCTGGGTTTCATTGTCCTCGAACGCGTCGGCACAATGGGCCGCCGTGAGCACCCACTTCGGGTCGATCAACGTTCCGGAGCAGAAGTTGTAGCCGTACCCGCGGCTGTCCTGCGAGTACAGGGTGACCACCTGCGGGTAGTCCTTGGTGGTGCTCCCGTTGACGATCGGGGGCGGCGCGGCGGCATAGGCGAGCGTGAACAGCAAGACCATCGGCGACTCCACGCCGTTGGTGTACCCCGGCCCCGCCGTTTCCGCGCCAGGAGATCGTCAGGGGCTTGCCGTGCGGCGCTGCGGTGGCGAAACTCCCGGCCCCCGATGCGCGACGAACTCCGCAAGCTCCTGGCGCTGGCCTGGCCGACGAGCCTGGGCATGCTCGCGTTCATGGGCATGAGCGTGGTGGACACCGTATGCGTCGGCCAGCTCGGCGAAGATGCGCAGGCTGGCGTGGCAATCGCGACCGGCTGGGGGCTCTCCGGCGCGGTGCTGGCGTTCGGGTCCGTGCGGGCGATCGAGCCGATCGTCGCCCAGTCTCACGGCGAAGGGGACAAACGCTCGGCGGGCGTCGCCCTCGCCCGCATGTTGGCGTTGTGCCTGCCGCTCTCGATCCTGGCGGCGGGCTGGTACCTCCTCACCCCCTACGGCCTCCGGGCGCTCGGCCAGCCGGAGTCGGTGATCCCCGACGCCACGACCTACGCCTGGTGGATGGCGTGGTCCTGGCCCATCGCCATGGTCATCCAGACGGTGCGGACCTTCCTGCAGGCGCTCGGCATCGTGCGCCCCGCGATGGTCGTCACGGTGATGGGCACGCTGTTGAAGGCCCCCGTGAACCTCGCGTTCATCGAGGGGTGGGGCGGGCTGCCGGCGATGGGCGTCGCGGGGGCGGCGGTGGGCACCCTGGTGGTGGACG
This sequence comes from uncultured Pseudomonadota bacterium, assembly GCA_903921785.1. Lineage (GTDB taxonomy): Bacteria > Myxococcota_A > UBA796 > UBA796 > SXON01 > SXON01. The sequence continues at coordinate 86,789 of CAIXRH010000025.1, forward strand.
CCGCGATCCTCGCCGTGCTGCTCTGGCTCGTTCGCGGCACGCTCCGTGAGTATTGGCCCGAGGCGCCCGACCTCGGCGCGGCCCCGGTCCTGCGCCTGCTCGGCCTCGGGCTCCCGCTCGGCGTGCAGATGGGCACCGAGTTCTGGGCCTTCGCCGCAATGGCGATGATGATGGGGTGGATCGGGGAGCGCGCGATGGCCGCGCATGCCATCGCGATCAACCTCGCATCCGTGTCCTTCATGATCCCCCTCGGCGTGGCCACCGCCGCATCCGCCCGTGTCGGGCACCGCTTCGGTGCCGGCGAAGACTGGGGCACCTCCGCGCGCGCGGCGATCGTGCTCGGGGCCTGCACCCAGGTGTTCTCCGGCGCGGTCTTCTGGCTCCTGGGCTCCTGGCTCGTGCGCCCCTACACGCCCGACCCCGCGGTCCAGGCCCTGGCAGCCTCCCTCCTCCCGATCGCCGCGGCCTTCCAGCTCTTCGACGGCATGCAGGTGATCGGCTTCGGCGTGCTCCGCGGCGCGGGGGACGTGCGGGTGCCCACCATCGCCAACCTCGTCGGGTACTACGTCTTCGGGCTGCCGGTCGGGTACTTCCTCGGCATCCGTGCCGGCTACGGCCCCACCGGCATCTGGTGGGGCATCAGCGTGGGGCTGGCGGTGGTTTCGCTCACGCTCCTCGCCCGGATCCGAGTGGTGTACCGGCGCGGAGCGGTGCGCGTAAGGTAGACTGCGGGCCCATGTCCGCCCTGGTGCTCCTCCTCCCCGCGCTCGCCGTGCTGGCGATCGCCTGGCGCTTCTACAGCGCCTTCCTCGCGGCCAAGGTGATGATGCTCGACGGCGAGCGGGTCACCCCCGCGATGGAGCGCAACGACGGCCGGGACTACCACCCCACCCACAAGTGGGTGCTCTTCGGGCACCACTTCGCCGCCATCGCCGGCGCGGGGCCCCTCATCGGGCCGGTGCTCGCGGCGCAGTTCGGGTATCTCCCTGGCTTCTTGTGGCTGCTGTTTGGGGTGTGCATCGGCGGCGCCGTGCACGACTTCGTGATCCTCGCGGCCTCGGTGCGCCGCGGCGGGCGCTCGTTGGCGGAGATCGCTCGGGCGGAGGTTTCGCCGACGGCGGGGCTGGTCGCTTCCATCGCGATCTTGTTCATCCTGGTGGTGGCGCTGGCGGGGCTGGCGCTCGCGGTGGTCAACGCGCTCTCCGAGAGCGCCTGGGGCACCTTCACGGTGGCGATGTCCATCCCGCTCGCGCTCGCGATGGGCGTGTACCTCTACAAGGTGCGCCCGGGGGACGTGGCCGGCGCGAGCCTCTTCGGGGTGATCGGGATGATCGCCTGTGTCTTCCTTGGTGAGCCGGTCGCCCGCTCGGCCCTCGCGCCGTACTTCACGCTCTCGCGCGAGGGCATCATCGTCGCGCTCGCCAGCTACGGCTTCATCGCCAGCGTGCTCCCGGTGTGGGTCCTGCTCTGCCCGCGGGACTACCTCTCCTCCTACATGAAGCTCGGCACCATCGCCGCGCTCATCGTCGGGGTGATCGTGGTGAACCCCACGATCAAGGCCCCCGCGTTCAGCCAGTTCGTCGACGGTGGTGGGCCGATCATCCCCGGGAAGGTCTTCCCGTTCGTGTTCATCACGGTCGCCTGCGGGGCGATCTCCGGCTTCCACAGCCTCGTCGCCAGCGGCACCACGCCCAAGATGATGAAGAACGAGCTCGACGCGCGGGCCATCGGCTACGGCGCGATGCTCCTCGAAGGATTGGTGGGTATCTGCGCGCTCATCTGCGCGTCGTGCCTGGAGCCTGGAGACTACTACGCGATCAACGTGGCCGCCGAGCCGTTCTCGAAGCTCGGGCTCTCCATGGTGAACCTGCCGACCTTCGAACACGAGATCGGCGAGGCGATCGCCGGGCGCCCCGGCGGCGCGGTGTCCCTGGCGGTGGGGATGGCTCAGATCTTCTCGGGAATCCCTGGGATGAGCTCGCTTCTCGGCTACTGGTACCACTTCGCGATCATGTTCGAGGCGCTGTTCATCCTCACCACGATCGACACCGGCACCCGCGTGGCCCGGTTCGTGGTCCAGGAGTTCCTCGGGCGGTTTTCCCCGAAGCTCGGCCAGACCGACTGGGTCCCGGGCTCGATCCTCTCCACGGCCCTCGTCGTCGGGGGATGGACGTACTTCCTCGCCACCGGCAACATCAAGACGATCTGGCCGATGTTCGGCATCGCGAACCAGCTCCTCGCGTGCGTGGCGCTGTGCGTCGGGACGGCGGTCATCGTGAACGAGGGCCGGCGGCGTTACGCCTGGGTGACCGTGGTCCCGCTCCTCTGGCTCTCGACGACGACGCTCACCGCCGGGTGGCAGAGCGCCACCCGCACCTACCTCCCGATGCACACCTTCGACGGGTACCTCAACGCCACGATCATCCTGGTGATGATGGCCTGCCTCGTGGTGGTGGGGGTGGAGACGGCCCGTCGGCTCACGCGCACGGCCTCCGCGCCGGCGGCGGCCTGATGGACCGCCTCGCGATCGCCCGCGCTCGGCTGGACGCCCACATCGACCGTGAGGGGCTCAAGCGCACCCGCCAGCGCGAGAGCATCCTCGAGGCGTTCATCGGCGCCGGCGGCCACGTGAGCGTGGAGGAGCTGCTTCGCGCGGTGCAGCAGAGCGCCCCGGCCACCGGCGCCGCCACCGTGTACCGCACGCTCAAGGTCTTCGTGGAGGCCGGGATCGCCGGCGAGCGCAACTTCGGCGACGGCCAGGCGCGCTACGAGCCGATCCTCGAGGACGAACACCACGATCACCTCATCTGCACCGACTGCAACACCATCTTCGAGTTCGAAGACCCGGTGGTGGAGGCGCGGCAGACGGAGGTGGCGACGGCCCACGGCCTCACGGTTCGCTCCCATCGCCACGAGATCTTCGGCACCTGCACCCTACGCGAGGCGTGCCCGCGCTGGCCGAAAGCCGGCGGCCGATCGTAGCCAGCGCGGGGTTCGGTGGTTAGCGTCGTGGGCTGTCGGGGAACCTGGTGCACGCATTCCTGATCACCTTGCACGTCATCCTGAGCCTGCTCCTGGTCTTCGTGATCTTGATGCAGCCGGGGAAGGGCGCGGACCCTTCGAGCGCGTTCGGCGGAGGTGGCGGAAGCCAGCTCTTCGGCGCCTCGGGTCCGGGCAACCTGCTCACCCGCGGTACGGGCGTCATCGCCACCCTGTTCATGGTGACCAGCGTCACGCTGGCCTACCAGAGCACGCGCGAGAACGAGCGCGATGCCGGTGGGGTCGATGAGGGCCTGAAGAAGACCGAGGGCGAGGGCGAAGAAGGCGCTGGCTTCGGCGTCACCCCCGGCGGCGAGAAGCCGACGATCGAGGCCCCGGCCGGTGCGCCCGCCGATGGCGCCGCGCCCGCGGCTCCGGCCGACGGCGCCACCGCTCCGGCCGACGCGCCCGCCGCCCCCGCGGAAGGCACCCCGGCGCCCACCCCGGCCGCGCCCGCGCCCGCCACCCCCTGAGCAGAATGTGCGCCCCAGGGCTTGACCGCCCAGGGGTGCAACGCTACATGGTGGTGCCCGCGCGGGTGGCGGAATGGTAGACGCGCTAGTTTGAGGTGCTAGTGGGCTAATACCCCGTGGGGGTTCAAGTCCCCCCTCGCGCACCAACTTGGGGCCCATCGGAAACGATGGGCCCCGTTGCTTTTTGGGCCTCGCGCGGAGGCTGGCCCGCCGCCGGCCGCTCCTCGGGCGCACCCCGCCCCTGCGTGGATGGACCCTCTCGCCGGGCCGACCCTCGCCATCGACTCGTCCGCCCCTCGCCGTCGGCTAGAGCGTCGGCAGGGTCCGGCAGCTCTCGATGATGAGCGGCATCACCGGCTCCAGCTCCTTGCTCGTCCACTCCTGGGCGCGAAGCACGTCCGGGTAGTCGGGGACGAGGTTGAGCGGATTGAGCGTACGCTCCAGCGGGAAGTAGTGGTTCGCGTAGGCGATGTTGCGCTGCACGTTCGGCCGCACGATCTGCTGAACCGGGAGGAACATCACGCTGCTCATCCGCGGCGCGAAGCAGTCCAGCGCGAGGAACCAGGCGTTGCGGCGGGTGATCCGCCCGGCGAGCACGGCGTCGTAGGCCGGCTTCACCGGGACGTTGTTCACGATGCCGCCTTCAACGAGTCGGGTGATGCCGTAGCGGGCGTAGAGCTCGTCGAGCATCGACTTCATCCGCTGGTCGTCGCGGAGCACGTCGTAGTGGATGAGCCCGGGGATGGACGAGGAGAAGCCGGCGGCGTCGAGGATGTCAGCGTCCTCGGTCGCGGCGTCCCCGCCGAAGACCACCTCGCGGAGCGCGTCCGGCGAAGCGAGGAGCTCGCGGAGGATGTTCACGACCGCGGCCACCTTGGCGGCGCGGCTCGGACGCAGGTGGAAGTCGGCGCCGACTGCGTCGTCGAGGAAGTGTTCGTAGTACGTGAGGTCGTGCTTCAGCGCGTCCACGCCGAGGCCTGTCGCCACGATGAGCAGCGGGATGTCGAGGTCCCGGAAGGTGAGCGGCCGACCGTCCGGGGTGTGGAAGAGCGAGCCGATCGCGCTGCGGAGGTAGAGCCGCAGGGTGGCGGGCACGCCGTAGCGGCTCTCGGTCTGGAGGATCCGGAAGACGCCGGGCCAGGTGAGCCGCTGGGCCGCGTGGTACATCGGCGCGGGATCAAAGACCTTGCGACGGGCGCGAAAGAGCGCGATCAACGCGCCCATCGAGGTGCCGGAGATCATCGAGGGCTGCAGCCCCGCCCGGTGCAACGACTGCCAGGCGCCGGCGTAGCCGTAGCCGGCCCCGCCCCCGCCTCCGCACGTGACCACGAGCTTGCGTTCGCAGACCTCGGCGTCGAGGCTCTCGGCGTCGATCCCGAAGGACTCCAGGAGCCGGCCGCGCTGCTTCCGCGTGTCCTCCACGAGCTTCGGCACGGCCTGCGCCGCCCGGGCCAGGGACGCCTCCTTCAGCAGCCAGGGCGCCAGCGCCTCGCGGACGCCCCAGGCGAACGACGCCAGGGCCTCGCCCACCTCGTGATCCCGCCCGTCCTTGCCGCGCACAACCTGGAGCTTGGCGAAGGAGATGACGTAGCGGAGGGCGTCGTAACGGGAGCTGTGCAGCTCACCCGGCCGCGCAAGGTACAGCCTCACCGCCGCCGCATCCAGCGCTTCGAAGGGCTCCCGGAGCTGACGGAATCGTTCGGCGTCCATTGGGCCCCCCCTGGTATCCGAGCGTGGGCCCGGGCGCGTCAGGGGCGTGTCAGGCGCGGGGTGGCGGCCGCCCGAGGCGACCGCCCCCCTGCGGGCTCACAGCCCGAGGTGCCCGCGCAACCACTCCGGGTACATCTCGACGCGGTAGTTCAGCGTGTCCCGCGCGGTGAGCACCTGGGCGGTGGTGATCGTCTTGCCCTCGACGTTCTTCCGCGCATCGTCGACGATGGCGGTGTCCGTGAGGGCCTGGAGGGCGGAGGCGGTCGCCGCCACGTTGTCGCCCTCGTAGAAGGTGATCGCCTCGCCCTGCGCGGCGGCGTACTTCGTGGGGCACTTGTCGTCGTAGTACAGGCAGAACTGCGCCACGGCGCCCACGACGTACTTCGCGTAGGTGGGGGTGGCGGTGTCGAAGCTCGCGTCGGCCTCGGCGGGGATGAAGTCGAAGCGGCCGTCGGCGGGATCGCCGTACACGTAGAAGTTGCCCACGTGGAAGGGGTACCCGGCGCGGTTGCCCATCGCGACGGACAACGTCCAGAAGTCGAGGAAGTTGTCCATGTCGAGGACGTCGTCCACGTCGGCCCAGAAGTCGTCGCCGTGGTTCTGCACGTCCACGCGGGCCTGGTCGAGCACGGCGAGGTCCCCCGTGCCGGAGGCGACCTCGAAGTGTTTGATGCCCGCCTGCGAGAAGTCGGCGCTGTCGTGGCCCTGCCACAGATCGCCGTTGTCCTCTTCGTAGTTGTGCTTCACCCACTTCGAGTCCATCGCCTCGACGTTGGTGTAGAGCCCGTAGAGCTGGGGGCTCCCGCCGTCGACCACCAGATAGACCTGGGCGAAGTTGGCGCGTGGGGCGGGCACGCCGCCGTCGCGGAACAGCTTGAACCCGAGCACCTCCCGGCACATCGCAGGGTCGGTGACCATGTTGTCGAGCGTGACCCGCTTGAGGCCGGCGAAGCGGAGCGTGTCGTCGAACTGGTCGAACTTGATCTTCAGCGAGGGCTTCCCTTCCCAGTCCTGGAAGGTCTTGCTGCCCCCCTTGAACTTCACGCCCACGTTGTCCACGGTGACGCCGCCGAGGGTGACCGAGGCGGAGACGTAGTCGAACGTCGGGTTCTCGGGGTCGGCGGCGATCGCGGCGGCGGCGGCCACGTCCATCGCGTCCACGCTCTCGGCGCTCAGGGAGATCGTGATGCTCTGGAGGGTGTTCTCGTCGTAGAACGCCTCATAAGCGGCCTCGTCCGCCGCTTCGTCGGCGGTGTCCTGGGTGTCGACGCTGTCGCCCGTCTCGGAGGTGTCGCCCCCGATGTCTTCGCCGGTGTCGCCCGTGTCGGTGTCGTCGGGATTGCCGATGGAGGTGTCGTTCCCTGAGGCGGTGTCGGTCGAGCTCCCCGTCGAGCATGCGATCATCAGCGCGGCCACCAGCATCCACCAACTCCTGCCGGGCCGCATCATAGCCGGGATAGGGGGGATCGTGCGCCCGCTGTTGTTGCTTGAGGTCCTCGCCGTCGGCACTTTCGGCGTCCTGGCCGTCACGCAACTGTGGCCGACGAAGAGCACCGTGCACGCGATCGACGTGTCCACGTTGGCCGTCGGTCCCGCCGAAGAGACGTGGTCCGGCATCTTCATCGGCGAGCACCACGTCGGCTACTCGGTGAGCCGCGAGTCGCCCATCGCCTCGGGCGGGCGGCTGTACGAGGAGCGCAGCACCTTCGCGCTCGGCTCGATGGGCACCACCCAGCAGGTCACCACCGCCGGCACCGCGATCACCGACGACCAGGGGCTCCTCGTCCAGTTCGACTTCCTGCTCACCTCCCCGGTGCTGATGACGGCGCACGGCGAGGTTCAGCCGGGGGTGATCCACGTCGAGCTGAACCAGGATGGCGCCACCAGCTCGCTGGACGTGCCGATCACCGAGCCGCCGGCGCTGTCCATGACCGCCGCCAACGTGGTGAAGGGCCGCACCCTCCACCCGGGGGACGTGTTCGAGCTCCCCTACTTCAACCCGATCACGGTCACCCCGAGCACGATGCGCGTCACGGTGCAGGCGCCCGAGGTGCTCCCCAACGGCGAGGTCGGGTACTGGCTGGAGCTGGATGGCGGCGGGCTCTCCACCCGCCGCCTCGTGGACGAGAGCGGCGCCGTCCTCCGCGAAGAGGCGGCGCTCGGCATGCAGACGGTGCGGATGACCAAGGCGGAGGCCATCAAGGTCGACGCGGGCGAGGCCCCCGATCTGGTCGCCCTCGCGCGCGTGCCGCTCTCCGGGTTCATCGACCCCGCGCGGCCCTATGGCCCGCTCACCCTGGAGGTCAGTGGGATCGACGCCGCGAAGCTCCCCTCCGACGGGGACGTGCAGCGGGTCAACGGCGCCCGCGTCACGCTGACCACGCCCGACCCGTCCACGTGGCCGGTGCTCCCGGTGCGCGGCACGAGCGACCTGGAGGCCACCCCCACCGTCCCGGTCGACCACCCGGAGATCGTCGCGAAGGCCCGGGAGGTGGTCGGCGATGCGCCCGATCGCGCCACCGCCGCCCGCCGGCTCTCCGAGTTCGTGCACGACTACGTGCAGAAGGTGCCGACGATCGGCATCCCGAACGGCCTGGAGGTTCTGCACACGGCGCAGGGGGATTGCAACGAGCACACCGCGCTCTACGTGTCCCTCGCCCGCGCCGCCGGCATCCCTGCCCGCATCGCCGCCGGCGTCGTCTACAGCGCCCAGCTCGGGCAGGCGTTCTACTACCACGCGTGGCCCGAAGTCCGGATCGGTCCGGATGAATCCTGGGTCCCGGTCGACCCCACCTTCGGCGAGTTCCCCGCCCACGCCACCCACCTCCAGCTCGTCACCGGGGACCTCGACCGGCAGCTCGAGATCATGGCCAGCATGGGCAAGCTCCGGCTCGCCGTGGCGCCGAACCCGGAACCGGAGGCGGGCGCGGCGGTCCCGACACCGGATACAGAGCCCACCCGATGATCCGTCTGCGCCAGGTCGAGAAACGGTACGCCGACTTCCAGGCGGTCCACCCGCTGGACCTCGACGTGGAGGCTGGCGAGGTCTTCGGCTTCCTCGGCCTCAACGGCGCCGGGAAGACCACCACGCTGCGCATGCTCGCGGGCGTGCTGCCCCCCACGGCCGGCACCATCGAGATCGACGGGCGGGACCTGGTGAAGAACCCGGTCGAGGCCCGGCGGCGGATGGGCTTCATCCCCGACCGCCCGTACCTCTACGACAAGCTCACCGCCCGCGAGTTTCTCCGCTTCATCGGGGATGTCTACGGGATGGCCCCGGCCACCCTAGATGAGCGGGTCAACGCGGTGCTCGCCGCGCACGCGCTGCAGGACTGGGGGGACGCCCTGGTGGAGAGCTACAGCCACGGCATGAAGCAGCGCCTCGTGCTCTGCGGCGCGCTGCTCCACGAGCCGCGGCTCCTGATCGTCGACGAGCCGATGGTCGGGCTCGATCCCCGCGGCGCCCGGCAGATCAAGGAGACGTTCCGCACCTTCGCCGCCGAAGGCCGCACGGTCTTCCTCTCCACGCACACCCTCGCGGTGGCGGCGGAGGTCTGCGATCGCCTCGCGATCATCCACCGCGGGCGCATCGCGGTGATGGGCACCCTCCAGGAGGTGTGCGCGAACGAGACGTTGGAGGACGTTTTCCTCCGCATCACCGGGAGTGTGGAGGCATGAACCGGCTCGCTGCCCTCGGGGCGCTCTTCCTCCTCGCCGGCTGCATGCCCGCCTCGTGGCAGGCCGCCCGCGCCCTCGAGGGCAAGTACCGGGTGGGCTCTCCGGGAGAGGGCTGGCTCTCCGTCGCGCCCGGCGGCGCCGACCACGCCTGGGTGAACAAGGGCGCCGGCGCCAGCCTCTACACCGACTCCAACTGCGGCCCGCGCTTCCAGGAATCCCGGGTGGAGGACCTCGCCACCGAGATGGTCTCCGGGCTCCAGGGCGCCACGCTCGACCTGGAGGTCGTCCGCGCCATCGGCCCCCGCGAGGGCGTCGTCCGCACCCACACCGGCCGCCTCGACGGCGTGCCCGTGCGCCTCGGCATCAGCGTGGTCAACCACGACATGTGCACGTACGACTTCGTGATCATCGCGCCAATGGGCAAGCTCGACGAGCTCTGGCCCGGCTACGAGGCCGTGCTCGACGGCTTCTCACCGGGAATCTGACGTGGAGGGCTTCATCACCCTTCTGCGGGACGCCGGCGCGGTCGCCATCCTCACGGTCCGGGCGTTCTTCGCCTTCTTCAAGGCCCCGATCGAGATCACCCCGGTCACCTACCAGCTCGACCATTCGGGGATCCGCAGCTGGTCGATCACCGTGCTCACGGCGCTGTTCACGGGGATGGTGCTGGCCTTGCAGTTCGCCACCGGGCTGGAGCCTTACGGCGGCAGCATGTACACCGGGAAGCTGGTCTCCCTCGGCATCGTCCGCGAGCTCGGCCCCACGCTCACCGCGCTGCTGGTCGGCGGGCGCGTCGGCAGCGGCTTCGCGGCGGAGCTCGGCTCGATGGTCGTGAGCGAGCAAGTGGACGCGATCCGCTCCCTCGGCGCCGATCCCATCAAGAAGCTGGTCGCCCCGCGCGTTTTGGCGTGCATCATCGCCCTGCCGCTGCTCACCATCCTCGCGGACGGGGTGGGGGTCTTCGGCGGGCTGCTCATCACCATGCGCGAAGTCGGCGTCACCGCGAAGTTCTTCTTCACCCAGGTGAAGGACACCCTCGGGATGGTCGACCTCTTGCACGGCCTCGCGAAGTCCGTGTTCTTCGGGTACTTCATCGGCATCCTCGGCTGCTTCATCGGGCTGAACACCACCGGCGGCACCGAGGGCGTGGGCCAGTCCACCACCAAGGCGGTGGTCACCACCGCGATCACGCTGCTGGTCTCCAACTACGTGCTGAGCACGATCTTCGTGGCGATCTATGGATGAGCGCACCGACACCTCGAGCCCGCCCACGCGCGAGCCGCTGATCGAATTCACCGGGGTGAAGAAACGTTTCGGCCCCAAGGTGATCTACGAGGACGCCACGCTCTCGATCTACCCCGGGGAGACGATCACCATCCTCGGCGGCTCCGGTACCGGCAAGAGCGTGCTCATCAAGATGCTCATCGGCCTCTTGCGCGCCGACGCCGGCTCGATCAAGGCGTTCGGCCACGAAGTGACCACGATGAACGAAGCGCAGCTCCTCTCGGTGCGCACGCGCATCGCGATGCTCTTCCAGTCCGGCGCGCTGTTCGACTCGCTCACCGTCGAGCAGAACATCAAGTACCCGCTGCGGGAGCACGCCTGGGGCACCGACGCGCAGATGAAGGCGCGCGTGGAGGAGGTGCTGGAGATGGTGGGGATGCCCGGGAGCCAGAAGCTCAAGCCGGCGGAGCTCTCCGGCGGCATGCGCAAGCGTGTCGGCCTCGCCCGGGCGATCGCCATCCAGCCCGAGGTGATCCTCTACGACGAGCCCACCACCGGGCTCGACCCGGTGAATGTCCGGCGGATCAACGGGCTCATTCTCTCGCTCCAGGCGAAGCTCGGCGTCACCAGCATCGTGGTCACCCACGACATGGACAGCTGCTTCACCGTCACCGACCGCATCGCGATGCTCTACGACAAACGCATCGCCTTCGTCGGCACGGCGGACGAGACGGAGACCTGCACGATCCCCTACGTCCGCGAGTTCATCCGCGGCGGCCGCGGCGTACTCTCGGAAGACGTCACGTGAGCTGAAGGGGCGACGAGAAGGGTCGTTCCCCCTCCCGGCCCTCCCCCACCCTCGCGAGCCACGACCGGCGTCGGCGGCCGCCACGGCGGCGCCGCACCCCGGCGGGCGGCGCCCGGGCCGCTCAGCCCTGCTTCTTCGCCAGCTCGGCGTCGACGATCGCCTTGAACTTCTCGTACGGCTGGGCGCCGTTGATGAAGACGCCGTTGATGAAGAACGCCGGGGTACCGGTGACGCCGGCCTGCTGCCCGTCGGACTCGTCCTTCTTGATCTCGGCTTCGATCGAGGGGTCCTTGCGGCACTCCTCCCACTTGGTCATGTCGAGCCCGGCAGCCTTGGCGACCCGCTGGATGTCGGCCTCGGCCAGCGACTGCTGGTCCTTCATGAACGCGTCGTGGACCGGCCAGTACTTGCCCTGCTTGTCGGCGCAGTTGGCGGCGATGGCGGCGGGGATGGCGTTCTGGTGGAAGTCGAGCGGGAAGTCGCGGAAGACGAACTTCACCTTCCCGTCGTAGTTCTTCATCACCTTGTCCACGCTCTCGCGGGCCTTGCCGCAGTACGGGCACTGGAACTCGGCGAACTGCACGATGGTGACCGGCGCGTCGGCCGGGCCGACCGACGGGTCGTCGTCCGCCGACACCTCGATGCGGGGCACCTCGGGGAACGGGAGCTGGATCGTGGCGCGGTAGCTCTTGCGGAGCTCCTCGATGTAGACCTGGTAGCGCTCGGACTGCTTCTTCTGGGTGACGGCGCTCTCGAGCACGCCGCGCGCCTCCTCCATCGTCTGCCCGCGGAGCTTCCGCTGGAGGGCCTGGTAGGCGTCGGCGATCTCGGCCTCGGTCGGCTTGGCGACCTTGTCGTTGATCTCGGCCTTGAGCAGGTCCTCCGGGGCGGCGAGGCCGCGCTTCTTGGTCTCGGCCTTGAGCAGCTCTTCGTCCATCTTCTGCTCGGTGGCCTGATACTCGGCGTCGTACCTGCCCATGAGGTACTCGGCGAGCATCTGGTCGAGCTGGTGCTGCATCGGCGTGGTGACATCGCCGTAGCTGACGGAGCCGCCATCCCAGTAGGCGGCGACCGCGGTCGGCTCGGCGCCGTAGGCGGGGGCGACCAGGGGCAGGGGCGCCGGGCCCGGCGCCGTGAGCGGCGGAGCTTCGGTCGGCGTCTGGGAGCAGGCGAAGAAGGCGAGCAGGCTGAGCATGGGCGTCCGGGGACCGCGGGGAGCTAACCCGCCCGACGGCGACGCAAGGTGCGCCGCGCGTCACGCTCCGTCGCGCGATGCGGCGTTTTCGGGGGACGAGCGGGACGTACGAATCACACCCCGGAGCACGGAGCCGCCGAAGCCCACCGCCGCCGCGAGGCACACCCACTGCACGGCGGTGAGCGGGCCCACCCGCCAGCCGGCGTCGCCACGGAAGAATTCCAGCCCGAAGCGGATGGCGCCGTAGCCTGCGAGGGCGAGGCGGAAGCGGTGTCCGGAGGGCAGTGGGCGCCGGCGGGTGGCCCAGAGGGCGCTGGCGAGCGCGAGGTCCAACGCCGCTTCGTAGAGCTGGGTCGGGTGCAGCCCGGCGGCGAGCCGGCCGACCGGCAGGTCGGTGGGCGTGCCATAGCAGCACCCGTTGAGCCAGCAGCCGACGCGGCCGAAGGCCTGCGCCAGCGGCAGGGAGACGGCGAAGCCGTCTCCCGTGGAGTGCCGCACCCCCACCAGCTTCTTGCCGAGCTCCACGCCCAGGTACCCGCCGGCGATGCCCCCCACGACGGTCTTGCCGGTGAAGTCGAAGGTGAGCGCGGCCCAGCCGAGCTGCGCGAGCGCCTCCGGCCCCACGAAGAGCACCATGCCGAGCTTGGAGCCCACCATCGCGCCGAGGAGCGCGAAGAGCCCGACGTACTGGTGCCCCGGCGTGGCGTGGTACCCGAGCCGCCGCACCTCGACGCGGCGCACCGCGATCGCCGCCGCGATCCCCAGCGCCACGAAGACCGCGTAGGCCGGGACGTCGACCCCGGCGAAGGTGAACAGGACCGGCCTCACGGCGCCACCTCGGGTGGGGCGCCCGGGTCCGACGGAGGCGCCCGGCGGCGCCGCGAGGCGCGCCCGTCTCCCGCCCCGAGAAGGGCAGCGGGCCCAGCGCCTCGCCCAGATGCCATGTCGGATCGATATCATCGGGACCGGCGCGACCGCTCGCCTCCGGATCGTCACCGCAAGCTGCGCACACGCGGATACACTCCGCGAGATTCGGTTTCGCCCGTGGCCCACACCGGGGTCTGAACCGCAGAGGAACTCCCATGCTCGTCTCCCTGCTCCTGGCCTGCGCCACCGGCACCGCCACCGACTCCGCCGACGCCCAGATCGACCCCTCTGTGCCCACCTGGGGCGCCGACGTGGCCCCGATCGTCGAGCGTTCCTGCTCGGGCTGCCACCACGAAGGCGGCCTCGGAACCGGCGACTTCACCACGTACGCCGCCGCTCGTCCCATGGCCGGCGCCATGGCCTCGGCCCTCGGGGCCTCCCGCATGCCGCCCCCGGCGATGGACCCCACCTGTCGAAGCTATGTCGGCCACGAACGCCTCGTCCTCACCGCCGAGGAGACCGCGCTCGTCACCGCCTGGGCCGAAGGTGGCGCCCCCGAGGGCGACCCGATCGACGCGCTGACGCCGCCCTCGATCAGCCTCGACGGCGCCGACGTGGAGGTGACGCTCCCGATCGCCCACACCGTCGCCCCGGACACCGACGGCAACGAATACCACTGTCAGGTCCTGGAGAACCCGTTCACCGAGCCCACCTACATCACCGGGTTCGACGTCCTGGTGGACCAGCCCGCGGTGGTGCACCACACCCTGCTCGCGATCGACTACGGCGGTGACGCGGGCGCCGGCTCGGGCGAGTCCGACCTGACCGACGGCTGGGACTGCCGCAACCCGATCGCCGAGGATGATTGGGGCATCCTCCACGCCTGGGCCCCGGGCATGGAGCCGACCGCCTTTGAAGACGGCGGTCTCCTGGTGAACCCGGGCGATCAGATCGTGCTCCAGATGCACTACTACGCCCAGCCCTCCGACGTCGGCACCATCGACCAGTCCGGGTACCGCTTCCGGACCGCCCCGAAGGTCACGCACACCATCGCGATGGCGCCAATGGGGCCCACCGGCTTCCGGATCGCCGCGGGCGAGGTGGAGGACGCGACGGAGGACTACCTCAACGACTACAACGTGGACATCACGGTGTACGGCGTCTTTCCGCACATGCACACCCTCGGTCAGGGCTACGAGAGCACCCTGCAGAACGCAGACGGGTCCACCACCTGCCTCGCCCGCGCGAACGCCTGGGACTTCGGCCACCAGATGACGTACCTCTACGACGAACCGGCGATCTGGCACAAGGGCGAGACGCTCACCACGCGCTGCACGTACGACAACACCACCGACAGCACCGTGACCTACGGGGAAGGCACCAACCAGGAGATGTGCTTCTTCCTGTTCTACTACGGGGTGAACTGAGTTCGTGTGGGCCTTCCTCCTCGGGTGCACGACCGCGCCCTCCTCCGACACCGCCGGGTCGACGGACAGCGTCGACACCGCGGAGACGGGCGACACCGCCGCCCCCACCGCGTACTGTGACGACGGCACCGTCGCCCGCCCGTTCGACTTTACCGCCGCAGGCGCCGACTATGGTGGCCTCGCCGGCGACGTGACCGTGCCCACCGACGCCGGCGACTGGTCGCTGGGCAGCACCTGGACCGGCTGCGACAGCTACGTGTTCATCGGGGTCTCTGCGACCGACGGCTACACCTCGCTGCTGCTCGACGACGACCTCGCCCAGCTCCTGAAAAAGGGCCCCGAGCACGCCCACTACGTGCTCTTCGCCGACGCCTCTGCCGCCGACGCCCCCGCCCTACAGGCGCAGCTCCGCACCCTCGTCGACGCGTCCCTCGACGCCATCCCCGCCAACCGCCGGGATGAGTGGGCCACGCGCGTGCACGTCGCCACGGTTCGCGCGGCCGACGCCCCCGGCTGGATCGGCGCGTTGTTCGCGGCCTACCAGTTCCCGGTCGTCGGGGTGGACCACGCCCAGACGATCCGCGAGGTCGGCTACCTCGCCGATCCGCTCACCAACTGGACCACGGCCACCTGGGAGACCCTCGGCTACGAGGTGCAGCTCTACGAGTTCGAGGCCCAGCGGCAGGCCCGCCTCGACGCCGAAGGCGCCACCGTCGTGCGCGTCTTCGACGCCGCCGACACCCGCACCGCCGACTGGACCGGCGCGGCCACGATCGAGCTCCCGGACGCCGCCACGATGGCCAGCTTCAACCGCGTGGAGGTGGACGTCACGCTCGCGTGCGGCGGCCCCTGGTACGACGCCTGCCCGGCCTGGGACACCTCCGACTACTTCTGGCGCTGCGAGAACGACGACCCCGCCACGGAGGCCGACGAGTCGCAGACCTGCGAGGAGATGAGCCGGATCATCACCGGGTACTGGCGGGGAGGGCGCTGGGTCACCGACGGACGCCACCAGCTCCCGGCGCTGCTCGACGGCGGCGCGCACACCTTCCGTTACACCGGCAGCATGGCGAACATCGTCACGGTGGACCTCCGCTTCTACCACGACGAAGCCTCGTTCTCCCCCATCGGCGCCCAGC
This sequence comes from uncultured Pseudomonadota bacterium, assembly GCA_903921785.1. GTDB lineage: Bacteria > Myxococcota_A > UBA796 > UBA796 > SXON01 > SXON01. The sequence goes on from CAIXRH010000025.1 coordinate 102,349, forward strand.
AGCTCTGGTGGGAGACCGGCGACTTCTGGGACGCCACCTACGACGAACGCCACGCCACCCATCCGGTGGACATCCCCGCCGATGCCACCCACGTGGAGCTGGTGGCGATCCTCACCGGCCACGGAAGCGACGGGCACGGCTGCGGCGAGTTCTGCCCGAGCGAGCAGACCTTCACCCTCAACGGCGGCGCCGCCTGGTCGGTGGACTTCCCCACCGCCGGCTCCCGCGACGGCTGCGCCGAACGCGTGGCCACCGACGGCTCCCTCCCGAACCAGGCCGGCACCTGGACCTACGGGCGCAACGGCTGGTGCCCGGGCCTCGCGGTGGCCCCGGTGGCGTGGGACGTCTCCGCCGACGCCCTCGCCGGAACGGAGAACACCGTGGGCTACCAGGCCCTCCTCCGCGGCGAACCCTACGTCACCGACGGCGACGGCAACCTCGACGTGGGCGTGTGGGTGGTCTGGGGCAACTGACCGGCGGCCGGCCCCGGATTAGCGGTCGGCGATGGCCGAGCTGCAGTTTCACCACCCCGACGTGACGGTCCGCCCCTGCGAGTTCGGCTGGGGCGTCTTCGCCACCGCCGACCTCCCCGCCGAGACCGTGGTCGAACGCGCGCCGTTCCTCCTCCTCGACCCGGTGGACGCCGGCAATCCCCCGCTCAACGACTACGTCTTCACCGTGACGCACAACTCGCGGTCGGCGCTGGCCGGGCAGCGGGCGCTGGTGCTCGGCTGGGGGAGCCTGTTCAACCACGCCGATCCGCCGAACGTGGAGCACCGCCTCCGGCTGAAGCAGCGGCTGTTCGAGTTCGTCACCACCCGCGCGGTCACGACGGGGGAGCAGCTCTTCGTGTCGTACGGGGAGGCCTGGTGGGCGGGTCGGGGGCGGGCGCCGCGCTGAGCTACCCCGGCTCCAGGAACCGGTCGTCCGCGAGCGCCTGGATGGCCGCCAACACCACGTCCGGTCCGAGCCGGGACCGGACCGCGGCGGCCGCGGTGGCGACGGTCGTTGGCGCCGCGAAGGCGTCGAGCGTGGCGAGGAGGCACCGCGCCTCCTCCCCCTGGGACATCCCCGGGAACGCTGGGGCGCGCACCGACGGGGCACACACCAGCTCGGTGCCGAGGCGGGAGCGCACGACGGTGACCGCCTCGTTCGCCAGCCGCGGCGGCGCCACGTGGGTGCCAAGCCACGCCCCGAGCGTGTAGGTCTGCTGGATCGGCGCCGCCTTGCGCAGGCGCGTGCGCCCGGTGAGCGCGACCATGCGCCGGGTCACCCGGTAGGTGTGTGCTCGCTCCAGCACCCGATCGGCGGTCTCGGCGACCGCCTCCTCCAGCGCGTCCTCCGCGAAGCGCACCATGGGCACGGAGGAGTCCCCAGGGGGGCGCCTCTCGAAATAGTCGAGGAACTCCGAGAAGGTCCGGGCCTCGGTGCGCATCCCGAACTTCTCCGCCTTGTCGGTCACCGCGGCGCCGGGTTGGGCCTCGAGCCGCTGGTACCCGGCCACGCACCCACGGGCGATCACCGCGTCCACCAGCCGTTCCTCCTCCTCCAGCGTCGCCGCCGAGGCGTAGGGCAGCCCGGCGATCCCCGAGACCTCCACCTCGACGTTCGGATACCGACGGCTGTAGGCGATCACCTCGTCGACCTCCGGGTCGGTGGCGCACGCCTTGAGCACGCCGCGGCGCATCAGGTCGAGCCGCTGGCGCTCCGAGAAGCAGCCGACGTCGATCACCACGTACACCTGGAAGAAGGTCCGGGCCAAGGCGTCGATCAGCTCGTTGCTCGGGCGCCCCCAGAGAAACCACGTGCAGCTGTGACGGGAGAGGTCCACGCCGGCCCACGCCGCGTCGAGGAACGCCACGGAGGCCCCGGAGAAGTCGTAACGGACCTGCCACGTGCGCGGGGCGATCTCCCGATGGTCCTCACGCACCCCGATCGGGGAGCGCAGGTACGGGTCCACCCGCCCGAAGACCTCCTTCTGGTTCTTCCGGGCGCCGCCGCAGTACAGACACGTCTCCGCGCAGCCTTTCCCCGGCGCCACCCAGCCGGAGAAGGCGTGGCGGTCGCGTTGGCTCAGGAAGACCTCGTCGAAGTGGGAGTAGTGGATCCCGTCGCTGTTGCCCGGGCCTTGTACGTAGGTGAGCGGCGGCTTCACGCCGCCCCGGGACACGCAGTTGGGCGGGGCGGGGTCGCCCTCGCAGAGCGCGAGCAGCGGCACCTCGCCGTCGCCGAAGATGACGTGATCCACGCAGTCGAAGGTGAGGAGCTCGCGCCACCAGGAGGAGGCGCTGTTGCCGCCCATCACGATCTCGACGGTGGGGTCGACGCGCTTGACCGCGCGCGCCAGCGCCAGCGCCCGGTGCACATGGTGGAACCACTTGAGGCTGATCCCCACCAGCCGCGGCCGCACGCGGGCGACCAGCGCCTCGATAGATCTGGCGATCTCCTTCGAAGAACCTTCATCATCGTGGAGGCGGACGTACGCCTCCACGCCCGCGCGGCGGAGGAACCCGGCGAGGTACAGGATGCCGCACGTGGCCTCGCCGGTGCCGGCGCCGAGCAGGAGGACGGGAGAGGGTCCGCGACGGTCGCGCATCGGGGCGCCATACACCGTCCGCGCCCGCCCCACCCGTCTCAGGCGCAACGACCGCCTGCGCTCCCCCTCCATCGCCGCGGATCGGGAAGCTGGCGGGCCCCGGGCGGGACAGCCCCGCATGGGCCAACCCCAAGCGGGCCAGGGGTAGGAAGGCCGGGAGGTGAACCCGGTTATGAACCCCCCGCGAGGCCCGCCGATGCTCCTTCCCCTGCTGTTCTCCGCCTTCGCCGCGCCCGTCACCGTCGACCTTTCCGGGACCGTGCCGTCGCGAGCTTCGCCGCTCGTAGGGGTGATCGCGGGGCCCACGAGCCCCGACAGCCCCGTCGACCTCACGCAGAAGTTCCACGAGTTCGGAATCCGGAGCGTCCGGAACAACGACTTCCACGACGACCGGCTCGACATGGAGGGCATCTTCAATTGCGGAGGGTCCACCTACCCTTCCTGGACCGGCTGCGACGCCGCTGACGACCGCTTCTACAACTGGGCCCCCTCGGACGCGATGATGAAGACGTTCAAGGACGGCGCGCTCGAGCCCATGCTGCGCCTCGGCGGCGAGTCCCAGAACGCTGGCCGCAACCACGACTTCAAGGGCCCGCAGGACGCCGCGCAGGAGCGCGCCTGGATCACCGCCGCCACGAAGGTCGCCACCCGGTACCGCGCCCAGTACACCTACCTCGACATCTGGACCGAGTTCCCCGGCCCGCAATTCTGGGATCGCGACCAGCCGTCCTTCTACTCTTTCTGGGCCGATGCGTACCGGGCGGTGAAGGCGGCAGTCCCCGAAGCGCGCGTCGGCGGCCCCGGCTTCAACGTCTTCGCGACCAAGAAGATGCTCATGGGCGAACGGCGCCTCCTCGTCGTGGAGTTCCTCACCGAGCTCCACGCCAAGGGGGTCCGGCCCGACTGGATCGGCTGGCACATCTTCAGCAACGATCCTCAGGAATATGCGGACGCCGGCAAGGCCTACCGCCGCCTGCTCGACGGCACCGGGGAGTACAGCCGGGTGCCCTGGGCGGCGGACGGTTGGTTCAAGGGGGTGGAGCTCGTGCTCGACGCGTTCGGCACCACCGACCGCGACCGCCAGGAGCCCCTCGATGCCGCGGTGGTGTACGAGCTGCACCACGGCGCCCGCGGCGCCGCCGTCCTCGGCGCCGCCCTGGCCGCGATCGCCGAGACCGACACGACGCGCGCCTACTACTACCGGGCGAACGACCCGACCGCGGTCCCGGAGGGCGCCGCGCGGCGTGGGGGGGCGGGCGCGCCGGCCGCCGGTCACCGCGGTCCGGGCGGTCCGGGCGGGCGGGGCGGGGGCAGTCGCGGCGGCGGTCGTGGCGGGGGCGGGGGCGGGGGAGGAGGAGGCGAAGGCGGCGGCGGCGGAGACTCCGGCTTCACCGGGCTCTTCGACCCCACCGGCGCCCCCAAGAAGGCCGCCCACGCGTTCCGCCTCTGGAACCGGTTCACGGCCGCCTACCCCACCGAGCTGGCCGCGGCCGCCGTGACGGGCGGCGCGCGCGTGGTCTACGCGAAGGGCACGGCGGGCACGGCGTTGTACATCGCCAACCCCACCGACGCCGAGGTGAGCCTCGACACGAAGGGGCCGCTGACGCTCAGCAAGGCCGCCGGCGCGTCCCTCTGGCTGGTCGACGCTACCCACGACGCCCCCGCGGCCGAGCCGCTGCCCGCCGGCGCGCTGAAGCTCCCGGCGTGGAGCGTCGCCCTGGTCACGCTGCCCTGAACGGCGCGGGAGCCGCGGTGATAGCGGGAGCCATGGTCCGCCGCGCCCAACTCGTCGCCGCGCTCGCCGTCGCGGCGGCGCTGGGCTGCGATCCTGGCCCCGAGTCCGGCGCGGCCGGGGAGGAAGGGCCGGCGGCGGAGATCGCCTGGTCCGAGGCCATCCCCACGGTGGCCACCGTGTCGTGGTCCGGCGAGGCAGACGGCGGCTTCGTGGAGGTCGGGCGGGCAGGCGGGGCGTGGCGACGCATCGCCGCGGAGCGCCAGGCGGATGGCGACTGGCGCGCGGTGGTCGTGGGCCTGCGCCAGGGCACCGACTACCAGCTCCGCGCCGGTACGATCGGCGAAGATGGCAGCGAAACCCTCGGCCCCGCAGTCGACGTCACCACCGGCGGCGCGTCGGCCAAGCTCCCCGACCTCTTCCTCGACGCCGACGCCGTCGCCGACGACCCCGGGCTGCTCGCGACGACCTTCATGGGTGGGTCCAGCTACGCCGTGCTCCTCGACGCCGACGGGCTCGTGACCTGGTGGTACGCCAATCCTTACGAGGGACGGGTGATGACCCGCACGCTGCCGAGCCGGAGCGGGCGCTCAGTCTTCATCGACGTCGCCCGGTCCATCGACCTGGACTCGGAGGGCAACTTCGGCCTGCTCGAGGTGGCCTGGGACGGCACGCTGCTGCGGTGGATCGAGACCTCCGCCCTCCACCACGACTTCCTCGAGCTCCCCAGCGGCGACCTCGTCTTCCTCTCCGACGAAAAGCGCGTCATCGACGGCGTGGGCTACTCCGGGGACCTCGTGGTCGTCCTCGGCGGCGACGGCATGGAGCACACCCTCTGGAGCGCCTGGGACTACTACGATCCTACGCAGTTCGCCGGACAGCACGACTTCGCCCATGCCAACGCCCTTCGTTACGACGAGAGCACCGACACGCTCTGGCTCGGCGTGCACAACGCCAACCAGCTCCTCCAGCTCGACCCGACGACCGGCGCGGTGCGCAAGCGCGTCTTCGGGCGGGACACCGACTACCCGCTGAGCGACGGCTCCGGACCGTTGTCCCAGCACAACTTCACGCTGCTCCCCAGCGGGGTGCTGATCCACGACAACCGGGACGCCGCGGGCCTCCCCGCCCGCGTCGTCGAGTTCGCCCTCACCGAGTCTCCGGCGGGCGCGGCCCAGGTCTGGGAATACGAGCCCACGGACGCGTTCACCGTGGCCGCGTTCGGCGACGCGCTACGCCTCGCCGACGGCGACACGATCGCCGTGTGGGGCAGCGCCGGGGTCATCGATCGCGTCGACGCCGACGGGGCCCTGCGCACCCGCTTCTCCGGCGGCCTCGGCACTGCGTTCGGCTACGCCCAGTGGCTCGACGACCTCCAGCCGTTGCCGCAGGCCGAGTGAAGGAGCAGAAAGAAGGGGGGTTCCCCCTCCCGGCCCTCCTCCACGCTCGCGAGCCACGACCGGCGTCGGCGCGGGCGCCGCGGCGGCCAGCCTCCGCTCGAAGCGCGACGGTTCACGGCCGGGCCCTGCCCGGCCGGCGCCTGACCCGGGTCGACCGGAGCGCCGACGTCGGTCTGGCGCCCGTGTGTCCGTCGTCCCTCCCCCGAACGGCGGCCTCGCGCGCTCAGCCGCCCGTGTACGCCTGGAGCTGCGCCGCGTCGTCGAGCACCAGGCCGACCTCCTCTTCGCGGTACTCGGTATGCCCGACCGCCTCGTCGTCGAGCACCCGGAGCTCCAGGGTGTCGAACGCGCCGGCGTGGACGCTGGTCTCCCCGGCGTCGGCGACCGTCACCTGCTCGCTGCGCGAGGCGACGTCCGTGCCGCCCGCGCCATCGAAGTGGGTCCAGGCGAATTCTCGCGTCCACGCGTCGCCCACCGCGAGCGTGGCCGGAAGCAGGAGCACCGGCGGGTCGTACTCCCAGCGCTCCGTGACCCCGTCCGTGGTCACCTCGCGGCTCACCGCCCAGAGCCCGTCGGCGTCGCAGGTGTCGTGCTCGATCCAGCCGTCTCCCTCGATCGTCGCGTCGGCCGCGCCGAGCTCGGTGAGGGTGGTGGTGAGCTCCGCATCGTCCGCGAAGCGCCGCCACGTCCAGTGCCGGCCTTCGCCCGTGAACCCCGAGTAGGCCGGGCAAGGCGACTCAGGGGCGGGCGCGCAGGCGAGGACGATGAGCAGGAGCATCGCTCGCGGGATCGGTCAGCCGCGAGGAACCTTGAGGCGCGTCAGCGGGCGGCGCCCTGCACCGACCCGATCCACTGCTCCACCGCGCCCGCCTCGGAGGGAATGTGGGCGCTGAGGTTGTGGTAGCCGTCCTCGGTGACCACGATGTCGTCCTCGATGCGCACGCCGATGCCGCGGTACTTCGCGGGCACCGTCTGGTCGTCTGGCTGGAAGTAGAGCCCCGGCTCCACGGTGAAGACCATGCCCGGCAGGAGCTTGCCGTAGCGGTAGGTCTCCTGGCGGGCCTTCGCGCAGTCGTGCACGTCGATCCCCAGCATGTGGGAGATGTTGTGGAGGCTGTAGCGGCGGTAGAACTGGTTCTCCTGCTGCAGCGCCTCCTCGGCGTTCGGGAGGATGCCGAGGCGCTCCAGGCCGCGGGCGAGCACGCGCATCGCCTCCTTGTTCGGGGCCATGAAGTCGATCCCCGGGCGCACCATCGCCATGGCCGCCTGCTGCGCCTCCCACACCAGCTCGTATATCTCGCGCTGCGCTGGCGAGAACTTGCCAGACACCGGGAGGGTGCGGGTGATGTCCGCCGTGTAGAGCGCGTGGCCTTCCACGCCCGCGTCGAGCAGGAGGAGCTCGCCCTTGCCGAGCGGGGCGTGGTTGCGCGTCCAGTGGAGGATGCACGCGTTGGCGCCACAGGCGGCGATGGTGCCGTAGCCGACGTCGTTGCCTTCGCGGCGGGCGCGACCGTAGAAGATCACCTCCACGTCGCGCTCGCTGGTGGCGGTGGGAAGTGCGCGGATCACGTCCTCGAAGCCGCGCTTCGTCGCGTCGATCACCGTCTGGAGCTCGGCGAGCTCCGCCGCGTCCTTGAGCAGACGCAGCTCCGCGGCCGCGGCGCCGAGCTCGGCGTCGCGCTCCGTGGAAGGCCGGAGGGCTTCGAGCTGCGGATCGATGCCGGGGAGGATGCGGGCGTCGGGGAGACCGCGCACCACCTCGTCCAGCTCGCGGAGGCTGCGCGCTTCATCGACCCCGAAGCGCGGCGGGGTGTGCTCGAGGCCGAGGCGCCGGCCGACCCAGAGCTCGCCCTTGTTGCGGTCCTTGAAGAAGGTGATGTCGGTGCGGTTCACCGGCTCCACGAAGAGGACGGACCGGTGGCTGCCGTCGGCTTGCGGGCAGAGCCACAGCACGCAGTCGGCCTCGTGGTTCCCGGTGAGCCACGCGAAGTCGCTGCCGGGGCGGAAGGCGTAGTGGGTGTCGTTGGCGCGCACCTTCTCGTGGCCGGTGCCGATGAACAGATGCTCGCCGGGAAAGCGGGCGCCGAGGCGGCTCCGGCGCTCCGCGAAGGCCGCCGCGTTCGCCACCGGAGGCGGCGGCGCGGGATCGAACGCCTTCCACCCCGAGAGCAGGAACTGCTCGAGGTTGGCCGGGATGTCGGAGTCGTGGGAAGCACGGGCGGGAGCAGGCGCGGTTTCTTCGGCGGACATGCGCAGACTGCTAACCGTGCTCCGGCCGCGGGCGTTAGCCACCGGCGCAATGATCCTGCTGTACGGCGCCTACGGCTATACGGGGACGCTCATCGCCGAGCGCGCAACGGCGTTGGGCGTGCAGCTGCTCCTCGGAGGCCGCGACGAAGCCCGGCTCCGCCCGCTCGCCGAGCGCACCGGGCACCCGTTCCGCGCCTTCTCCCTCGACGCGATCGATCTGACCGACGTACGGGTCCTCCTCGGCGCCGCCGGCCCCTTCGTGCACACCGCGCCGAAGCTGGTCGCCGCCTGCCTGGCGCAGGGCACGCACTACGTGGACATCACGGGGGAGATGCCGGTCTTCCAACACTGCCACGCCCGCGGGGTGGACGCCGAGTCGGCCGGCGTGGTGCTCCTGCCCGGCGCCGGCTTCGACGTGGTGCCCTCCGACTGTATCGCGAAGTTCGCGGCCGAGCAGCTCCCCGGCGCCGAGCGGATGAAGCTCTCCATCCTCAGCCGCGGCGGCGCGTCCGGCGGCACCGCGCGCACCGCCACCGAAGCCGGCCTCGCCGGATGGGTGCGGCGCGACGGCGAGCTCGTCCCCGCGCCCATCGGCTCCATCACCGGCCGCACCGACTTCGGCGACCGCGAGCGCACCACGCTGGCCGTCCCCTGGGCGGACGTGCTCACCGCCGGCTGGTCCACCGGAATCCCCAACATCGAGGTCCACTTCGCGGTGGCCCCTTCGGTGGCACGGGCCGCGCGTACTGCGGCCGCCCTCGGCGGCCTGCTTGAGACGCGTCTCGTGGGCGCGCTCGCCCGGGCCTGGGCCGCCCGGCTCCCCGCAGGCCCCGACGCCGCGGCGCGGGCGCGGGGCAGCGCGGTCTTCGTCGCCGAAGTGGAGCGGGGCAACGAGCGCTTCCGCGCCCGGCTCACCACCCCCGAGGGCTACACCCTCACGGCGATCACCGCCCTCGAATGTGCCGTACGCGCCTCCCGCGGCCGCGTGCGCCCCGGGTTCTCCACCCCGTCGCAGGCCTTCGGCGCCGACTTCATCACGACGTTTCCGGGCTGCGTACGCGAGGCGCTCCCGGTCTGATTGCGTAACCGGGGGTTGCCCGGCGCCCCGCAACGGCTACCTTCGCCGCCCGTGCGCAACGTCGTCGCCATCGCCCGTCGTGAGCTTGGAGCGTATTTTGATTCGCCCCTCGCCTACTTCATCGTCCCGATCTACGTGATCCTCGTGGGCGGCTTCGCCCTCTGGTTCGATGACCTGTTCTCCGCGGGCGTCGTGAGTCTGCGCGGCGTCTTCTTCTGGGGCGCCTTGTTCCTGGTGCTCCTGGTGCCGGCGATCACGATGCGGCTCTTCGCGGAGGAGTACCGCACCGGCAGCATCGAGATGCTCGCCACGCTGCCGATCCGTGAGGAGGAGCTGGTGCTCGGCAAGTACCTGGCCGCCGTCGTGCTGATGGCGGTCGGCCTCCTTTGCACCTTCACCTACCCGATCACCCTGGCGGTGCTCGGCGTCCCGGCCACCGCCACGTCCGACGCCCCTTGGATCGTCCGCGTCGTCAACGAGAGCGGGCTCGACCTCGGGGAGGTCGGCTGCGGCTACCTCGGGTTGTTCCTGCTCGGCGCCGCCATCGCCGGCATCGGCACCGGCGTCTCTTCGCTCACGTCCTCGCAGATCGTGGCGTTCCTCGGCGCGCTGGTGGTGTCGGTCTTCCCGTTCGCGCTGGGCATGTTCCTCGACAAGGTGCCGGCCGACCTCGTGCCCCTCGCCCAGTACCTCGCCCTCGACTACCACTTCGACAACCTCGCCCGCGGGGTGATCGACAGCCGCGGCGTGATCTTCTTCTGCTCCTGCGCCGCGATCGGGCTGCACACGGCGGTGTACGCGCTCGAGCGGCGGAGGCTCACGTGAACCGCCGCAGCCTCCTCGGCAACGCCACCCTGCAGATGGCGCTGACCGTGGTCATCGTGATCCTCGCGAACGTGTGGGCGAGCAGCCACTTCTTCCGGGTAGACCTCACGGAGTCCCGCCTCCACAGCCTCGACGACGCCTCCAAGGGCATCGTCGGCTCGCTGGACAAGCCGCTCACCGTGCGGGTGTACTTCACCCACGGCCTCGAAGCGCCCTACAACAACCACGAGCAGGCGCTGCGCGACAAGCTCGAAGAGCTCCGCGCGTATGCGAAGGGCAAGCTCCAGTTCACGGTGGTGGACCCCGACGGGGAGAAGAGCGTCATCGCGGAGGCCCAGAAGTACGGCCTCACCCCGCTCCAGTACACGGTGCGCCACGAAGATCGGTCGGAGCTCCGCACGGTCTGGATGGGGGCCGTGCTCATCTACGGCGATCGCACGGAGGTCCTGCCCGCGCTGAGCAACCTCTCCACGCTGGAGTACGACCTCGTCGGCGCCATCCACCGACTGCAGCAGAAGATCAAGGATCGCCCGGTCATCGCCTTCACGGTGGGCCACGGCGAGCCCGACCTCACCAAGCCCGACGGCCCGCTCCGCGCCCTTACCGAGAGCATCGGCAAGAAGGCGTACCTGGCGCCGCTGGAGCTCGGCGGCACCGGGGAGATCGCCGAGCAGGTCGATGCGCTCTTGGTGATCGGCCCGCAGCAGACCCTCTCCGACCGCGCCCTCTACCAGATCGACCAGTTTGTGATGCGCGGCGGGGCGGCGGCGATCTTCGTCACCAACACCCGCCCCGACATGCGCACGCTCCGCACCGAGCGCGTCAACAGCGGGCTGGAGCCGCTCCTCGGCGGCTGGGGCGTGAAGGTGGGGCGGGACATCGTGCTCGACCGGGTGGAGAACGGCGCGATGCGCTTCCCGGTCCGCGTCGGCGGAAAGACAGGCGTCAAGGAGATCAACTACCCGCTCATCGCCAAGGCGACCGACCTGAGCGACAGCTCGGTGGTCACCGCCGGGATCGACAGCCTGCTCGTCCCCTTCGCCGCGCCGGTGGAGCTGGCCGACCCGCTGCCCGAGGGCGTGAAGGCGGAGGTCCTCGCGCGCTCCTCCCCGTCGTCCGGCTCGGTGTCGAACCTGGAGCAGCTCGAACCGGCGCAGTTCTCCAGCGTGCTCCCGGGCGAGAAGCGGGGCCCGTTCCCCCTGGTCGTCGGCATGACGGGCGCCTGGCGCAGCTTCTTCGAGACCCGCCCCGTCCCCGCCGCCGACCCCGACGTGCCCGACGAGCAGGACGGAATGGGCGCTGACGCGCCGCTGCTCGTCGAAGGGTCGCCCACCCGCCTGCTGGTCTCCGGAAGCGCCGACGTGGTGGCCAACAACCCCGCGTTCATGCTCAACGTCTGCGACTGGCTGCTCCAGGATGAGGCGCTCATCGGCATCCGCAGCAAGACCGCGACGGTCCCTTCGCTCACCGCCACCAGCAGCGGCGAGCGCACCGGCTGGCGCGTCTTCAACCTCGCCGCCGGGCCCCTGCTCCTCTTCGGGGCGGGCGGCCTCCGTCAGCTCTGGCTCCGCCGCCGCGCCGCCCGGAAGGCCGCATGAAGCTCACCCCCAAGAGCCTCGTGATGCTCGCCGCCGCGGCGGTGCTCGCCCTCCTCGTGGCGCTCGACCTCCGCCCCCAGACCGAGGTCGCCCCCACCCTGCCCAGCCTGCCCGTGGTGGTGGTGGACGACGTCACTCGCGTCACCATCGGCGACCAGATCGACAAGCTCACGATCGAGCGTACGAACAAGGACGCGCCCTGGCAGATCGTGGCCCCGCTCCAGTACCCGGCGGACGCGAAGATCGTGAAGGCGTTCGTGAAGGCGCTCGCCTCCGGCGTGCCTATGCAGACCCAGGTCGACAAGGGAAACCTCGAAGACTACGGCGTGGACGATCAGCACGCGCTGCGCGCCGAGCTCTACACTTCCGGCGAAGAGCCGGCGTTGGCGGTGATCGTCGGCAAGACCGCCGGCCCCGAGAGCGCCTTCGTGCGCCTCCCGGGGGACGACACGGTGTACCGCGCCGAGGTCGGCGCCCGTGAGCGCTTCGAGCGCAAGGCCGGCGAGTGGCGCGACCGCACGGTCCTCGAGGTCCCGGTGGAGGAGGTCGTGGGCTTCACCATCGAGCGCGGCGCAGAGACCCTGCGATTCACCCGCGGCGCCAGCCCCGGCAACGACGAGAAGGGCGCTCCGCTCCCCGGCACCTGGACCCTCGCCGACGCCCCCTTCCCGGTCGACAGCGACGGGGTCGACGTGTTGGTGCACGGCGTCGGCCGCGTGCGCGCGGGCGAGATCAACAACCCCGACTACGACGGCGGCTTCGCCAGCCCCGCGGCGATCGCCACCTTCACCACGAAGACCGGCGCCACGCACCGCATCGTCGTCGGCGGCCGGAGCGACGAGCGGGCCTGTTGGCTCCGGGTGGACGACCGCCCCGAGGTCTTCAAGGTCTCCGCGAAGGTGAAGCAGACCCTGCTCCTCCCGCTCACCGAGCTGCGCGATCGCAGCCTCGCCCACTTCGACCGCCTGGCGATCGACACCGTCTCCTGGATCGAGGGCAGCCTCACGATGACCGTGCGCTGGGACCCTTCGGCGATCAAGTGGGTGGTCACCCAGCCCGCCAACGTCGACGTGGACCAGAAGGAGATCATCCAGGCCACCGGCCAGCTCGCGAGCCTCCGGGCCGTCGCCTTCGCCCCCGACGCCACGTTCACCCCCCGCGGCACCGCGGTGAAGCTGCGGATGCGGGACGGGCGGGAGTGGGAGCTCACCCTCGCGGCGGCCGAGCGCGAGGGCAAGCTCCAGCGCGCCCGCGTCTCCGGGCGCAGCGAGGTCTTCCTGGTGGATGCCCGGTTGATCGCGGAGATCCGCAGCGCGTTCGGGCGGTAGCCCGGGCGCCCCGGCCCACTCCTCGAAAAAGGTGTGTCGACGATCCGAATAGCGCCCCGGGGTGGCACGTTTACGTGAGACCTTGGGAGGTACGATGTTCGGCCCGCTCGCTTTCGCGCTCACCTTCGCCCAGCCGGCCCTGGCCGCGGACGAAGTCGAGCCCGCCACCGTCACCCTCGTCGGGGATGCGGACGCGGCCGGGAAGAAGAAGGCCGCCAAGGGCGAGCCCAGCAAGGCCGCGCCCGCTCGTGGCGCCGCGCCGGCCCCGAGCACCCAGCGGAGCGCCCCGACTCGCGGCAATCCGACCTCGCAGACCCGCCCGGCGCGCCCCGTGAACACGGAGAGCAGCCACGCGCCCGTCGACGCCCGCCCCTCCACGGGCAAGCCGGCCAACCTCCGCGGCTCCGCGAGCCACGAGGCGGCCGACCGCCACGCCCCCGCCGAGAGCCATGAGAGCGCGTCGCACGCGGCGGCTGATCGTCACGCCCCCGCCGCCAGCCACGAGTCGGCCGATCGCCACCTCCCGGCCTACACCGGGCACCACGCCCCGGCCGTGAGCCACGCCGTCGCGCGCCACCGCGCCGCCACCCGCGGCTACGCCAGCCACCACGCGGCCTGGGTCTCCCACCGCACGCCCTACCACTGGTACGGCGCCTGGCGCCCCGGCCACCCCCACTACTGGTACCACGGCGTGTTCGTGTACGGCCCGCCGGTGGTCTACGTGGACGGCGGCGGTCACGCGTCCGCCGGTGGCGGCGGCGGCGGCCGCTCCGCCGAGCCGAAGCGCGCCGTGAACCGCGAAGGCAAGTTCTCCCTCGGCGTCACCGGTGGCAGCTACCTCAGCGGCTTCCACGACGGCACTGGCTACGGCGACGCGGGCCTCGGCCTCAACGTGGCCTACCGCCCCATCGAGCCCCTGGCCTTCCAGCTCTCGTGGACCTACCACGACGCCTCCTGGACGCAGGGCAGCGCCCGCGTGCAGCAGCCGCTCCAGCTCAGCGCCGAGCTCTTCGCGTTCCCGTGGAGCCGCGTCAGCCCGTACGTGCTCGCCGGCGTCACCACCACTGACCGCAACCTCGACCAGCCCTTCCCCGCGGGGCCGGACCTCGAGACCGACCAGCCGCTCTGGGGCCCCCACGCCGGCGTCGGCATCGAGTTCGCGATCGGCAAGAGCGTGGCCCTCGACTTCGACGCGCGCTTCATCGGCTACGTGAACAAGCCGGTGGAAGACCCGAGCGACGCCGGCGCCATCCAGGCGAACATGGGCTTGAACTTCTACTTCTAGTCCACCGTCATTGCAGACACACGGCCGCTCGGGGAGACCCGGGCGGTCTTCGTTTTTGGCGATCGCGGGTTTGGCGCCCGGTCCTGAGCCGCGCCGGGGCCGACGTGGTTATAACGATGTTGATACGAGGTGCCCGATGGTCAAGACGCTCTCCCCGATCGGCAACAGCCTCGGGCTCATCCTCGACAAGCCGATCCTCGACCTTCTCGGCATCGCTCGGGACACCCCGCTGGAGATCAAGACCGACGGTGAGTCGCTGATCATTCGCCCGATCCGGGAGAAGGACGGCGCCGTGGGCGAGTCGACGCGCCGGATGATGGACAGCCACGCGGAGACGCTGCGGAAGCTGGCCCGATCGCCGCGTTCCTGACCGAGCTCGCCGGCGCAGCCCCGTAGGCCCACCTCCCCGTTACGCTGCCCCCGATGCCCGCCTCCTCCGCACCGATCGGCTTCTTCCGCGCGGAGGAGGTGTCGGCGCTCCCCCGACCCACGCCCGAGCGCCCGCTGCGGGTGCTCCTCAGCGCGTGCCTCGTGGGCATCCCCTGCGGCGTGGATGGCACCGCCTACGGGGAGTACCCGCACGTGCTCCTGCTCTCCCGGCTCCCCAACGTGCAGGCGACGCGGTTCTGCCCAGAGGAGTCCGTCTTCGGAACGCCGCGAAGCATGCCGGACATCCACGGCGGCAACGGCTTCGACGTGCTGGACGGGAAGGTCCGGGTCCTCACCGACAAGGGCGACGACTGGACGGCCGGGTTCGTGTCCGCCGCCTACGAGATGCTGCGGATCGCCCAGGCCGCGTCCATCGACCTCGCCGTGGTGCAGAACATGAGCGCCGCGTGCGGAACGCAGGTGATCTCCGAGGGCTGTCGCTTCGACACTCCACGACGGTTCCAGCGCGGACCGGGCGTCAGCACGGCCCTCCTGCTGCGAAACGGCTTCCGGGTCGTCAACGCCCTGGACCTGCGGACCCTGGACCTGCTCCTGCAGCACCTCGACCCCAGCCACGTGCTCGATCCCACGCTGGTCAACTACGATGAGCGCGCCTGGTACCAGGAGAATTTCGGGCGCAGGTAGGCGCCACCGCCCCTCCTCGCCATTCTCGCCCCCGCGGCTCCTCGACCGCGGCGCCTCCAGTCGGGAAAGCCGGTGTCGGGCCACCAGCCCTTGGGCAGGTTCGTCGAGGGGATGGCGAAGGGCCGTGGTGCCCCATCGGCTTGCCGACCGGTCAACGTGGGTGGTCGAGGAACCGCCGGGGCGAGAATGGGGCGGCGAAGGCCTTACCCCTCGTCGCGCACCAACAACCCCAGCCCCCGACGCAGCCCGCCGAGCGCGGCGATGTCCCGGGGGCGGGCGGCGGTGACCGGCACCTCGGTGCGCACGCGGGCGGGCCGGGCGCTCACCACGACGACGCGGTCCGCGAGGCGGATCGCCTCGTCCACCGAGTGGGTGACCAGGATCACGGTCGGCCGGGCGGCGAGCCAGGCGTTCTCGAGCACGTCCTGGAGGCGCTCGCGGGAGAGGGCGTCCAAGGCGGCGAACGGCTCGTCGAGCAGCAGCACGGCGGGCTCCACAGCCAGGGCGCGGGCGAGCGCGACCCGCTGCTTCATGCCCCCCGAGAGCTCCTTCGGGTAGCGGCGCTCGGTGCCCGCGAGGCCGAGCGCGGCCACCAGCGCGGCCACGAGGTCCGGGTTCGGCCGGCCGGCGGCCTCCAGCCCGAACGCGATGTTCTCCGCGACGGTGAGCCAGGGGAAGAGCCCCGCGTCCTGGGCGACGAGCACGCGATCGGGGGCGATGCCCCGCACCGGCGCGCCGCCCACCTCCACCACGCCGGCGTCGGGGGTGTCGAAGCCGGCGACGAGGCGGAGGACGGTGGTCTTTCCGGAGCCGCTGGGCCCGACGACCGCGACGAACTCCCCGGCGGCGACGTCGAGGTCGAAGCCGACGAGGGCGTCCACCTTCGCGCCGCCGCGCGCTTCCCGGAACGCCTTGTGGACGCCGGCGAGGCGGATGGCGCGGCTCACGCCCACCTCAAGAGCCGCGCCTGGGCGCGGCGCAGGCCGACGTCGGTCAAGGCGCCGGCGCCCCCGAGCGCGAGCATCCCCACGAAGGTGCGCGCCGGCAGGAGCATGTCCCGTCCTTCGAGCACGAGCACGCCGAGCCCCTGCGCCGCCGAAACGAACTCCGCCGCCACCAGCACGAACCACCCCATCACCAGCCCCTCCCGCGCCGCGCCCAGGACGCCCGGGAGGGCGGCATGCACCCGGATCCCGAGGCGACGGACCGGCGAAGCGCCGAGGTTCTCCGCCGCCTGGAGCAGCGCCACCGGCACCCGCCGGGTGGCGTCCTCCACCCCCAGGCTCACCACGTGGAAGACCGCCCCCGCGAGCACCGCCACCTGCTGCGCCTCGCTCACCCCGAACCAGAGGAGCGTCAGCGGAATCCAGGCGATCGGCGGGATCGGGCGCAGGAGCGCCAACGGCGCCGCCACCAGCCGCCCCGGCCCACCCTGCGCCGCCAGCACCCCCGCCGCGACCCCGGCCACCACCCCGAGGCCCCCGCCGACGAGCACCCTCAGCGCCGAGTGACCGGCCGCGACCGCGAGGTCTCCGCTCTGGAGGAGCGCCAGCGCCTCGATCACCACCCCGCTCGGGAGGGGGACGAAGTTGGCCGCGCGCGCGTCGAGGAGGAGCCGCCCGAGCAGCTCCCAGAGCACCAGGAAGATCGCGACGATCCTCATCCGCGCACCACCCGGCGCTCGACGACGCCGAGGAGCGCGCCGCTGGACGACGCCAGCGCCCCGAGCACGATCATCCCGGCGATCGCGAGGTCGGCCCGCGCGAGGTTCCGCGAGTCGAGGATGAGCTGACCGAGGCCGCCGTCGGCGCCCACGAGCTCCGCGGCGACCACGCTCATCCAGGCGAGCGTCCACCCGAGGCGGAGGCCGGTGAAGGTGAGCGGGAGGGCGGCGGGCGCCTGCACCCGGGTGAAGAGCCGCAGCCCACGGGCGCCGAGGTTCCGTCCGGCGGCGACGAGCGCGGGCGGCGCCTCCGCGACCCCCGCCTGGGCGTGCGCGAGGATGGGGAAGACCGCCCCGGCGAAGCAGATGAGCCGGGCGCTGCCCTCGCCGATGCCCACCCACAGGAGCACCAGGGGCAACCACGCGAAGGGCGGGATCGGGCGGAGGAGCGCGAGCGCCCGGGAGAGCTCCCGGCCGAAGCCCGGCCAGGCGCCCATCGCCCACCCGAGCGGCACCGCCACGGCGGCGGCCGCGCCCCAGCCGAAGAACACGCGGCCGAAGGAGCGGAGCGCGGCGGCGGCGAGGTCCGCGCGGCGGCTGGCGAGCGTCTCGGCCACGGCGAGGGGGCCGGGGAGGACGGCGGGGTGGGCCACGGCGGCGGCGACGGCCGCCCACGCGGCGAGGGCGCCGGTGATCCCGAGGGCGGACCAGCCGAGCTCGGCGCGGGTCATCGGGGGAGGAGGTCCCCGGGCTCCGGGAACGGCTGGGGCGCCGCGAGCGTGCCGGGGTGCAACGTGGCCGGGTAGGGCGGCTGGCCGACGGTGCCGGCCCAGCCTTCGGGGAGGAAAACCGGCCGCGCCGGCACGGCCCAGCCGAGGCGCTGGAAGGTGTCCGCGAGGTACTGCGGGGCGAAGTCCTTCTGGAGGTCGGCGGCGTCCCGGGCGCGGGAGAGGCGGCCGGCCGCGAACTGCGCCGCCACCACGCGGGCGTCCTCCGCGGACCAGAACGCGGCGTCCAGGTACTTGTACGTGGGCTTGTAGGCGACGACGTAGCGGTCGATCTGGGTGCGCACGTCGGCCTGGGACCAGGCGCGGGCGCGGGGATCGGCGGCGTACAGGGCGGCGGCGCGGTCGGGGTCGGCGCGTACGGCGAGGAGCGCCTCCTCCGAGGCGTCGGCCAGGGCCTGCATCACGTCCGGCGCGTGCTCGTGGATCTCCCGGCGGGCGAACTCGTAGCCGGTGGGGAAGTACCAGGGGTACACGTCGTCGAGCTGCCGGCCCAGGCCCTTGCCGAGGGCGAAGGTGAGGTGCGGGTCCCAGATGGCCACGGCGTCCACCCCGGCGGGGATGGTCTGGGCGTCCCGCATGCTCATCCCGGCGATGCGGTAGTGGAGGCCGGGGATGGAGCGGAGGTAGAACTCGGCGTAGCTGCCGAGGGTGGTGCCGATGACCAGCTCGTGGTCGGCGGCGCGGAGCTCGTCGAGCGAGTGGAACGGGGAGTCGGTGGGCACCACGAGGCCCACGGCGTTGTTCACCCCGGTCACCGCGTAGGCCACGGCGGGGACGCCCTTGTCGACCGTGGTCCAGAACGGGAAGTCGCCGTAGTGGGTGACCTGGGTCTGCCCGCCGAGGAACGCCTCGAGGATGGGCGGGCCGGAGTTGAAGCTCTGGTACTCCACCTCCAGGCCTCGCTTCTCCAGGAGCTTGTCCTCCCGCATCACCGCCCAGTGCACCGAGAACGCCGGCACATCGGCGAAGTACCCGAGCTTCAGCGGCCACCAGCCCTGCGCCTTGAGCCACGCCACGGACTCTGGCGAGACCTGCTGCACCGGGATCGGCCACGAGGACGCGGCCGGGGCGGCGGACGAGGCGGCGGATGACGAGGCGGACGGCGCCCCCGCGGCGGACGGCGTGGACGAAGCGCCCTCGGGCGCGGAGGGCGACGTGGCGCAGGCGACGATCAGGAGGGCGAACACCGTCCGCTCCTATTCCGACCGTGAGGCGCGCGGCTCGCGAGCGGCGCTACCGACCGCGTTCGTCCGTGCGCCGCCCGCGCCGCCCGGCCGCCCTGAGCTGCCGCGCCCTACTCGACCGCCCCCGCCCCGGCGCACGGCGCGCCCACGGCGCCCTTCGCGTTCGCGTCGGCGAAGCCCGCCCACGACGAGGCGGCGCCGGTGAGGCAGTCGTCCACCCAGCCGTCCAGCGCCCACTGCGCGACCTGCCGCGCGGCGCCCTGATCGCCGGCGGCCGCGCCGTCCGACGCGAGCTCGCCCTCGGTCGCGTCGTCGGTCCAGTCGTAGTGGTTCATGCCGTCCACGGTGACGACGGCGTGGTCGATCGCGAACCGATCGGCGCCGTCCTGCTGCTGCGCCGCGGAGACCTTGGCGTCCGTACTCCCGCGGATGCTGATCACGGCGCCGGAGGTGCGGGACTCCACGTCCGCGTCGTCGGCCGGGTAGCTGGCGAGGAGGGCGAGGCCGGCGATGGCGTCGTCGTCTGCCCACTGGTAGGCCGAGACCACGCCGCCGAGGGAGTGCCCGAGGAAACCTACGGGCGCGGCCGCGTCCACCGTGCCGGCCGCCACCGCGGCGGCGAGCGCGCGGGTGCCGGCGGTCTGGTCGAAGAAGGCGAGGTCGAGCCCGTGGTGGGGCACGACGACCGTGGCGCCGCGCGAGGCGAAGTGTTCGGCGAGCCACCAGTACCGCTCGGGGACCACGCTCCCGCCCTGGATCAACACGATCGTGACGGCGGCCGCGCCCACGTCCGCCGCGGCGCCCTCGCCGTCCACCGGCGTGAACAGGTCGTTGGGCGGATCGGCGTCGAAGGTGGAGACGCGGTGGACGCCCCAGGGGCCGTCGGCCCCCTCGGCGCCGGTGCGGGACGCGTCATAATCGAGGGGATTCGCCGACTCTGGAGCGGCGCAGGCGAGGAGGAGGGTCAGGAGCATCGGAGGGCCCCTAACGCCGCCGCGCCGCCGCGTACTGCCCGAGAAGCTCGCCCAGCGCGCCTCGTGCGTCCCAGCCTACGGTGGAAGGGAGCGCCCGGAGGAGCGAGGGCAGGTCGGGGACGGCCGGCGGCTCGCCCGAGAGGTGACGCTCCCGGTGGATGTCCCGCGTGCGGGCGAAGGCGGCGCGGAGGCGGCGTGGGTGGCTGTGGAGCACGGGCGCGAGCGGCGCGTAGCCCACGCGGTGACGGCGCCCCCAACGCCAGTCTTCGGCGATCGGCACGGCGTCGAAGGGGTCGGCGAGGAGGGCCTCGCGCCGGTAGAGGGCGCAGACGTTGTCGAGCGTGGCCTCGGGGGCCGGACCGCCCGGGGGCGGCGTCCACGCGCGGAGGCGGGCGCGGGTGACGGCGTCGGCGGTCGGCCAGGGCACCTGCCGGGCGGTCACCGCGTCGAAGGCGCCGGCTTCGAGGGTTTCAACCATCGCGCGGAGGCAGCCGGCGCCGAGGGGGATCGCGTCGTCCACCGTGAAGAGCACGTAGGGGTGGCGGGCGAGCTCCGCCCCGACCTGCCGCGTACGCCCGTGCCCCTCCCAGGGCACGCGGTGGACGGCCACGCCCGGCGGCGGCCCGGCCATCGCGGCGGCGGCGGCCTCGCCGTTGACGAGCACCACCACCTCCACCGGAACATCCTGCCCGAGCAGCGCGGCGAGGCCGATCGGCCGTTGCCGGTGCGTGGGGATCACCACGGTGACGCCGGGGACGCCGCCCCCGCCCCGGCCGGCAGGCGGAAGCAGGGCGTGCAGATCCGGATCCTCCACGCCGTGGCAGAGGGGCACCAGCTCGTCGAGCGGCCAACGGCAGGCGGGGCGCCCGACGAGCTGCACGGGATCGCCGGCGCGAAGGGCGGCGTCGAGGGCGCGGAGGCCGGCGGCGTCGAGGCGGTCGAGGCGCACACCGGGGCTTAGCACGACGACGACGACGGCTGCCGGGCGCGCCGGCACCGGATGCTCCGCCGCTCGCGGCGCGGCCGGGGCGACCTTCAGGGGCGGACAAAACCGCGTCTCGCCATTCTCCCCGCGGCGGCTCCTCGACCACCGAGGCTCCGGGCGGAAAGGCGGTGGAGCGCCTCGGCCCCTGACCATCCTCGCCGACGTCGGGACCGGGGCGTAGGGCGCCCGCTACTGCGGTTCGTCCTCCGGACCGCCGAGATCGGCCTCCGGCAGGGTGGGATCGCAGAAGACGATGTACCACTTCTTCGCGGTGAACTTCGACTCTTCGTTGAACCACTCCGACCAGCGGGGGAGCTGCGGGTCCTTGTCCTTGTCATCCACCCGCACCAGCCGCGGCTGGGCCTGGTGGCTGCCCACACACTGCTTGAAGCGGGCGGCGCGCTTGCTGTCGAGGCCGGCGGTGACATCGTCCCGGCAGGTCTCCATGCGCTTGCGGTTGCCCTTCTCGCACACGGAGAGGAGCACCTCGGCCTTGAAGCCGACCCACTGCGCGTCCACCGTTTCGCCCTTGGCGACGCGGGTCTCTTCCTGCGCCACGCGGGTCTCTTCCTGGCTGCTGACCAGCTCTTCGCGGAGGCGGGCCTGCTCGGCCTGCGCTTCGCTGAGCTGGGTCTGCAGCTCGGTGAGCTCGGCCTGCTTGGCCTCGAGCTCCTTCTTGAGCGCGGCGGACTGGCCCTTGGCCTTCTTCACCTTGAGCTCGAGGATCTTCACCTCGTCGGACGTCTTGCCCACCTGCCCTTCGAGGTCGGCCACCTTGGCGGAGGCGGACTCCAGCTCGGTGCGCTGCGCTTCGTCCTTCTTGGCGGTCTCCGAGAGGAGCTCGGCGTACTTCTTCTCGGCGTCGTCGAGCTTGCGGATGAGCTCGGCGCGAGAGAGGCTGCCTTCGGGGCGGGACATCGTGTCGGGGTCGCGCATGTACTCCACGCCCTGTGCGCCGAGCACGCCGAGCACGGCGCCGAGCACCAACGCCACCCCGTGGGTGACGATCTGCATCAGGCAGCCGCCGGACTTCGCGCCACCACCGCCCGCTTCTTCTTCGTCGCTCACGCCAGACTCCTACGCACAACGGGGGCTATCATGAAACGCCCCGCCGGTCGCCAGCGCACCACGACGTGGCGATCACGATCGGCGGCCGGCCACGGCACCGGTGTCGTCGCTCCGGGGCTGTTCAGCGCCAAACATTGCGTATTTTCAGCCACTTAGGAGGCTGGCACGGCCCATGCATACCCATCAGGCACCACCTGAGGCCACCATGCGCTCCTCCCTCCTCGCTCTCTTCTCGCTCGTCTCCCTGACCGGCTGCCCCGCGCTCGAGATCCCGATCGGCCCGCGCCCGGTCCCGCCGCCGCCGGTGAAGCTCGAGTCCGGGGAGTACAGCGTGCTCATCACCGGGGTGACCGACATCACCTGCGAGGACTTCCGCGCCCCCGACCTCGTGGGGATGAAGCTGCCCCTCTCCCTGGAGCTGCGCGGGCACGAGGGCACCGGCAACCTGGGCGGGTTCGAGCTCGCCGGAGAGCGCCACGGCGGCGTGCTCACCCTCACCGGCACCGCGGTCCCCGAGGTGGTCTACGGCGAGGACGAAGACACCGACGTCGATGGCGCCGAGGACACCGGCACGGCCACGGAGGACGCGGATGGCGACGTCGCGGACACCGGCGAAGCCACCGACGACAACGACCCCTCCACCGACAGCGGCGACAGCACCGACACCGACACCGACGGCGACGTGGACGTGCCGCCGCCGGAGACCGACGAAGCCGAGTCCATCGACCCCGCCGAGGAGCTCGTCTCCCTGGAGCTGGTGACGATGCGCGCCGATCACGCCGAAGGCAGCCTGTTCTTCTCCGCCGGCACCTGCTCGTTCGAGGTGCCCGTGATCGCCCAGAAGGTCAAGGGCGGCGGCGACGACCCCAAGCCGGTCCCGGTCGGCGAAGAGACCGAAGGCTCGGGCTGCGACGATGAGGCGAGCGACTGCGGGTAGTGGGAGCACCGCGCGTTCGTGGGGCCGCCGTCACGTCTTCACGGGCGGCCCGCGCCGGCCGGAGGCCACCCTCCGGTCAGCGCCTCTTGTTTTTGGGGGCGGCCTTCACCCCCGCCCGGGCTCCTTCCGCTCCTCGGCCGCGCGCCGCTCGGCGAGCACCGCCACGAGCACCGCGCGCACCCCCTCCGTGGGCAGCCCCCGCAGCGCCTCAAGGATTTCGGCCTGCCAGGACTGGTAGCCGTGCCGGGCGATCTCCCAGGCAGTGAGCGGACAGTTGAGGTCGCCCTTCACCAGCGACCGGAACATCCCCTTGAGCTGCTCGGTCGGCACGTCGGCCAACCCTCTCGCGAATCCGCTCGACATGAACCCTCCTACGCCACCGTGAGATCGCCGCGCCGGTAGACGTCCTGCACCAGGTGCATCGACGCCACCAGCTCCTCGTCCGACGCCGCGCCCGCCTCGAGCTGCACCACCAGCCCCATCCCGCCCCCGCGCTTGTTCACCACCGCTTCGCGCACCGCCTCCGGCAACGACGCGCCGGCCGAGAGCCACCCGCCCGCGCCGAGGAGCCCGACCCGGCCCCCGGAGGCCGCCGCCACGGCCTCGCGCACCGCCGAGAGCGGCGCGCCTTCGCCCGGGGAATCGAAGGCCCACACGAGGTCGGCGCCGAGGCCGACCGCGAGCTCGACCCCCGGAGGCCCGTCCGCCGCCGGGCCGTAGACGCCGGTGGCGACCACCGCCACCAACCCGAGCGCCCGCGCCTCCCGCACCCGCTCGGCCACCTGACGGGGCAGCGCGCCCTCCCCGTTCGGGTCCTCGCCCGCGTGGATGACCACGCCCACGGCGCCGATCTCCGCGGCCGCGGTGACCGCCACCGCTTCCCCCGCGGCGACCCAGGCCAAGAACGGGATGCGGTGCGCGTAGCGCCGCGCCGCGCCGCCGAGCCACCCCGCGTCCCCCACGACGGCGCTACAGCCGCCCTCCAGCGCCAGCTCGATCATCGCGGCCGGGCCGCGCGGACGCCGCACGGCGCGGACGTCCGTGCCCCGCTCGCCAGCCGGGGAGAGCGCGGCCACGAAGAGGTGCCCGGTCCCGGCCAGGCGCCCCTGATCGAGCAGCCGCTGGAGCCCCGCGAGGACGCGTAGGGGCCGGTCGGAGTCGAGCCACGCCCGCTCTACGAAGTCGGTCCCCGGCAGCACCAGCGCGGCCTTCGGCGGCGCCAGGATCACCGGCCCCAACAGCTCCTCCGCCGCCTCGCCGAGCAGCGCCTCGATCGGCATAGACGCCATCCCGTCTCCTCCGGTGGGGGGAGGCCTAACCCGCGCCTCCCCGTTCCCGAGCACGTCGCGCACGGCGCGTTCGAGGACGTCGCCAAGGGGCCCCCCCGACTTGTCCCCAAGCGTTGTGGATAACCCCCGGGACAAGTGGGGAGATCGCCTGCGTGCCACCACGGTTGGAGGCCAACTATCCACGGTGTGCTCAAGTTTTGAGCACACCACTTACCCTTTGATTTCAGCAACTTAGCGAGTTCATCGTTTCATGTCCGACACGTCGGGAGTTATCCACAGCTATGGACATCCTCGGGCCCATGACGGGGCGACGGGGACACCCCAAGAACCACCGGGGATGCACCTCGGGAGGCCCTCCGCGGGCCCTTCGGAACCGCCGTGCGCACCCCGGTTGCCGCGCGGCCCCCCCCCCCGCCGCGCTCTCCGACACCCCCGCCTGGAGGCTCGCCGCGGGCTCCCCAGTCCGCCCGCCGCCGCCCTCCCGGCGACGGGCGACACGAGGTCTTGCGGTGGGCCGGGGGCGGACGCGCGAAGTGGACCGACGACCGGCCTGGGGTTATGCGCCGGCCAGAATTCCGGAGTGTCCCATGCGCACGATCCTGCTCGTCCCCTTCCTCCTCGCCGCCGGTTGCGCCAAGGAGAAGCCCGCCACCAAGCCCAACGTGATCGACCGTGAAGGCGGCATCACCGACGCCACCCAGGTCCCGTCCGACACCGACAGCAAGAAGTTCGCCGACCACCTCGTGCGCCACCCGCTGAAGGGCTTCCACCCGACCGACGCGGACGGCCCGAAGGTCCTCTGGGTGGAGACCACCTTCAACGCCAAGAACGAGTGGGTCGCCACCACCAAGGTGCAGGTCGACGCGGAAGATGTCGACTGCCGCGAGTCCGGCACCTGGTCGATGGACAAGGCGGAGTCCAACCAGGTCGCGGTCGTCGCCATGCGCACGCTCGCCTCCACCTGCGCGGGCCGCGCCAACAACGTCGTGTACCACCTGAAGCTGTCCTGGAACACGGACGAGAAGGGCGAGTACGACGTTCAGGTCCACTAGCGACGCCGCGGTGGATGCACTCACCGTCCACCGCGAGCTGCTGGAGGCGTGGCGCCGGGTCATGGACCTCGTGGGTCCGGGCCCGGTGGACGAACATTTTGTCGACGCCGAGGGCGCCCTGCGCGGCCTCGACGCCCGCGGCGCGTGGCTCGACCTTGG
The DNA here is from genome assembly GCA_903921785.1 of uncultured Pseudomonadota bacterium. Taxonomy (GTDB): domain Bacteria; phylum Myxococcota_A; class UBA796; order UBA796; family SXON01; genus SXON01. Next base: position 127,614 of record CAIXRH010000025.1, read on the forward strand.
CTCGGGCGCCGGCTTCCCCGGGGTGATGCTCGCAGCGAAACACCCCGAGGCGCGGGTCACGCTGGTGGAGCGGCGCCAGAAGCGCGTCGCGTTCCTCCGCGAGGTCGCCGCGCGCACCCGCCTCCCCAACCTCGAGGTCTTCGAGGGCGACAGCGCGAGCTTGAAGCGCGCCGCCTGGGATGGGGTGGTCAGCCGCGCGTACAAACCGCCAGCGGAGTACCTGGCCGAGGCCGCCACGCTGCTCGTGCCGGGCGGAACGGCCGTGCTTTTGGCGGTTGGCGAGGCCCCCGAGGGCCCGCCCGACCTCCATCGGTTCCACGTGGAACGTTATCGTGTGGGGGATCGAGAGCGGCTCTCTGTGCGGTATCAACGCCGCTGATCCGAGGGGTTGACGCGTCCAGGGAGGCTGCCGGAGTGTGCAGGGGGCTCGCGCAAAACGCCCCCCTGCGCTATAGTCGGCGTCCCCCCGCCCGTCGGCGCGCCAGGCTCCCCGCCCGGCCCCCGCGAGCCCCCGCCCCGGAAGTCCCATGTCCCGCATCATCGCGATCTCCAACCAGAAGGGTGGGGTCGGCAAGACCACCACCTCCGTGAACCTCGCCACCGCGCTCGCCCGCGCCGGCCAGTCGGTCCTCCTGGTGGACCTCGACCCCCAGGGCAACGCGTCGAGCGGCCTCGGCTGCCCGCGGGACACCGTGGCCTTCGGCGTCGCCGACGCGCTCCTCGGCCTGGAGCCGCTGCAGCGGGTGATCCTCCCCACCGCCCAGGCCGGGCTCGACCTCGCGCCGGCCACCCCCAGCCTGGTCGGCGTGGAGGTGGAGCTGGTGAACCTCCCCAACCGCGAGCAGCGCCTGCACCTCGCGCTCGCCGGCCTCCCCCGGCAGTACGACTTCGTGCTCTTCGACTGCCCGCCCTCGCTCGGGCTCATCACGCTCAACGCGTTCACCGCGGCGGACAGCGTGCTCGTGCCGCTGCAGGCCGAGTACTACGCGATGGAGGGGCTCGGGGAGCTCATCCGCACCATCGCCGCGGTGCGCCGCAGCACCAACCCCCGCCTGGTGCGCGAGGGCATCGTGCTCACCATGCACGACAACCGCAACAACCTCTGCCGCGACGTGGAGGCCCAGGCCCGCGCCGTCTTCGGCGACGAGGTTTTCCGCTCGGTGATCCCCCGCTCGGTGCGCCTCGCCGAGGCCCCGAGCCACGGCAAGAGCATCTTCCACTATGAGCCCACTGGCCGCGGCGCCCAGGCGTACAGCGCACTCTCCACCGAGCTGATGGCTCGGGTGGGCGTGCGCGACGGGTCGATCGAGGCGGTGGGCTGATGCCCGCGCCCGGCCGCGGGGCCCTCGGTCGGGGCCTCGCCGCGCTCATCCCCGACGACGCGCGGGAGTCCTCTCCCAACTCGGCGCCGGCCGACTCGCTCCAGCGCATCCCGGTAGACCGGATCCGTCCGAACCCCCACCAGCCCCGCAGCCGCTTCGACGCGGCCCAGCTCGCCGAGCTCGCCGCGTCGATCAAGGACCACGGGGTGATCATGCCGATCGTGGTCCGGAAGGACCGCGAAGGTTGGGTGCTCGTGGCCGGCGAACGGCGGCTCCGCGCGAGCAAGCTCGCCGGGCTCAGTGAGATCCCCGCGGTCGTCCGCGGCGCCGACCTCGCCTCCGACGCCCAGCTCGTGCTCGCGCTCCTGGAGAACCTCCAGCGCGCCGACCTCGACCCGATCGAGGCCGCCGAGGGCTACCAGCGCCTCATCCAGGAGTTCTCCCTCCGCCAGGAGGACGTGGCGAAGAAGGTCGGGAAGGACCGCGCCACCATCGCCAACTCTCTGCGGCTCTTGCGCCTCCCGCCCGACGGCCGCGAAGCGATCATCTCCGGCGCCGTGAGCGCCGGCCACGCCCGCGCCCTCCTCCCGCTGGCCGAGGTCCCCGAACGGTTCTCCCAAGCGCTGAAGGTCGTCGTCGACAAGGACCTCAACGTGCGGGCCACCGAGGCCATGGTGCGGCAGCTCCTCGCGCCGCCGCCGCCGCCGTCCCGCGCCGACAAGGGCCTCGAGCGCCTCGCGAAGGAGCTCACCCGCGCCGTGGGGGTGAAGGTGCGCGTGACCACCCGCCGCGGCGGGGGCGGGCGGGTGATGCTCGACTACGGGAGCGACGCCGAGCTCGAAGGGCTGGTGAAGCGCCTCCGAGGCGAATGATGGCGAAGCCCGACCACCCGCTCGCGGCGCTGCTCGGCAAGGGTGCGCGCTACAGCGGGGAGATGAGTTTTGAGGGGCGGGTGCGCATCGACGGCGCGTTCACCGGGCGCATCTTCACCGAGGACGTGCTCGAGATCGGCGAGAGCGGCGTGGTGGACGGGCAGATCGACGCCGCCACGCTCATCGTCGCGGGCACCGCCAAGGGCGAGGTGCGCGCGCGGGACAAGCTGGTGCTCCAGCCGACGGGCCGGCTCCTCGGTACGGTCGACGCCCACTCGCTCGACGTGCGCCCAGGCGGGCGTATCGACGCCAAGGTCCGCTCCGGAGACGTGTAGATGCGCCCCTTCATCATCGGCGTGGCCGGCGGCACCGCCTCCGGGAAGACCACCCTCACCTCGCTCGCCGCCGCCCGCCTCGACGCCCTCGTGCTCACCCACGACCGCTACTACCTCGACGCGCCCGACCCTTCGCTCCACGACTTCGACCACCCCTACGCGCTGGAGACGCCGCTGCTCTGCGCGCACCTCGCCGCCCTCCGCGAGGGGCGCGCGGCCGAGGTGCCGGTGTACGACTTCGCGACCCACTCCCGGCTCCCGCGCACCGACCGCATCGAGCCGCGGGAGGTGCTCTTCGTGGAGGGCATCCTGGTGATGGCCGACGCCGCGCTCCGCGCCGCCTTCGACTTCACCGTGTACGTCCACGCCGACGACGACGTCCGCCTCGCCCGCCGCATCCGCCGGGACACCGCCGAGCGCGGCCGCACCTGGGACGACGTGCTCCGGCAGTGGTTCCACACGGTCCGGCCCGCGCACAAACGTTGGGTGGCGCCCGCCAGCGAGACGGCCGACCTCGTGCTCGACGGCGAGCGGGCGATCGACGGCGAGGTGAACCGGCTGGTGCACGCGATCGAAGCGGCGCGGGCGGTTCGGGCGTTCTGAGGTCCCGGCGGCGGTCTCGGGACACAGTCCAACGACGAAGGGCTGGAACCGGCGCCGCCGCCCTGCCCCCCGGTCGACGTCGGCGGTCGAGGAGCCGCAGGGAGGAGAATGGCGCGGCGGGCGGGACCGGTCGCGGTGGCGTTCACCGACGCCTGTCTGGGCTCGCGAGGATGGAGGAGGGCCGGGAGGGGGGACCAAAATGAAGGTCTACCGGCCTCAAGGTCGCCGCGGGTCGCCCCCCCACTGCCCCTCCACGCCGAAGATCGGGAGCACGAACAGCCCGAGGCCCATGTCGCGAAAGGTGAGGTCCGCGAGGCCGGTCACCACCGGCTCGGGCACGCGGTGGTCGTAGACGTTCTGCACGTCGATCCAGGCGTCCAGGCGCCAGGTGCGGAAGAGGAACCGGTGGGAGACCTTGAGGTCGAGCGCGTGGAACGCCTCGGCGCGGCCGTCGTAGAGCGGGACGGGGACCGAGCGGAGCGCGAGCACGTCGTAGACCACGGCGTCGTCCGCCGAGAGCGGGAAGCCGCTGCCGTAGCGGAAGCGCCCCCCGAGCGTCCACCGGCGCCCGAGGTCGTAGGTTGCCACCACCCCGATGGTGAGCGGCTGGTCGTAGGGCGACGGGACCGCCTCCGCGTCCGCGTCCTCCTGCCGCATCGAGCGGGTGTAGCCGACGTGCGCCAGCGCCAGGAGCCGCGGCAGGTGCAGCTCCGCCGACACCTCCGCCCCCGCCGCGTACCCGGTGCCCTGCCGGAGGCTCCCGTCCACCTCGACTTCGGTGACGCGGGTGAGCGCGCGGCCGAAGCCGTCGACCGAGAGCTCCAGCGGCCCGAACGTGGCGATCGCGGTGAGGCTGCCGCCCCAGGCTTCGTCGAGCTCGAGGTCGGCGCCCTCCGGCGGGCCGAGCAGGAGCTCCCACGGCGGCGGTTCGTGGTGGCCGCCGGCCTCCGCCTCCAGGCGGAACCGCGGCGAGGCGCTCCACCGCCCCGACACGCGCGGGGACACCCCCAGCCGCGCCGGCTGATCGCCCACGAACAACGTGTCCAGGCGGGCGCCGACGGTGAGCTGGTCGTCGCGGCCCACGCGCACGTCCGCGTAGACGTCGGGCATCCACACCGGCTCGGTGCGCGTGTACGCGTCGGACTGGACGGAGGCCGAGAACGCCTCGGCGTCCAGCCCGACCGTGGGACTCCACGCCGCCGTCGCGTCGTCCTCCAGCTCCACGCGCAGGCCGCCGCCGAGGTTCTCCCGGAGGCTCGTGTGCTCCCAGGCGGCCACGTCCAGCCGCACATGCTCCCAGGAAAACGACGGCGTGACCGTGAGCGTGCGCCCGCCGACCGCGAACCGGGACCGCTCGTGGACACGCTCGGTCGCCACCTCCAGGTTCGCGGCCGCGCCGTCCGCGCCGTAGGTGGTGAGCGTGTCGGCGAAGCCGAAGCCGAAGAGCGAGTGGTCGGCGCCAAGGTCGAGGCGGAGCTGCCAGTCCCAGAAGCGGGGGATGGAGGCGGCGGCGGCCTCGGGCAGGAACGGGCTGAGCACGGCGTCGAGGTAGCTGCGGCGCACCGCTGCGCTCACCTTCAGCGGTCCGGCGACGACGTTGCCGTAGGCGCCGGCGAAGACGAGGTTGGCGCCGACGCGCGCCTCGGGCGTGTCGCCGCCGGGGCGGGTGATCACGTCCACCGTGCCCGCGGTGGACCGGCCGTAGCGGGCGCCGCCGCCGCTGGGGAGGAAGTCCACGCGGTCGAGGAAGGCCGGGTGGATCACCGAGGTGTAGCCGCCGAGGTGGTACACCATCGGCACCCGCACCCCGTCGATGTACACGGCGGTGTCGCGGGGGTCGCCGCCGCGCACGAGCAACCAGCCCGTCTCCAGCGGCGAGCGCGAGGTGCCGGGGAGGTTGCCCACGGCGCGCAGGGGGTCGCCGAGGGAGCCGGGCATCGCGCGGAGCTCGGCCGCGTCGAGGCTCCGCCGCGCCACCTCCGCCCGCCCCACGCGGTACCGGCCGACGATCCCCGGGTCGGCCACGTCAGGGAGCGCGCGGAGCTGCACCGAGACGGCCTCGCCCTCCGGGAGGGTGAGCTCGACCGGCGCCACGGTGAGCCCGGGGCCGACGACGTCCACCGTGACGGGGCCGGCGGGGACGCCGCGCAGCCGGAAGCGGCCGGCGGTGTCGGTCACGGCGGTGAGGCCGCCCGCCCGCACGGTCACCCCGGCGGCCGGGAGTTCGCCGCCGCCGGAGAGCGTCACCGTGCCCTCCAGGTTCACCGGCGGGGGGAGGAAGGTGACGGTGAGCGGCACCGTCACCGGCACCGGGAAGTCGCCGATGTGCGCGGGCTTCAGCCGCGCCGCCCGGGCGGCGGCGAGGGCGGCGGCGGCGAAGGGGGCGGGGTCCAGCGGGGCGGCGACGACGTCGATCAGGGTGACCTGGGTGACGCGGCCGTCGTCGTCGACCTCGAGCTCCAGGCGCACCGTGACCGGCCCGGCCTCGGGGTCCGCGGCGGCGGGCCACGTCGGGACGAGCGGGGCGAGGAGCTCCGGAGGGTGGAGGCCGTCTTCGTCGGCGGCGGGCGCCGCGGCGGGTGCCGTTTGGTCGCCCGTGTCCGGCTCCGCCGCGCACACGCGCGCGGTGAGCGCGAGGAGGCCCAGGCCGAACATCGGTCCACGGTAGCACGCGGACCGGACGTCCCGCCGCCCCCCGGCGCAACCCCACGATTCTGGTTAGCGGCGCGTCACTTCGGAGCGCCCATGTCCCGTACGCACCTCGGCCTCGCGGCCACCGGCACCCTCGCCCTCGTCGTCGCCGTCGTCTCCTCCTGCGGCACCGAGGCGAAGCCGGCCGCGCCGGTCGCGCCCGCCGCGGAGGCCAAGGCGCCGGAGGCTCCGAAGAAGGCCGAGGGCCCCGCGCCCACGCTGCTCCTCGCCGAAGCCCAGTTCATCAAGAACGCCGATGGCAAGCCCAAGCCCGGCCCGGCGCTGCTCACGATGTGGCGCAAGGACGGCGACACGTGGTCGTCCACCAAGCTCGAAGACCCCGAGAGCAACGTCTTCCACAAGGTCCTGCCCGACGGCAAGGGCGGCTTCTACACCATCGGCGCCGAGCAGGCGTTCCTCAAGCACTGGACCAAGAAGGACGGCGCCTGGGTCGGCGAAGGCCTGTGGAACCCCAAGTGGGAGGGCAAGTTCAACCGGGTGCGCGACCTCGAGATCGGCGACGTCACCGGCGACGGCCAGGACGACTTCGTCATGGCCACCCACGACAACGGCGTGCTCGGCGTCGGCAGCTTCGGCGCCGACGGCAAGTTCGCGGTCACCGAGCTCCGCAAGGCGCCCGACACCTTCGTGCACGAGATCGAGATCTGCGACGTGGACGGCGACGGCAAGAAGGAGTTCTTCGCCACCCCCTCGGCCCGCAACCAGTCCAGCGGCAAGAGCCAGCCGGGCCAGGTGGTGATGGAGCAGTTCCTCGACGGCAAGTGGTCCGAGACCGTGCTCGACGACTTCAAGGAGAGCCACGCCAAGGAGATCCTCTGCGCCGACGTGGACGGCGGCGGCCCCTCCGAGTTCTTCGCGGTCGTCGAGGCCGAGACCGTCCTGGAGAACGACAAGCCGGTGGTGAAGCACCCGGTCGAGATCCGCCAGTACCGGTTCAAGGGCACCAAGGTGGAGCACACCGTCATCGCCACCATCGACGACAAGCAGAACCGCTTCCTCGTCGCCGGCGACTTCGACAAGGACGGCAAGACCGACCTCGTGGCCGCGGCCATGAAGACCGGCCTGTGGTTCCTCACCCAGAAGGCCGACGGCACCTGGGACAAGGTGAACTTCGACACCAACAGCTCCGGCTTCGAGCACGCCATCTGGCCCGCCGACCTCAACGGCGACGGCACCCTCGAGCTCTACGTGGCCTCCGACGAGCAGCGCGAGCTCCGCCAGTACACCTGGAACGCCACCACCAAGACCTTCGACAAGGTGGTCATCGGCCCGATCGCGAACGACACGATCACCTGGAACATCACCAGCGGCGTCCTGTGATCCCGGTCCGGCGCGCCTCGGTGCGCCGGTCCCGACGGGCGGGGCGATGAGCGATCCTGCCCGCTTCTCGGGCGACGTCCCGTTGGTGGCGGGGACCAAGCCGCCCTACCTCACGTGGTTGTTCGTGGAGGTGCCTGCGGCGTTCGCGGCCGTTCTCGGTGCGTCGGGGGCGCCCGTGCGGGGCACGGTCGGCGGCGTCCCGTTCCGAAGCGCGATGCACCGCAGCGACGGCGTCGCCCGCGTGGTCCTCCGGAGGGAGTGGTTGCCGGAGGGCGCGGTGGCGGGGGACCGCGTGGCGCTGGTGGTGGAGCCCGACCCGGAGACGCGGCCGGTGGAGGTGCCGCCGGAGCTCGCGGCGTGCCTGGTCGGCGACGTCCGCCTCGCGTGGGAGCGCCTGCCGCCCTCGCACCAGCGCGCGTGGGCGGGGCACGTCGCGGAGGCCAAACGCCCGGAGACGCGCGCGGCCCGGGCGACGAAGGCCCCGGCGGGCATCCTCGCGAAAGAGTGGCCGCGCTATGAAACGAAGACGCCCCCACTCCACCCGCCGACGTTGGTCTCGGCTCGCGACGGTGGAGCAGGGCCGGGAGGTGGGACCCAAAAGCCTCCGCCGATCCCGGCGGGCGCCCGCCGCCCCTACCGCGTGAACTCCAAAAGCAGCGCCGCCTCGGAGTACAGGCGCATCGAGAAGTCCGTTTGGGACTCCTCCACGTCCAACCCGCCGAAGCCGCGGAGCACCCACCGCGCACCGATGGCTACGGCGGGCTTGCCCTCGGCGTCGGCGAGGAGGTACTCGGCGCCCACCCCCGCCAGCGCGCCGAGCCCGCCGACCTGGGCGCGGCGGGCGGCGGAGTCCTTGTCGGCCTCGTCCTGCTCGGCGGAGGTCCAGCCGGTGTCGGTCTCGGCGGCGTTGGGGATCACCCCGAAGATCCCCGCCGTGCCCCAGGCGTTCACCTTGCCCGGCGTACGTGGCCACAGGTAGCCGCGCCAGTCACCGCCGAGCCGCACCCCGCCCACGTTGAACGTGTGCACCTCAGCGGCGGCGCTCTCGGAGATCGACTCCATGACCCCGAAGTCCGCGAGCAGCGCCATCCGCGGCCCCGCCCAGCCCGCATGCGCGGTGAGCGGCGGGGTGAGCCACCCGTCCCATTCACTGGCGAGCGTGCCCGAGAACCCCTCGCTGTCGGCGAGGGACAAGGCCCCGACCCCCGGGGGGACGAACGCGACCCCGCCGAGGAACCCGGCGTGCGCGGTGGCGGCGAGCAACAAGAGCATGCCCGCCGGTAACCCGTCCAAAACGGCGAAGGCCGCCCCGGTTGCCCGGGACGGCCTTCGGACGACGGACCGCGGCAGCGCGGCCCGCGCGGCGGGCGCCGACTACTCGCTGCAGTCGCCGTAGAGGGCGTACTCCACCTCGATCGTGGACCCACCCGCGGGGATGTGGTCGTCGTCGAAGTTCACGGCGTTGTCGGCCGAGTCGTAGGTCCAGCCGGAGGTCTGCACCACGCCGTCCACCGTGACGACGATCGTGCTCGGCACCGGGAAGTCCGTGAGCTCGAAGCTCGACAGGTCCGTCGCGGCCACCTCGGCGATCGAGGACAGATGGCTCGACCAGTCGGTCGCGCAGATGGAGAGGTACAGGCCGCCCGTCGCGGAGACGGACTCGTAGTAGCCCGTGCCGGCCACCGCGGTGGCGCAGCCGCTCGGCCAGTCGCCGGCGATGGCGTGCTCCACGACCATGTCGGTGTCGGGCTTGAGCGACCAGAAGTAGTTCACGTAGTCGACCCACGGGGACCGGCTGGAGTCGGTCTCGTCGGAGATGACCACGATGTTGAGCCGGGCTTCGTCGCGGAGGAAGTCGGAGCCGGGGCCCGCGTCGCCGCCGGGAGAGAGCGACTGGTACGCCATCTCGTTGCCCTGCTCGTCGCCCGAGCCACCAGTGCCCGGGGTGGCCTGGGTGACGAACTCGGACTCGGGGTCGGCGTCGTCGTAGTGGATGATGTCGCCGCGGAAGCTCGGGCTGTCGGTGGTGATGACGCCGATCTGCCAGTCGGCATCGACCTCGACCATCGTGGTGATGAACGACTCGACGTTGCTGGTGAGGTTGGTCTGCTCTTCGGACATGGAGCCCGAGTTGTCGACCACGAAGAGGAGGTCGGCCGCGGAGCGGAGCGCCTGCTCGTACACGTCGAGGTTCTTGCCGTAGAGTTCGCCCGTGCCGGTCTGGTGGGCCTGGGCCTCGGGCTGCTGGGGGTCGTTCGAGGAGACGACGACGGTGCCCTCATCCGGGTAGTCGTCGAGCGGCGCGTAGTCGATGAAGACCTCCTTGGCCTCGCCGGGGGCGATGGTCCAGGGGAGGGCGCCGTTGACGGCCGTGTTCTGATCCACCGCGAGGTCGTTGCTCGCGGTGATGTACTCAAACCCGCTCACGATCAGGTCGGCCGTGCCGGTGTTGGCCACGGTGACGGGCTGCGGGGTGTCGCAGCCGATGTAGATCGTGCCGAAGTCGTAGTCGTCGGGCGAGAGGTCGATCACCGGCGCCACGCCCGCACCGTTGAGCTTCACGTCGCTCGTGGCCTCATCGGGGTCGTTGCTGTCGATGAGGAGCTTGGTGTTGTACTCGGCGGACGTGATCGGCGCGAAGGTGATGGTGACCGTCGTGGAGCCGCCTTCGGGGACGAGCACCGAGCCGAGGTTGCTGATCGAGTACGGCATCGTGTCGTCTTCGATGTACACGTTCGCCAGGTTCAACGGGGCGGTACCCACATTGGAGATGGTGACGACCTCGGTGGCGGTCTCCGCGTCGGCGACCTTGAGCGACCCGAAGTCGATCTTGGCGGGCTTCACCTCGATGTCGGGCTCGCCATCCTCCACATCGTTGCCGTTCACCTTGCTGTTCGTGTTGACGGTGTAGTCCGAGCAGCCGAATGCCGCGATGGCGAGGAGAAGCGAGAACTGGGTCCGCATGCCGTAGCTCCGAAGGTCGCCCGCATTAACGACACGGGCAGGGGGGGTGTGACAAGAGCGTTGTTGTAAATTCCGGGCCGCAACGATCCGAAACGGCCGCATCACTTGACGATGCTGCCCGCCGGCACGTCGTGGATCGGGGAGAGGATCGAGGCGATGTCCGAGCCACCGGCGGCGAGAAGCATGCCCTGGGACTCCACTCCACGCAGCTTGGCGGGCGCGAGGTTGGTCACGACGGTGATGCGGCGGCCCACGAGGTCCTCCGGCGCGTACACCTTCGCGATGCCGGCGACGATCTGCCGGGGCTCGGGCTCGCCCACGTCCACCTTCAGCACGAGCAGGCGGTCGGCGTTGGGGTGCTTCTCCGCGGAGAGCACCACGCCGATCCGCAGGGCGATCTTGGCGAAGTCGTCGTAGGTGATGTTGGCGGGGGCGGCGGGGGCGGCGACGGGCTCGGACACGGGGGCCTCCTTGGCAGGCGGGGTCTTGGACTTGGGGGCGGGCGCCTCGGCCGGCGCGGCGAGGGCCGCGGGGGCCGCACCGAGCGCGACGAGGGTCGGCTCGATGTCGAGGCGCATGAACAGGGGATCGCCGGCGCGCGCGGTGGCGCCGGCGGGCAGCACATCGAAGGCGACGCGGAGGTCTGGCCCGGCGAGGCCGAGGCGCGCGAGCACCTCTCCGCAGGCGGTGGGGCAGAACGGGTGGAGGTACGACGCGACGATCCGCTGCACCTCGCGGAGCGCGCGGAGCACCTGCGCGAGGCGCGCGGTGTCCCCGTTCTTGGCGAGGGCCCAGGGCGCGGCCGTGTCCACGTACTTGTTGCCGGCGCGCACCAGCTCCCAGAGCGCCTCGAGCGCGTCGCGGAATTGCAGCGTCTCCATCTGGGCGCGGAAGCCCGCCGTGGCGCGCTCGGCGACGACGAGCAGCTCCGCATCGAGCTCAGGGAGCGGCCCCGCCTCGCCGACCGGGGTGCCGGCCCACTTCACGATGCGGTGCACGAGGTTCGAGAAGTCGTTCACCAGGTCGCTGTTGAAGCGGAGGATCGCGGCGTCCGGCGAGTAGTCGCCGTCGTAGCCGAAGGGGATCTCGCGCAGGAGGAAGTACCGGGTCGCGTCCACGCCGAAGACGTCCACCAGCTTGAGCGGGTCGATGACGTTCCCGAGGGACTTCGACATCTTCTCGCGCTTGATCGTCCACCACCCGTGGGCGTACACCTGCTTGGGCGGCTGGAGCCCGAGCGCCATGAGCATCGAGAACCAGTACACCGTGTGGAAGGTGAGGATGTCCTTGCCGACGAGGTGGACGTCCGCCGGCCAGTAGCGGCGGTGGAGCTCACCGCCGACCGGGCCGAGGGCGCTCACGTAGTTGGAGAGCGCGTCGAACCACACGTAGGTGACGTAGTCCTCCGCGAACGGCAGCGGGATGCCCCAGGGCAGGCGCGCGGCCGGACGGGAGATGCAGAGGTCCTCCAGCGGCTTCTTGAGGAAGCCGAGGACCTCGTTCTTGCGGTTCTCCGGCTGGATGCAGCGCGGGTTCGCCTCGATGTGCGCCAGGAGCCGCTCCTGGTAGGCGCTCATCCGGAAGAAGTAGTTGCGCTCGGTGATCCACTCGACGGCCTGCCCGGAGTCGGGGCAGCGGCCCACGAGCTCGCCCGCCTTGAGCTTCGCCACCGCCTCCTCGGCGGGGAACGCCGGGGACTTCAGCGCCTTCCAGGCCGCCTCCGCCACCTCCTCGTCGCTCCAGAACCGCTCGGCGCTGGTGGAGTACCAGCCGGCGTAGTCCTTCGGGTATATCTCGCCCTTCTCCCAGAGCTGCTGGAGGAAGCCGCGTACGACCTCCTGATGCCGGGGCTCGGTGGTGCGGATGAAGTCGTCGTACTGGATGCCGAGGCGCGTCCACAACGTCTTGAAGCGCTCGTGGGTGATGTCCACGTGCTCTTGCGAGGTGCGACCGAGCTTCGCCGCCGCCCGCATCACCTTCTGCCCGTGCTCGTCGGTGCCGGTGAGGAAGCGGACGTCCCGCCCGTTGAGCCGCTGCCAGCGCGCCGCGACGTCCGCCGCGATGGTGGTGTAGGCGTGCCCGATGTGGGGCACGTCGTTCACGTAGTAGATCGGCGTGGTGATGTAGTAGGGCACAGGCACCGGGGACTCCGACCGAGGGGCGCGGGCTAACTCCGATCGGGGTTGGGTGGCGAGGGGCGCGGAACCGGCGCCGCCCGGGAAGGCGCGCCGCTCGGAGCGACCCGCCGCTACGGAGGCGAGTACGCCCCGCCGACGGCGATCGCGGCGAGCACCACCGCGACCAGGTACGCGGCGAGCCCGGCCACGACCAACGCCCCGGCCTGCCCCAGCGCCTGCTGTTCGTCGTCCCGCCGGGCGATCACCGCCCTCGCCGTGACCACGAGATCGTCGTCGAGCTCCTGGCTCACCCAGCGCAACTGCCGCAGCGTGTAGAGCGTGCGGACGATGCCCGCGAGCACGAGCACCATCCCCAGCACCATCGCGCCGGTGGAGAAATGTCCGCCGCGGACCATGTTGTGCCCGGAGAAGCCGGTCACGGTGATGGTGATGGTGGAGAGCCCGGTGAAGACCTGGGCCTGGGTCTTGAGCACGGCGAGCTGACCCGAGAGGAACGAGAGCAGCCCCATCGGGTTGTCGTGGAACAACGCGGCGAGGCGACGCGCCTCTTCGTCGGCGGAGAGCGGCATGGGAGCGCGGCCTATGCCGGCGGGGGGCGGACGGCGACGCGGGGGGGGAGGAGGCGGCCGGGCGACCTCCGCGAGCGTGGACGGGCCAGGGTTGGTACCCCCTCCCGGCCCCGCTCAACCCTCGCGAGCCAAGACCGGCGTCGGCGAGCGCCGCGGGGGCGGGGACGGCCGAAGTGGGGCGCCGTGAGCCCCCTCATCCGGCGCTGCGCGCCACCTTCTCCCGGAGGGAGAAGGGTAGCCCTTTCGCCACGCCAAGCGATATGTGTCACGATGAACAGCCGCGGGAAAGCCGCCTACCCGCGGTTGGACAGCGCCTCGGCCCGGTCCACCAGCTCCAGGAACTCCTTGCGCTCCCCGCGCGGGTCGGCGCCCACGGCGGCGCGCGCGGCGGAGCGGACGTCCGCCCAGTCGTAGCCGTCGACGGCGCGCGAGCCGGTCAGCAAGAGCCCGAAGCCGGCCACCGTGGCGGCCCAGCGGGTGTCGACGCGCGCCTCCTTGAACGGGGTGACCGCGGTGCGCACGAGGAACGACAGCTTCTGGGACGCGCCGCCCTCCGGGGCCTTGTACCGAACCTTGATCGTAGCGAGCTCGTCGGTGTGGGCGCCAGCAGCGGACGGGGACGAGGCCTGGTACCGCAGCGTGTCGACCCCGGCAGCGCCTTCCGCCGGGACGAGCTCGTAGAGCGCGGTCACGGCGTGGCCGGCTCCGACATCGCCCGCGTCCTTGCGGTCGTCGTTGAAGTCGCGGTCGGCGAGGCGGCGATCTTCGTAGCCGACGAGCCGGTAGCCCGCGACGTTCGCCGGGTTGAACTCCACCTGGAGCTTCACGTCCTTCGCCACGGTCACGAGGGAGCCGGTGAGGCCCTCCACCAGCACACGGCGCGCTTCGAGCTCGGAGTCGAGGTAGGCGTAGGTGCCGTTGCCGTGGTCCGCGAGCGCCTCCATCTTCGCGTCCTGGAGGTTGCCGCGGCCGACGCCGAGCACCGAGAGGTAGACCCCGGACTCACGCTCCTCCTCGATCAGCCGCACCAGCGAGGCGTCGTCGGAGACCCCCACGTTGAAGTCGCCGTCCGTGGCGAGGATCACCCGGTTGACCGCGCCGGTGTCGAAGTGCTCCCGGGCGAGGGCGTAGGCCGTGCGGATGCCCTCGGCGCCGGCGGTGCTGCCCCCGGCGGTGAGGTCGTCGATCGCGGCGAGGATGCGGTACGCGTCGGCCCCCGAGGTGGGCGGCAGCGCGACGCCCGCGTGGCCGGCGTAGGTGACGATCGCCACGTGGTCCTTCGGCCCGAGCGCATACGCGAGCGACGTGAGCGCGCGGCGGACCAACGGCAGCTTGTCGTCGTTCGCCATGGAGCCCGAGACGTCCACGAGGAAGACGAGGTTGCGGGCTACAGGTTCGTGGGCCGGCAGCTCGCGGGCCTTCACCCCGATCCGCAGGAGCAGCCGGTCCCGCGCCCACGGCGCGGTGGTGAGCTCGGTGTAGGTGGCGATCGGCGCGCCGGTGGGGGCGGCGTAGTCGTAGCCGAACGCGTTGACCATCTCCTCCACGCGCACGGCGCCGGCCGGCGGGAGGGAGCCTTCGCGGAGATAACGGCGGGTGTTGCTGTACGACGCTGTGTCCACGTCCGCCGCGAAGGTGGAGAGCGGCTGCACCGCGGGGTCCACGAAGCCCGACTCCACGTGCCGGGCGTAGGTGTCTCCAGCGCCGGCGGGCGCGGCGGTGGCTCGCCCATCGACCTTCGCGCCCTGCGCGGCGGTGGACTCGCCTTTGTGCCCGCGGCCGCCGAGCCCCGCGGGCAGCGGCTCGGCGGGCCGCTCCGTGCCCGAGGCACCGCCGAGGTGGTCCACCGCGCCGCCACCGTACGCGGCGTCGGCGTGTCCCCCGCCGCGCCCGACCGTTTCCCCGAACTGGGTCCCGGTGGCGCCCATCAGCCCGTCGTCGCGGTGGTCCGCCCGGCCGGCGGTGACCCCGGCCCCCGAGACCCCCGCGAGCGCCTCGTCGAGCGCCTGAGAGGTTCCGGCCTGGTCGCCGAGGATGTCCCGCTGCTTTCCGTCATCGCTTCCCGCGGTGCCGAGCTCCTGGAGTTCGAGCGCGCGCCGCGCCTCCTCACGCTGCTCCTCGGGGGACACCCTCGACCGGAGCGCCGAATCCGAAGGGCCTCTCTCCGTCGGGGCCGCCGCCGCCTTTGCGCCCTCCCCCGGCGCTTCTCGGAGCGCCGATGCGGGCGCCTCCTTCTCGGCGTCCTGCCCGCAGCCCACCATCACCAAGAACCAGAAGAAGGACATCCGCGCTCCGAGGGTGCCGCCACGGACAACCGCGGCGGCGGCCCGGTTCCCGCGCCCCCCCGATCGTCCGCCCTGCCGAGGGCGCCGCCGCACGATACGCACCGGCGATGCACCTCCTCCTCGCCTTCGTGCTCCCCGCCGCCGCCGCCGACTGTCCTTCGTTCTCCGCCGAAGCCGTGCGCGTCACGAAGGTCGAGGCCCGCTGCCTGGGCGACGCGTCGCACCTCTACGCGGTCCGGCGTGATGGCGACGCGATGTGGATCAAGGCGCTCACCGCGAGCCTCCCGGCCGCGGACAAGGCGCGGGGCGCCGTCCAGGGCGCGGAGCTGGCCGCCACGAAGCTCTCGGCGGGCAAGGTCTACTACATGTGGGACCCGCCCCAGAACGGCTCCGCCAACGTGAAGCTGCTCGAGGCCGGCAGCAAGGCGTTCGACACCTTGCGGTAGTCGCCCGTGGCGCGGGCGCGCCGCCCGCCGTCACCCAGCGCCTCCCGCCCTCGCCTCCCATTCGGCGCACGCCCGCAGCGCCGCGGTGAGGTTCGCGCGCCCGCCGGGCGTGTGCACCCGCTCGGCGGGCATCCGCTCGAGCGCGGCCCGCAGGTCGAGGTCCCCGGCGACCCCCTGCTCCCGCTCCCACAGCCACCCGCGCACGTGCGCTTCCACCTGGTGTTCATTGAGCAGGCTGCCGCCGAAGCCGTGGCTGGCCTCGTCCGTGTCCACCTGATGGGCCCAGCCGCCCGGGAAGAACAGCAGCTCGCCGGCCTCCAGGGTGGCGGTGTAGGCGGTGGCGGTGGCGAGCCCAGGCACGCGCGCGGGATCGTCGGTGCGTGCGTCGAAGAAGCGTCGCTCTTCGCCGAGCCACGCCGCCCGAGTCTCCGCCGGGGAGAGGAACTCCCAGGTCTTCCGACCGGCCACGAGCGCCATCCACCCCTGCATCCCGTAGCTGTCAAGGTGCAGGGGGCTGAACCGCCCGGCCGGCGTGAGCACCACGCTCCGCTCCATGCCGTCCCAGCTCACCGGTGCGCCCACGAACCAGTTGCGGCGGAGGAACGGCGGCGGCGCCGCGAAGGGGGCGAGCGGGGTGTCGACGATGTGGTGGTCGACGATGTTCCACCCGCTGCCGTCGGCGGGTGAGCCGCGGGCAAACGCCTCGAAGAACGCGCCGAGCGGGACGGCGAGGTAGTCCTGCCGGCGGGTGTCCCAGACATCCAACGGGCGCGAACCGAGGCCCGCCTGCACGTCGGCCAGGGAGAGCTCGCGGGCGGGGTGGCCCGGCGGCCAGATTCCGCGTACGACCAGCGGCTCGTGCGCGAACCGTTCGTAGAAGTCGTCGATCCCGCGGATCTCGTCGGCGTGGACGACGCGCACAGCCCGCCGCGCCGCCACCGGGAGGGGAAAGCGCGACCGGGCGGGCGGCAGCATCATCGCCGCGGAGCTTAGCTCGCCGAGGCGCCGGCCCCCCGGGCCGCGGGAGCGGCCAGTGGGCGCTTGCATCACCGCGGACCGCGCATCCCCTAAAACCTAGTCCTCCGGCCAGGCCGGCACCGCTTCGCCGAGCACCTTCGCCCGGACGAGCGCATAGGGGATCGATCCGGCCTGGAGCAGCGTGTCGTGGAAGACCCGCTCGTCGAACGCTGGCCCGAGCTTCGCCTTCGCCTCGGCCTTGAGCTCGAGGATCTGCTGCTTGCCCGCGTAATAACAGACGAGCTGGGTGGGCCAGTTGATGGAGCGGAGGAGGTCCTCGTCGACCGTGCCCTCCCCTGCGGGTTTCCGGTACTTGAAGTCCGCGGCCTGCTGGAGGGTCCAGGTGCCGCGCTCGATGTTCACGTCGTAGACCACGCGGGCGATTCGTGCACGGTAGCTGCCGAGGAGCGTGCGCCGGGCACCGTCGGTGTGGCCGAGCCCGCCGTGCTCGGAGAACGCCTGCTCGGCGTAGAGCGCCCAACCTTCGTTCTGCGTACAATCCGGGAGGATCGAGCGGATCGGGTCGGGGTTGAGCCGCGCGACCGAGAGTTGGAGGTGGTGCCCGGGCCAGCCCTCGTGCGCCGAATAGGTGCCCATCCCGTTCTCGAGGAAGTTCTCCGAGCCGACGACGGTCGCGATGCGGTCCGCCTCCGACATGGTGCTGTCGAAGTGCTCCACGTTCCACCAGCCGATGTTGCTCGTGGCGTAGGTCGGCGGGGGGTTCATGCTCCCGCCGTCGCCGGTGAGCGGGATCATCGCCGCGGGCGTGGGTCGGCTGTGGATCGGCCCGGCCGCGTCGGGGATGGTGACCCAGCCGCCCCGGACGGTCGCCTCGCGGTTCGCCGCTTCGATCGAGTCATAGAGCGCGAGGAGGCTCGCCTGGTCGAGCGCGCGGGCGCGGGCGAGCTGCGCGTCGGTGGGCGTGGGCGGCGGCGGGGTGGGGAGGGCGGCGATCTCGGCGTCCACCCGGGTGAGCTCGGCCTGGGCCTT
Organism: uncultured Pseudomonadota bacterium; assembly: GCA_903921785.1. Lineage (GTDB taxonomy): Bacteria > Myxococcota_A > UBA796 > UBA796 > SXON01 > SXON01. Next base: position 145,187 of record CAIXRH010000025.1, read on the forward strand.
GGCGAGGAGCTCGTCCGGCGACCAGGGCAGGAGCATGGCGTGGCGGTAGCGCCAGCTGTACGTTTCGGCGCCGACGACGCCGAACTCGGCGGTGGGGGTGAGCTTCGCGGCGTCGGCCTGCCAGGCGGCGAGGGCTTCGGCGGCGGCCGTGTGGCCATGCGCACGCGCCGTGGCCTCCAGGGCGGCGGCGAGCCGGATGCCGGTCTCCAGATCGCGCTTCGTCGGCTGGGTGAGCAGCCCGCGCATCTCGGCGATCATCCCTGGGACCTGGTCGAGGACCGCGGTCACCAGCTCGGGGCGGTCGGGGGCGTAGCTCTCCAGCGCGATCAGGTTGTTCGCGGTCGGCTCCAGCCACTGCCCGGGGCGACGTTCGTAGAGCTTCTCCACCGTCATCACGTGGTCCACGAGCTCGGCCTGGGCGAAGATCCACCGCGCGTCGATCTGCAGGTCGAGGTCCCACTTCTGGCCGCCCATCGCGTGGAGGCGGCGGAGCTTGGCGAGGTCGCCGGTGAGGCGGCGGTGCAGGGCGGCCGTGGCCTCGGGGGTGTACGAAGGAACACGTACGGCGTCGTCGAAGAGGCCGGCGCCGGAGGCGATGCTCGGGTCCATGGCGAAGACGGCGTCGATCACGTCGCGGGCGACGGCGGCGAAGGCGCGGGGCCCGGGGATCGCGAGGGTCGCGAGGCGGGGTGCGGCGGCGGCGCGCGGGGGCGCGGCCGGGGCGGGCGGGGGCGGC